>VTTJ01000002.1:0-322055 GCA_008364785.1 Bacillus sp. BGMRC 2118 | reverse complement strand
AAACCTTTAATTCCAAGATAACATTTCGTTCTTGACCTGGTTCACCATTTTCTGCGATTTCCGGTGCAGGGTTGGTTGGAGAAGCAAAACGTGAGTTTCCTCTTCCACCACGTCCACCTTTCGCAATAACTGCACGTTGACCATGTTGAACTAAATCGGCAATGACATTATTCGTTGCCTCATCAATCACAACTGTGCCAGGAGGAACTTTTACTACCATTGGTTCAGCATTTTTCCCATGCTGATTTTTTGACATTCCATGTTCTCCACGATTCGCTTTAAAATGCTTTTTAAAACGAAAATCCATAAGAGTACGTAGGCCTTCTTCTACTTCAAAGATAACGTCAGCACCTTTACCTCCGTCACCTCCGGCAGGACCGCCTTTCGGAATATATTTCTCGCGGCGGTATGCAACAATCCCATTCCCGCCGTCTCCGCCTTTAACATAAATCTTGACCTGATCGACAAACATATAAACACCACACTTTATACTTATTTAATTCAATTTTATTTTTCGCTTACAATTGATAATTCAATTGATAATTCCTGCTCACTTACTGAATACTCAGTAAGGTTAGGTATATGATTTGGGACATAAGACTGTAACCAGTCTTGAAGTCTCCTACTATTTGTTATTGTGCCACTAAAATCAAAAAAGAAACGAACATCTGAAGCCTCTGTATCGATTGAGAGACTTAAATGATTTTCACCGGCGTTTAGTACGGATTCATCTAATACTATAAAAAACTCATCACACCACGTAACAAGTTGTTCATCGTAGCTGGAGAGATTTATCGCGTTTCCTAATACTTCAAACTCAAAGGAGAAATTATGACATTCCCAATTGTAGGTCATTAAAAAACCTGCAAACTTGTCCAGCTGTAGGTTCGTTAATTTCGCTTCATTTTGAGTTTCAATTACAATTTCTTCTATAATATCCTTCACACGGTCAATTCGATTTAAATCGATGTTTGCTTTTATTAATTGAAGTTTATTTAACCAATCATGACGAGAGTGACGCAGCACATCCACTACATTCCATTCTTTCATGGTCACACTCCTTACTTAATAGGCAATGCCACATTATTTTCAAAATTTCGAGTATATGTAATGTGATAATTATAACATGATTCATCTACTATACCATACTGTCTCTGTGATACGTAAACAGTTTTTTCCAGGAGGCTAAGAGAAACTAATGCAGCAAGTACTCTAGGCAATAAGTTTATACAGCCTTACAAAAAATAAAGCTCTAACCTAAACAGGCTAGAGCTTTATCATTTCACCTTATGCTTCTTGTGCAGCAGGGTAAACACTTACTTGCTTACGGTCACGGCCAAGACGTTCGAACTTAACCACTCCATCAACTTTTGCAAAAAGTGTATCGTCTCCACCAATACCAACGTTTACACCTGGATAAATCTTAGTTCCACGTTGACGGTAAAGGATTGAACCACCTGATACATGTTGTCCGTCAGCACGCTTAGCACCAAGACGCTTTGAACGAGAGTCACGTCCGTTCTTAGTAGAACCTACTCCCTTTTTAGATGCGAATAACTGAAGGTCTAATCTTAACATTCATTCCACCTCCTATTATAGGTATTAATCTTCTATTTCTTTTTCAAGAATATCTACATATTCCGAATAGTCTGTTTCAATTGTTCTAAAAGATACAAGCATACTTTCCAGTAATAATTGGACTTTATTTGATACTGATTCATCCAATGAGGATGGAATCGTGATATCAAGAAAACCATTATCCAAAGCAACAGGCAATTCAACACCACATAATGCTTCAATTGCATTAATGGATCCTATTGCAACCGCTGATACACCTGCACAAACAATATCTTTTCCCGGTACATCATATTCAGCATGACCTGACATCGTAATGTTTTCAATCAAGCCTTTATCTGTTCGGGTGATGTCAATGTAAATCATAATCTTATGCGTTGATTGCTTCGATTACAACTTTAGTGTAAGGTTGACGGTGACCTTGCTTTTTACGGTTGTTTTTCTTAGCCTTGTATTTGAAGACAATAATCTTCTTTCCACGGCCTTGCTTTTCAACCTTACCAGTTACAGTAGCTCCTGCAACTAATGGGCTACCAACCTTAACGTTGTCTCCACCTACGAAAAGAACTTTGTCAAAAGTTACAGTTTCGCCTTCAGTAGCGTTCACCTTTTCGATGTATACCGCTTGACCTGCTTCAACTTTAATTTGCTTACCACCAGTTTCGATAATTGCGTACATATTTGCACCTCCTCATATAAGTTAAGACTCGCCATCACAGGTTTATGTAAAATTACATAATTACGAATACCTGATCTGCGCGGTTGTAGCAATGGTGCGCTACAAGTCCAACATGAAAATGTTAACATATCATATTATGATAGTCAACTGGTTTTCATTCGTTTCTCGATATCTTTTATGTGTCCAATGTGGCGAATATAGTAATTTGGTTTTGCATCTTTCATTTCTGAAAGATACAGTTTCATTTGCAGTGTGTCTTCAAGTGATTCAATCATTTGAGTTTCTTTTAACTTCTCCACTAGATGAAACGTTGCCTCAACCCAAATTCCCTCTGCATCGTTTCCTCTCAATTCCATCAGTTCTCTTTCAAGTTTATACACTAATGTATCTTTCGATTGCACATGACCATTTCCACATGTCTGACATGTCTCAGTCACTTGATCCAATACATTTTCTCTTACACGTTTTCTTGTCATCTCTACTATCCCTAGCTGGGTAAAGCCATACACAACTGTTCGCGTACGGTCTTTCTTTAACTGTTTTGAAAGGGCCCTGAGTATTTTAGTACGTTCTTCTTTTCCCTTCATATCAATTAAATCAATTAGAATCATTCCACCAATATCACGAAGTCGAAGCTGTCTGGCGATTTCTATAACTGCCTGCTCATTCGTTATCAACACGGTATCTTTCAAGTTTGTCTTTCCTGTAAACTTCCCCGTATTCACATCAATCACGGTCATCGCTTCTGTATGTTCAATAATTAAGTATGAACCGTTAGGAAGCCAGACTATTTTTTTCGATAAGCGATCGAGTTCTGCTTCTATTGAATAATGGTTAAATATATTTTCCTTCCCATTATAGTACTTCACCTGAATACTAGGATAAGCATTTTTCAGCTTAAGAAAATCATGACTTGTATCAACTATTACTTCCTGAACTGTTTCAAGACCAAGTGACTTTATATATTTTTCAGATAAATGCTCAGATGTATGTAAAAGTGCGGGAACTTTACTATCCTGCTCTCTTTCGGAGATTTCAGTAAATACACTTCGAAGCCTGTCCAGTTCTTGCCTAACATCCTCCATCGTACAATTTTCAATTGACGTCCGTGCCACAATGCCTTCAGGACTTTGTAACAGTGTAAGAATCTGCTTCCTCCAATAACTTCTTGCTTCTTCATTTTTCATTTTCTTAGAGATGGCTACATAATTTCCATTAGGCATATAAATGATGGAATTACCTGCTATTTCAATGATATTCGTAAGCTTCGGTCCTTTCGTTCCGACTGGATTTTTCTCTACCTGGACAAGAAGCTTTTCTCCCTCACGCACAAACTCACTAATGCTTCTTTCCTTTTTGGTCTGTAATGAGTTTGTGTGATAAGTGATGAGCTGGTCTCGGTGAAGAAATCCATTTTTCTCAAGACCAATATCAACAAATGCAGCCTGCATGCCTGGTAATACTTTTGTAACCCTGCCTACATATATATTCCCTGTTAAATCTTCTGAGGCAGGATGGCTAAAATAAAATTCAGCCGCCTTAGCATTTTCTAAGACGGCAATTCTTTTTTCTGTTGTGAGTAAGTTCATTATTACAGTTCTGTTCACGTCAATCACCACTTATTTCTACTGTCATTACTATCACTTTACTGGTTCTTTGACGTGGAAGTCAATATTCGTGTATGAAGTCCTTCATCTTAGAAGATGTAAGCTTTTCAGCAAAATACGCATGAAGCAATTCATTTTCATCAAGTTCAAACCGTTTCTTATTGTTTTCCATAATGACAATGTGGTGCTTATATCCTCGATAAAATTTGCTTAATACATCCATAATTTCATCTGCTTCTTTCACAAGAATGGGCTTAAGCCTAGAGATCTTACGATTATTGCCATAATACCTCTCTAGTAAAAATCGGACGTACACAAAGTTACTTTGCTTCCATTCATGATAAAGGGAAATAACGAGAAATAAGAAAATGACCCATAAATTCAATTGTAGCGGTTCAATTGTGAATGAAACACCAGCAAACAGGATGAGTAAACCAATAGAAGTGATGATGGTAAAGCGATGAGCTTTTGAAAACGACATATAATAAGAGAAAAGTAAAAATAATAGCTTCCCTCCGTCTAATGGCCAGATCGGGAGGAGATTGAACAATAAAATCACAAGATTATGATAAATAAATAGCTCATAATAGGTAGTTGATAGAAGATTCATTTCATGCAAGAAGAAACCAAGGCCCATCATCCAAATATGCTGCACTGGTCCTGCTAGGATGACGAGCAGCTCTTCTTTCAACGGACGGTTTCCATGTTCATCTAATTCTACTACTCCCCCAAATGGAAGCAATTGAATTTTCTTAATTCTAAACCTAAAAAAAAGGGCCATACTTGCATGACCCAGTTCATGAATTAACACAATACAAAATACAATAAGCAGTTCTTTGAAGTGGGCAGTAATAATGCTAATTCCGATAATCACCCAAAATAACGGGTGAATAGAAAACTTTTGTAGTAACCCTGTTAATGCTTTATTCAAAGTCAATCACCTGAATTGGGTCAATAAAGCTATCCCCTTTTTTTATAGCAAAATAGAATGTTCCGTTCACTCCATTTTCATTAGATGTTGCAGTTCCTATTTTCGTCTTCTGTTCCACGAAGTCATATAATTTCACATCCGATGTTTCCAGGTTTCCATACCAGGATTCCGATTTATCACTGTGCTGGACGACAACCGTAATGCCTTCAATTTCATCCTTTTGACCAATAAATGTAATCATTCCTTCATTTATTGCTGTCACAGTTGAATTTGTCCCAGTCTCTACCATGATTCCTTGTCCGTTTTTCTCAAAACCTTCTAGTACTCTACCGGATGCCGGAACTGCGTAATTTTCAACTGGTACTGTCTTTTCGGTTGTTTCTTTTACCTTTGTTGGAAGGAGTGATAACGGCTTTCCAAATTGATCTTCATACCAAGATGTAACAGCTGCAAACTGAAATTCACTTTCCATTGTTTTTGATACAAAATCACGTGCTGGTTCAAATCGAGCTGAACCATCTCTGTACATAATAGCGACCACCAGTAGTAAAGCCGCTGCGGCTAGTACCTTAAACATAAACCACTCTTTACTAAATAGAGGATGTGACGACTCTCCTCCTCCTTCATACGAATCAAATGGAGACACACCGTACTTTTCCTCATCACTAGCAAGATATGTAGAAACAGGTCTGGACTTCTTATGAGAGGAAAGCTGACCGCGTTCCTTTTTCCGCATTGCTATACGCTTCCGAATATCATCCGCACGTTTACTCATTTTCATCATTCCTTAAAGTAGAGTTTGTACATCTTATGACTTGTCCGGAGGATATATGCAAGAAACAGGAGGAATGCATGAGTTATTTTTACTAAGCTTTTCTATGCTTGTGCTGTTACATTGGAGAGTTCGCCGAAAAGATGGTAGCTTCGCCGATTACAACTTCAGTTCGCCGGATAAATATGATATCGCCGAATCGCAACTGAATTTCGCCGAATCCCCCTTAACTTTCGTCGGAAAACGTTTCAGTTTCGTTGAATTTTGTCAAATATTGATTGAAATAGGACTACGTCGCCGAATTAAGTTTCAACTCGCCGAAATAATAGACGTCCATAGCAGTTATTGAGGTGAATGAATTCAAATTATGTACAGAACGGCATCAAACCTTGAGTACTACTAAATTAAAAAGCCCCCGAATAATCGGGAGCTCGTAAAGGTTTATGCAAATCTAGTAATCCAGCCTTTTATTCTGACAAACACAAGGATAAATACAGATGACATCAGCACACCTTTAATAAGGTTAAACGGAAAAATAGCAGGTACGACTAAGTTTCTCATATCCGGCGCCTGTAAGAAGTACGTATAGGCTGGTAGAATTAGAAAATAGTTTAAAATACTCATAACAACTGACATAACGATTGTTCCAACACCAAGTGCGATCATTAGTCCTTTTTTCTCACCTATTTTTTTATAGACAAAGTAGGTTGGCAAAATAAATATCGTGCCGGCTAAAAAGTTTGCAATATGACCAACAGGTACACCAGTTGGACTTCCCAACATTAAAAAGTTTATCACATTCTTTAATAAGACAACGATGATTCCTGCAAGCGGACCAAACATAATGGTTGCTATTAGTGCTGGAATATCACTAAAATCGATAAACAAAAAATTAGGGAATAGCGGCAGTGGAAAATTCAGCAGCATTAACAAATACGAAATACTGCTCAGCATTCCAATTGAAACAAGGGTCCTTACGTTAAATCTTTCTGTCTTTATCATTGTGTCTCTCCTCCGTTGATCCATCACGTTAGGAAGAGAGGTTCGCAGAGTGTATCCTACCTGTAGTGAATGTTTACGTCAATACTGCGCGACTATTGCAATGCAGCAACAAATAAACTCCCTCAATTTAATGAGGGAGTTAGAAGGCAGCTTTAATAAACGTTCTTAACTGATAATTTTTTGAACGTCTGCAAAACCTCCATCTTCTCCCATCCAGACTATACTGTCGGCTTTGGAATTGCACCAAATCCTGCCTAAAAGGCTCGCGGGCTTAAAGAATGCTTCTTATTACCGCCGATCGGGAATTTCACCCTGCCCCGAAGATAGATCTTTATTTAGTTACTTCTTTATTATACTGAAAAATCTTTGTTTTTGGGAAATTATTTGCTTACACTAAGGTGCTTTTCGTAAACATTTTGCTTTTAAACCAAAAAATTCACCTTTTATAGATAGTAAACAAGTAGAATTCATGACTTTGAAGAATAGCTGCCCCAAAACGTTATACTAACGTATTCCTTGTCACATTCGAAAATCAACAACCTATATGAAAATAGACAACACTAAAAAAGCTATCCAATTTACGGATAGCTTTTGAACGTCCATTATCTAATCCCGAAGAATTTTTTTACCTTTGTGAAAACTCCCTTTTCTTCATCTAATACTTGAAGAGGAACAGATTCACCTAAAATTCGTCTGGCAATATTTCGGTAGGCTAGTGATGCTTTACTTGATGGATCTAGGGCAATTGGTTCTCCGCTGTTAGACGCACGAATTACACTGTCGTCATCTGCTACAATGCCTAGCAGATCAATGGCTAAGACGGATAGAATTTCATCGACATCCAGCATTTCACCTGTTTTCATCATGTGGTTACGAATACGGTTAATCACTAGTTTTGGCGGTTCAATCGATTCTCTTTCTAATAAACCAATAATTCTGTCAGCATCACGAACAGAAGAAATTTCCGGTGTTGTGACAACAATGGCTTTATCTGCACCGGCAACTGCGTTTTTAAAGCCTTGTTCAATTCCTGCCGGGCAATCAATAATAACATAATCATAGTCCTGCTTCAGTTCTGTAATAAGCTTTTTCATTTGCTCCGGCTGAACTGCTGTTTTATCTACAGTTTGGGCTGCAGGTAATAAGTATAAGCACTCAAATCTTTTATCTTTAATTAACGCTTGGTGTGTTTTACAACGTCCATTAATGACATCAACTAAATCATAAATAATTCGATTTTCAAGTCCCATGACGACATCTAAATTACGTAAGCCGATATCTGTATCAACTAAACAAACACGTTTACCTGAAAGAGCAAGCGCAGTACCAATATTTGCAGATGTTGTCGTTTTACCTACGCCGCCTTTTCCAGATGTTATAACAATTGCCTCTCCCACGCTAAATTCCCCTCTCTAATCTCGTTAAATTTGGTCTTAGATGAGATAAAACCTGTAAACGATCTATGATGATTCTATTTTCCTCATTTATATACGCACATTCCATGTCATTGCTTTCATCTGCCTGGAATTCATGTGCTCTATTTAAAATTTCCCCAATTTTCAATCCTGTTGGCTTCATGACAGATGCAACGACTACCGAGTCTGTATCTCCATGAATTCCTGCATAGGCATGTCCACGAAGTGATCCCATGACAAATATATTACCACCAGCCATTACGGTTCCACCGGGATTCACATCTCCTATGAGTAATAAATCTCCTGGCACTTCAAGCACTTGTCCAGAACGGACCATTCTGCAAACTGTTGTAATTTCAGATTGCTTCTTAAGCTCCTGCGCCTCTGCTTTTGTTATAACTTCAGATTCAATAGATCCAACTACTAAGTTTTTCTGCTTACGTATTAACGTTCTAAGCAATTCCTCTTCATTTTTTGTTATGTAACGCATTCCTACCTTTACATGAACTGTGATAAGAGGACTATCTTGCTGTATATGTTGATTTCCTGACAGCTTTTCCTCAATCTCCGTTATAAGCTCTTGAAAAGAACAACGATCATCGAGATGTAACGTTAAGCCATCTTTCGTTCCTTTTATTGTGACAAATTGCTGCTTACTGCCTTTCACTTACGCTCACCTCATATAGTAGAAATTCGACAGGAGCATTTGATTTTCCTTCTTTTCCTATTCGAAAATCTTTTTCAAAACGTACCATTCCAGAGACTTTCTATACTATAACTATACCATTTATCTGCTCATTTTTCGTAGCAAATTGTCTTTCTTTCATAGAAAATCGAAAGGACATGGATTACACAAGGTCATGAGTCCTAGGTATTGGGTTTGTCTTTATTGTATTTCCTTTACTAAGAAAAACTTGGCTGGCACTATTGTCTTCATTAAGTGCCAGCCAAGTTTAATTGTACATCACGAATCGGTATTTGTATCAATAATTTTAAAAAATTGTCGTCTTAATGGGACAAATAAAAAGATGACGAACGCCAAGTTCAAAATTAACGTTGGGAATAAACGAATGAGTAAAAACTCTGATACACCAATGGATGTATTTCCTAATAAATATTGAATGCCGTACACATAGAAGTCCAGTAAGGTGATCATGAATAAACTAATGATGGTGACAGTAAAAGTATTAACTTGTACAAACTTACTCATCCAGGCAACAACGTAAGCTAACAAAGTAAATCCAAACATATAGACACCAATTAAGTTTGTATAAAGTAAGTCATAAAACAAACCAAGAACCACTCCGTAAATCATACCTGTTCGTGCCTTTGTAAACATGGCAACAAACCCAACAATTATTAACACAAATCGAGGAACGAGAATTCGTTCCATACCAAAAATCTCAGAAGGTAAGACTGATACAAATACACTCTCGAAAATAAAACAAAAAAAAGCTAGAGTGGGAAGGAACCATTTCCTCAATTCTCTTCCCCCTCTTCTTCACTTTCTTTAATATCCTCTGCTCCCGGCATTGTACGGTCAACGACAATGACATGATCAATGTCATATAGATTTGCAGCAGGTTTCACGTATGCCGACTTTGTAAGTCCGTCTTCTGATGGAAAAATTTCTGTAACGGTTCCGATAATTAACCCTTCTGGGAAGACGCCGCCTTTTCCGGAGGAGATGACAATTTCTCCTTCCTTCACTTCTGCGTCATATGGAATGCGTTTAAAGATGAGAGATTCTCGTGCTTCATCAAAGCCCTCAATTAATCCAAAGGTATTGGTCTTTCCTTGAATAATAGCAGATATCCGGTTTGTACGGTCTGGTGCACTCAGCAGCTGAATGGTGGATGTGAAAGGTGATACATATTTCACTTTACCTACAAATCCATCAGACGTAATGACAGCCATATTGACTCCGACTCCATGATTGCTGCCTCTATTAAGTGTCAACATTTCATGCCATCGATCTGGATTTCTTGCAATAACTGTGGCATGAATTTCTTTATATTCTCGAATACTTTCTGGTTTATCAAGCAGCGCTCTCAGCTTTTCATTTTCATCTTCAAGAGATCTTGCCTTCACTGATAATTCCACATATTCTTCTAATTTAGCTTTTAGTTCCTTATTTTCTTTATAGGTGTCTTCTAAATTTTGAACATTTTCAACAAACTCTTTTACTCCTAGCGCTGGATAATGAAATACTCCTCCAACCCATCCCATCGAATCTTTAATAAACTGCTCCGGCCATGTTAATTTTTCTCTATCATTTATTGAAAAGCCAATCAATGCCACTAAAATAATGATACTGACTAATAAAATGATAAGCCGCTTGTTTAAAAAGAACTGTGGCATGATCCTCACCCTCTTTGCACAGTTAATTCTCTCTATTTAGTAGGCTCTATTTTAGTTAAATTATGTACTTTCTTTGGAGAAACTCTATAGGTTTTACCGAAGAAAGACCTAAGAACATCTTCTTAGGTCCATCGGTTAGTATCTACGGTTTGAATATTTTGCTTTATTCTTAAATAGATCGATGTTATCTAATGATTTTCCTGTTCCGATGGCAACACAGTCAAGCGGATTCTCTGCAACAAGTACAGGCATGCTTGTTTCCTCACTAATTACTTTGTCTAAGTTTCGAAGTAATGCACCGCCACCCGTTAATACGATTCCACGGTCCATAATATCAGCCGCCAGCTCCGGTGGTGTTTTTTCTAGAGTTACCTTCACTGCTTCAACAATGGCAGTTACTGTATCCTTTAGCGCATCTGCTACTTCATTTGCAGAAATGGCAATCGTTTTAGGTAATCCAGTTAACAGGTCTCGTCCACGTATATCAATGTCATCAATTCCATCAGGTGAACCAGCAGAACCTGCTTCTACCTTTAACATCTCGGCTGTACGTTCTCCGATCATAAGATTGTAGTTTTTCTTAATGTATTGAATAATTGCATCGTCCATTTCATCACCGGCAATACGAATCGATTCACTTGTTACAATACCGCCTAATGAAATAATCGCAACTTCAGTTGTTCCTCCACCGATATCAACAACCATACTACCTGTTGGTTCCCATACTGGAAGGTTTGCTCCGATTGCTGCAGCAAACGGCTCTTCAATCGTGAAAGCTTCTCTCGCGCCTGCCTGTTTAGCCGCTTCAATCACAGCACGTTCCTCAACCTCTGTAATACCAGATGGCACACAAATCATGACATACGGTTTTCCAGAGAAAAAGCTTTTATTTTTTAACGCTTGTTTCATGTAATATTTCATCATTGTTGTTGTTGTTTCATAATCAGCAATAACGCCGTCTTTCATCGGTCTTGTTGCAATAACGTTTCCAGGCGTACGACCAATCATGTTTTTCGCATCATTACCAACGGCAACAATGTGTTTGGAGTTCGTTTGTACTGCTACCACCGACGGTTCACGTACAACTACCCCTTTTCCTTTTACATATACTAACGTATTGGCTGTTCCTAAATCTATTCCAAGGTCTCTTGTACCTATCATGTATGTATCTTCCTTTCTAACCTTTTATCTATCAGGCTTCTGACTATGCTTCTAACCTTTGTTCAAAATGGTCAGAAATTCCTTTTGAACAAGCTCTATTTCTAACAATATGTTGAGTAGTCACGTATCAGACTAGTTTTCACTAGTTAAAAAACTCACAAAGAGTATTATAAATGATGTGACTCAAAAAGGATAGTGCTACACATATCCTTTTTCTTTCAGACTGACAAATTTCCCATCTCCGATAATGAGATGATCGAGTAATTCAATTCCAATAATTTTTCCACATTCTGATAACCGCTTGGTTACTTCAATGTCTTCCTTACTTGGAGCCGGGTCTCCAGACGGATGATTATGAATGCATATAATAGAGGCTGCCGAGCGTCTAAAGGCTTCCTTAAACACTTCTCTGGGGTGAACAATGGAGGCGTTTAAACTTCCGATAAAAATCGTTTGTTTGTGAAGAACTTGATTTTTCGTATTCAAATAGAGACAAACAAAATGCTCTTGCGTTAAGAAACGCATATCTTCCATTACGTAGTTGGCTCCATCTTCTGGGGAACGAATGACATATCGTTCATCATAGCGCAAATTCCCGATTCTTCTTCCTAACTCAACAGCGGCCATAATTTGAATGGCTTTTGTTTTTCCAATTCCCTTCATCATCGTAAGCTCTTCGATGGTTGCATCCTTTAACATGCGTAATCCTTCGAAATGATTCAATAGACGGTTGGCGAGCTGCAGAACAGATTCGTCCTTTGACCCTGTTCTGAGCAGAATCGCAAGCAGCTCATGGTTCGATAAGCTTTTCGGTCCGTCAACGAGCAATCGTTCTCTCGGTCTTTCGTCCTGCGGAAAATCTTTAATCATCAATGAAGAACTTTGTACCAACTACATTTCCCTCCTATGGTTCAAAACCTAGTTTCTTTAACTCCCTAATTAAGGTTGAAACAGGTAAACCAACAACGGAGAAATAATCACCTTTAATTTCCTTAACAAATGCTGCTCCTAATCCTTGAATGCCATAGGACCCAGCCTTATCAAACGGTTCTTTACTTTGAATATATTTTTTTATGTCTTCCTGTGATAGTGGCCAAAATGTTACTTCTGTATCAACATAAAAGGAATGTACGTGACCTCCCTTAACAAGTGCCACACCTGTTAAAACATGATGTGTCGCATTCGATAACATAGAGAGCATTTGAAAGGCATCATCTTCGTTCTTTGGTTTACCTAAAATGTTCTGATCTCTCACGACAATGGTGTCTGCACCCACTACTATGGAATCTGGATAGTGCCTGGCTACATCCAGAGCTTTTTGTGAGGCAAGTGAAACAACGACTTCTTCTGGTGTATGAGACGGATCAATGATCTCTTCAATCGTGCTAGCCGAAATATCAAAAGGAATTCTGAGGTTTGTCAGCAGTTCTTTTCGTCTTGGAGACGAAGAGGCTAAAACGAGGTGTTGCATATCATCACCTAACTTTATTTGGTTTTTTTAGGAAGATACAATACACCATAATCATACCATCCTCTACCAATTTCTACAAATTTTAAAAAACAGATTTAGTATCGCCGTATTTTGCATTTTTTAAGCAAATCGAGAGCATTCTGTGACAAACTAAAAATGGGAAGAAGCAGTATATCTTTCGCTTCTTCCCAACTTTTTATGACTTAATTAGAGACTTTTACCCTTGCTCAGAAATCCATTTTTGGTAGACTTGATAACTTGTTAATAATGCTTGTTGTGCTCCCCAAAAATCTTTCATATCTCCACTAGATTCGTAGCTTGCTGTTTTCTCATATGCTTCTTTTACGGCTGCAATAAAGGAGGCAGACGTTGTCTTTTCATCCGCAATTTTTAATCCTTCCATTGCCTTTCCGATGTCTGACCACTCCACTGTTTGTGGAGTAGCAGCATATTTATTTGTCGTATAAGCTAGGAGTTGATCAAATAGTTGTCTTGCCTTTAATACTTCCGGGTTATCTGATACATTTTTTTCAGGTGTAGAAATAGTCTTTACATAGGTTTCCTGTCCTTGTTCATTATACGGTATACTCATTGCGGTACTCATCTCTTTAGTAAATCCAATTCCTAGGAATAAGAAGTGTTTATCATTGATGTTTACCGTCGTCCCTGCAAAACCCTTGTTCTTGATTTCTTCTAGTATAGGTGTTGCAGCCGTTTCATTCGAGAACGCGCCTCCTTGTACTAAGAAAACATCTAAAGCAGGAACCGTAAATGATTCTTTTGGGACGTCTGCAGCACCTTTTCCTTCGTTACTTGGCTCTTTCCCTGTTGCTTCCTTTTCTACCTGCTGAGTTTGGTTTGTGGCAACAGGAATCGTCTCACCTGTAAACATCCTAAGCACGACCATGCCAAAACACGTACCGACGACAAGTGCAGAAATGATAGATAGTAGAAGTGTTTTTAATGGAAATGAATCTTTATTTTTTTTCTTAAATGTACTTCCAACTTTAAAGGATGTAATTGTCGGTGTTTTCTTTTTACGTAGATCATCAATATTAACAATACTTTCCCTATGTAATGTGTGATCTCGAACAGGCTGCTGTGGTAACACCCAATCAAACTCATCTTCGTCTTCTTGATTTGCGGCTGCGATTTCCTCTTTTGCGAGAACTTCATCAATATCGACCATCTTGAATGTTTCATGATCTTTTTCAACCGTTCTATCAGGAACGATCTTTGTTTCTTCTATTTGATTCTCCGATGTCGTTTCATAAAACGACCGCTCTTTTCCATTAATTTTAATCGTCACTTTTTGCTTGTCCATTGTCACACCTCCTACCTGTGTCGTTATTTCTCAGGAATACTTGTCCCCACTGTAACATATAGACAAAAAAAAATAACAAGACATTTGTCGTCTTGTTATGAAAGGTTTTCGTCAAATTTTTTAATTGTCATCTTTTTTCGGTGTGTAATTGGATAAAGGATTTACCTTATCCGCAGGCTTTGGCGTATCCATTTGTGGCAGCTGGTCCTTTAAATCTTCCAACTCAGGATAATAAAATGTCGAAAGAACGACAGTATATTTTACTGTTTGAACCGTTTGGTCAAGAGATGTTAATTCTTCTAATCCAGTAAACGTTAACTCTTCCACTCTGACAATTCTTGTTAAGTTCTCAATTGTATTTAAGAAGGTTCTCATTTCAAAATATGAAGGAGATTCTACCGTTAGTGTTAACTCCAGCTTCTCAATTCCTAAACTCGTGAGTTCTGAAGATTCCTGAGTTCCTTCCTGTGTTGAATCAGATTGTTCTGGAGTTTTACTAGATTCCTCTTTTGATTCATCTGTTACATCCTCCACGCGATCTTCATCCTTTTGCTGAAACTCTTGAAATTGCTCAAGTGTACTTTCATCACCGAAGGATCCCTCGGTAAAATTGATACTTGAGATAAAGCTTTTCGAAACAGTTTCGGCTTTTTCTAAATCTAGAATTAGCTGCTCCACAATCGGTTCAACAGGAAGCTTACGCTGCAAGTGAAGCGTACTTTCCAGTGTTTCTGTTTCACTAGACTTGATCTTCTTTTCAAGTTGAACAATTTGCTGATCCTCAACGTTGATCGAGGAACTAAGAAGTTCCTTTTGCGTTGTCCACTTTGAAGATGTCAGATAGTACACGCCAAAGTAGATTAAGCCAATTACAACGATTCCAGAGACTAGTAAAATAAGTTGTTTTTTCGTAAATTGGAGGACCATTAGTTCTCCCCCTTTTGGTTAGCTAACAAAGTAGTTGTATTTAACGTTAAGTCATAAATCGCAACATAACGCGGAATGTATTTATCATTTCCGACTTTTTCTTCTGTAGAAATCACTTCATTCTCTTCTTCAATTTGATTTGTAAGCAAGCTTACAATTTTAGCATCCTGGAAGTAAGTAGAATCTCGTAATTCTTTTAAGTAATAAGCAGATTCTCTTGATGTATCAAATTGCACAGACACCTGCAAACTTCCATCTTCATTGTATTGATACATTAAAATAAAGCCTCTCTCAGGTAATAAGGACGTTAAATGCTCTAAAATCGGAACAGAATCAATGGAGCTCGCCTCCATCCAATCAATGGCTGAGTTAAGCTTTACAGCAGATTCAGATGTTTCAAAGCTTTTCAGTTGCTGCTCATACTCTACTCGCTTTAGTTTCTTATCTTGCAGAGTGGTTTCAAGCTGCGCAATGTCTTCCTTCACTGCATTTTGCTGAATGACATAAACTGAGGCTGCGATGATCACAATAATTAGTAATGATGCTAGTAACACGATGCTTGCAATATTTTTTGCTTCTTTCCGTGGTAGTAGGTTAATATCGATCAGCATGAGTTACACCTCTTTTAACGCTAGTCCAACAACTAGCTGAAATCCGTTTGATAATTCACTTGAATCATGTATTGGCAGTGGTTCAACAGGAAGGTCGACAAGTGATGAGATGTCCTTCACAATTTGCTGAAGCATTGGATGATCTCCCGTAACAACCACCTTCGTAATACGTTGATTTCCTTTGTTTAACGAGAATTGATAGAAGCTCATCACTCGTTCAATTTCTCGGTAATAATCCTGTAATGGTGATGTTAAGTCGTTTGACTCTACTTCACTCTCTTCCATAACTAAATGTCTCATAAAAATTGGTTTATAATCTTCTAGAATACTAAGATTAACAGAAGTAACATCAAACTGTACGAACAATAAACGTTCATCACTTCTGGATTGGTCATTCAAGAAATACAATCGGTATAAGCTAAGTGGTGAAATATCAGCCACAACTGGCTTCAGCTTTACTTCTTGAAATAATTCCGTATATTCAGTCACAACCTCTTCAGGGGAAGCAAACAATATGACCGACTTTTTCTCTTCGTTCTTTCCAATCAGTGCATAATCAATAACGGAATTTTCAAATGGAAGATGAATGCTAGTGCCTAGTTCATAATATAAATACCCTCTAATTTCATCATCCATCACATCAAGAGGTACTTCTACTTTACGGATGACCACATAGGAATCTGGCACGATAAATTGAATTCTACGGTTTTTGATTCCCCAATCTTGGATGACTTCTTCTAAAATCATCACAAGCGTTTCACGGTCGATGATTTTCCCTTCCTTAATCAAACCGTTTGGTAATGTTCTTTCTCCTGAGCGTTGAATAACGAGAGGAGTCGTGCTTTTCAATTCAACAAATCGAATAACATGATCTTTGATGATGATGCTGATTGGCCTGCTTGAGCCAGTGAGTAATGAAAATACCATTTTGGTTGTCCTCCTCTCGAACTAAAATCCGTTAACTATAAAATTGATATACCATGAAATCATATGTTCACCGTAAAAATACGTAATCAATGAGCCAATCACAATTGATGGACCAAATGGGAAAGGTTGTCCTCGTTTGACTTTCCCTATCACTAATCCAATCATCGCAAGCAATGTACCAATAAGTGTAGATAGAAAAAAGGCAAGCAACACAAGCTTCCAACCAAGCACGATGCCAATGACACCAAACAACTTCATGTCACCACCACCCATGCCACCTTTGCTAATTAATATAATGAACATCAACATTCCAATCCCAACAGTTGCTCCAACCAAGGAATCCCACCATGGCGTTAACGGAGATAACAAAAGCCTCTCAGCTAAAAGCAAGACCGCAAACACAATTAGCACTTTGTCAGGGATGATCATATATTTTATATCGGAAACAAAGATGATCACCAACAGTGAAATAAACGTCCAGGCAACAAAAAGTTCCAAGCTCCACCCCATAATAAGTGGTGCAGCTACAAATAACACTCCAGTTGCAAGCTCCATCATTGGATATAATGGAGAAATTGTAGTCTTACACGTACGACACTTACCACCTTGAAACAAATAAGAAAACACGGGGATTAATTGAAGAGGAGTGAGTGTTGAATGACAGCGAGGGCAGGCAGAACGCGGCTTTACAATCGATTCATTGTTTGGGACTCGTAATCCAACAACGTTGTAAAAGGAGCCAAGGACTAGGCCTACTATGAAGATATAGGTGTAGAGGAATAGTGTCATGATTTATCATCCTTTTTATTGGGAAAGCCCCCTGAGTGGGGGCTTATTCTTATACTATTGTCCAGCAATTAGTTCTTGTTCAGTGACTGTAGTATTGTTCTGTGCATTGGTTACAAAATCTGCAGAAATATGATCAACTAGTGTGAATACTCCATTAGTAACAGTTACAGTATATTCAGTATCTTCAGAAACATTATCAACAAAATCTGCTAATTGTGCTGCTGTAATAGTTGTTGTTCCATCTGCAGCTGTACCTACTTGAGAAGCATAAGCTATTTTTGCTCCGTTAATAATTTGTATTCCTTCTGCAATCACTGCATCTTCACGAGTATTATCAATGATATTTCCAATCGCAGGTACTGCAATCGCAGCAATAATTCCTAAAATAACAACTACTGCTAGTAATTCGATAAGTGTTAAACCTTTTTGATCTTTAAACATTTTACGTACGTTACGTAACATCCTTTTTCTCTCCTTTTATCGTTCTAAAATTTTTGATAGTTTACTAGAAATCTACTTTCCAAGTTTTCTAGGTCTATGGACCCTATTATACAATAAAAATGTTGTCAAAAATACTATTTTTTTAAGGATTTAATAGTTAATTTTGTTAAATATGTCGAACATCGGAACAATGATGGCTGTTACAATTGTTCCGACAATTCCTGCTAGAAACACTATCATTAACGGTTCAATTAGCGATTTTAAACGATCTGTTGTGCTTTCTACTTCTTTTTCATAGAAATCAGCTACTTTTCCTAGCATTGCATCTAGCGAACCTGTCTCTTCCCCAATCGCAATCATCTGTGTAACAAGAGGTGGAAATGCCCAGTGCTTTTTCATTGGCTCTGTTAGTGAAACACCACGTTCTAATGAGTCTTTAGACTCATTTAGCACTTTTGCCAACACTTCATTTTCTACAACGTTTTCAACAATCGAAATGGCTTGTAGGATCGGAACAGAACTTGAAAATAGAGAGCTTAATGTTCTCGTCATTCTCGCAATTGCTGCTTTTTGAAACATGGGTCCAAAAATCGGGATTTTCAATTGAATATAATGTAAATAGTAGCGTGTTGATTTTTGCTGCTTTAGCCCTATGAAAGCAAAATACACAACAATCGCTAATATAATAAATAACCACCAAAATTTCTGCATGAAATCACTGGCATTTAATACTAGTTGTGTAATTAATGGGAGCTCTGCATTAAAGCCTTCGAACATTCCCACAAACGTTGGAACAACTTGTACTAATAGAAAGATCACAACCGCAACTGCAATGACGGCTACTACAATCGGATAGGCAAGAGCTGATACAATTTTTTGCTTTGTGTAATGCTGCTTTTCATAATGGTCTGCTAATCGTTCTAATGTCTCATCTAAATTACCACTCGCCTCTCCGGCTCGTACCATATTGATGAACATCGGTGTAAATACTTTTTTATGCTTCGCTGCTGCTTGAGAAAGCGCCACACCGGAACGTAAATCTTCCTCTACATCCAACAGTGTTCGTTTCAAATGCTTGCTCGCCGTTTGTTGACTTAGAATTTTTGTTGCATCCACTACGGATATCCCTGCTTTTAGTAACGTACCAAACTGTCGCAAGTAGATAACGAAATGCTCTAGTTTTACAGGATTTCCAAATGTTAATTCTTTTGTAAGCAGTGTTTCTTGTATTTCCACAACCTCAAAAATACGGATGCCTTGTTCACGAAGCTGTACTAATGCTTCTCGTTTAGAGGGACTTGTAATAATACCATCCACTTTTCCTTTAGCTGAACGTCCTTCATATTTATACCTAGGCATTGGCCTCATACTCCTGTAGGTGATGTTCTGCGACTTCATTCGTAATAATACCGGCTTGTACAAACTCCTTCACACTTGTTTCTAATGTGTGCATACCAGCAGATTTACTTGTTTGAAGCACGCTTTTTATTTGATGGATCTTTTCGTTTCGAATTAAATTCGCAATCGCGGCATTGTTCACCAATATTTCTGTTGCTGCGACACGACCTGTTCCATCTTTTTTCGGAAACAATCGTTGCGAAATAATTGATACTAAAACAGACGCTAGTTGAATTCGAATTTGTGGCTGCTGTGCTGCCGGGAACACATCGATAATACGGTCAATTGTTGATGGAGCACTTGATGTATGAAGAGTACCAAACACTAAGTGACCGGTTTCTGCAGCAGTAATCGCTGTGTGAATTGTTTCTAAATCACGAAGCTCTCCAACTAAGATAACGTCTGGATCTTGTCGTAATGATGCACGTAATCCATTCGCGAAATTTTGTGTATCAAACCCGATTTCACGTTGGTCAATGATGCAATTTCCATGCTTATGAAGATACTCAATCGGATCTTCTAGCGTAATAATATGTTTTCGGGTTGTTTGATTTAAGTAATTAATCATTGCCGCAAGTGTTGTCGATTTCCCGCTACCTGTTGGACCTGTTACAAGTACTAGACCTTGTGGCTTTGACGCAACCTTTCTAAGCGTATCAGGCATCTCCAAATCCTCTAATGTAGGAATCGTTGTTGGCACAATCCGTATTGCCATGGCAATACACGCACGTTGTTTGTATGCATTAATTCTAAACCTGGAAACACCTGGGATTCCATAAGAGAAATCAAGCTCTCCTTTTTCGAGAAAGGTTTCCCATGTCGCATCAGGGATGATCTCTTTTGCCATTTGTTCTGTGTCTTCAGGCTTCAATACGTCTTTCCCATATTTCTTTAGTTCACCGTGAATTCTCATAATCGGCTGTACACCCACGGTCAGATGAATATCAGAAGCTTTTAGTTCAAATGCCGCTCTTAATATATGTTCAATTCGATCTTTCATTTTCTCACCTACTCTGGTAGTACAACTCGTAAGATTTCTTCGGTTGTTGTTAAACCTTGTTTGACCTTTAATAACCCATCATCAATGAGGAAAATGGTTTTGTTTTTCAACGCTACATCGCGTAAAACGGACAATGATTCTCCATCCATAATCATCTTTCTCATTTCATCGTTAATCATTAACACTTCATGAATTGCCAAACGACCTTTATATCCTGTCATATTACATGTCGGGCATCCTTTACCTCGGACAATCTTTTCAATAGCAAGACCGCGTTTTTGGAAAATCTCTACTTCTCGCTTACTCGGTTCTTCTACTCTACTGCAGTCTCTACAAACTTTTCTCACAAGTCGTTGAGATACAATTCCAGATAAGGAAGAAGCAACTAAAAACGGTTCAACACCCATATCAATTAGACGTGTAATCGTACCAATCGAGTCATTTGTATGCAGTGTACTTAATACTAGATGTCCTGTTAAGGAAGCACGAATCGCAACTTCGGCTGTTTCTTTATCACGAATTTCCCCTACCATAATAATGTTAGGATCTTGACGAAGCACAGCACGAAGACCTGCTGCAAATGTCATTCCGATATTACTGTTCACTTGAATTTGGTTAATTCCCTCTAATTGATACTCCACCGGATCTTCAATCGTTATAATGTTCACTTCTTCAGAGTTTCTTTTGTTTAACGCCGCATATAGCGTAGATGATTTACCCGAACCTGTTGGACCTGTGATCAGTACAATTCCAGTTGGTTTTTCAATCATTTGGGAAAATCGCTTATAATTGAGCTTATTAAAGCCAAGCTTCTCAATATCGTTTAAGGCACTGCTCATGTCCAAAATACGCATTACGACTTTTTCACCGTAAACCGTTGGCAGGGTAGAAACACGAATATCAATTGGATGAAAATCTAAGTTCATTTTAATTCGTCCATCCTGTGGAACACGGTGCTCTGTAATATCAAGATTACCCATAATTTTAATTCTGGCTAACAATACACTTTGCATATGTTTCGGTAATGTACGTTCTGTTCGAAGTATTCCGTCTACACGGTAACGAACGATTACTTTTGTTTCATGAGGGTCTATGTGAATATCACTCGCTTTTAATTGAACCGCATTTTGCATAATTTGATTTACAAGCCTTACAATTGGTGAGTCTTGGTCTTTGATTTCCTCTACTTCA
Source organism: Bacillus sp. BGMRC 2118 (assembly GCA_008364785.1). Taxonomy (GTDB): domain Bacteria; phylum Bacillota; class Bacilli; order Bacillales; family SA4; genus Bacillus_BS. The sequence continues at coordinate 300,473 of VTTJ01000002.1, read as the reverse complement.
ACATCCTGCATAGTAGAAATGTCTGTCAACATTTCCTCTAAGCCTTCATCCAGATCGTAATATTTGTTAATAGCTCGTAAAATATCGTCCTTTGATGAAATGGCTGTTTCAATTTGGAAGCCTGTTGATAAACGCAGGTCATCAATTGTGTAGAAGTCCATTGGATCAGCCATGGCAACAAATAGCTTATCTCCCTCTTTTTTCAAAGGCATAATGTGTTGTCTTTTTGCTAAATCTTTAGGAACAAGGTTTTTCAGTTTCGGATCAAACGGATACCGATACAAACTGACATGAGGAATACCGAGCTGGAACTCAAGTACTTCAATTAGCTGTGTTTCCGTCACATAACCTTGTTGAAGAAGGGCATCTCCAAGCTTTTGTCCTTCGTTCTTTTCTTTTAGGGTTTGCATTAACTGTTCTTCTGTAATTAATCCAGCATCAACAAGTAAATCTCCTAACCGTTTACGCGTTGTTTTCATGAGAATCCCTTCTTTTGGTCCATTATTTTTCGATTACTTCTTCTTCGGTCGTAGTTGTATCGGTTGTTCCTTTTTCATTTGTTTCCGTTTGTTCAGTCTCTTCATCAGTATCTGATTGTTCAGTATTATTGTCTGATTGTGTATCGGTAGTATCTGTATCTGTACTATTTTCTGTTTTTGCTCGTAAACTATGAATCTCAATTTTCGGTGACGGTGGATAATACTCTTGAGAGATGATCGTCTCATCAAGCACCTCACCAGATGAAGTACGTTTTGTTTTTACAACAGTTGCTGTTACCCCATCTTTACCTTGATCTGGAATTCGTATAATCCCAATTGGCAGTTTCGCATCCCATTGTACGAGTGTTTTTGGTTTTAAAGTAGCTGTATCTTTTACCTCTATTTTGTATTCATAGGAAAAAGGTAAGCCCTTCAAAATTGTTTTCAATGATTGATTGGAGTGTTCAAAGTGTATTTCATAGTTTGTCGGATTTGGGTTATATACAATGAAGTCTAACGTTTCTGACACAGATGCTTCATACCCTAATTCAATATAAGACGGTAATGATGTACCTTGGTGTCTTTCGACAATTTCAAAGTTTGTAGGAAGCACTGATTGATAGATAGCACTAGCTAAAACTTGAGAAGCTTCATCCGTTATATTCTTATCTTTTAGAAACTCTTGTAAAGAGAATTCACTTTTTGCCGGAATCACAATTGTTGACCATAGCTGTGTATGATCCGCCATTATCGTTGATGGAATCTTCGCTATTGTTGTTTCTGAGATTACCTCTTGAGTGACTGCTTCTTGTGAAATAAATTCCATTAGAGGAAGTGTCACATCACGTGATAAGAAGGATGCATGAGAAGCAAGCTCTTGAACTAAATCTGTTTTATTAATGGCAACCATTGGTAAAGGCTTGATCATCTCTGTTACTTCACTTACGAGTTGTTCCTCTTTGACACTTACTGATAGTTCGTTAACAACGCCATCTTTCACGCTTTCCACCGTTTGGTCAATTAGAAATGTAAACGTATCCTGTGACAGTTGTTTGGTCTGATCATTATAAGAGAGAACAATCGGACTTTGGGTACCCCATGCAATAATTTCACTTGAGAGAGCTTGTACCGCTTGTTGCTTGGACATTCCTGAGATATCTAGTGAACCTACAAATGTTCCTTCTGAAAACGGCTGTTTATCAGGATTTGTACTATTGTACACCGCTTCACTTACTTGTGAAACGGAAAATAAAACGATTGTTGCAATAAATAAGGTACTCACAATTTTTATGAAGCTTGAGGCCATCGGTATTATCCTCCTATTTTTGATCTCCGTTTAATTTTTGTTCGGTAAAAGTTAATTCTTCTATTTCGACCTCATCATTCGTATCATCTAGCCGCGGATCCATTTCATAAAGCTCGTTATACAGTTCAATTTCATCAAGTTCCAAATCAGCCTCAGTTTCAACTGACGATTTGTAAACTGGGATTTCTGGTATCGTATCCTCTTCTAATTCTGTATCTTCTATCGTTTCAATTTCGACTCTAGTTTGTAAAAACTCTTCATCCATAATCTCTTCAATCAAATCGTCTTCTATTTCGTTCATTTCTTCCTCAGCTATGGATGGTGTCTTATCTAATTCTACTTCTTCCATTTCATTAACCGTTACTGCGACCTCTTGCATTGCCAGTTGTGGTTCTAAATATAGAGGTTTATCGGCTTGTGTTTTTATCTCCTGAAGCATTTTTCCACTGCCATTTTTCAACAGCAAGTATGTGACTAAAATGCATAATAGCAGCATCACTAGTACAGTTTGCCATATTGGAAGAAGTTGACTGGATAACATACCAAAACCAGCTAGTACTATTGAACTGATTATGATGACTCCCTTTCCGAAACGGGTAAATCCAAGTGGTACTAAAAAGATGATTAAACTAAGAGTAATTGCTGTTAACAAAAAGGAAATAAGTTGTATCACATCAGGCACCTCATCTATCAAAATATAAAACTAGAAGATTTTTTATTTACTAGAAAACATTTCTATTACTATTTTACTATTTTTCCTCTTACATATTGTATAATAAACTAAAGAAATATGAAAGAAGGTGTCATAATTTGCCTCGTTTTGTCAAACTGGATTCTAAAGGCTTTACACTACTCGAGATTTTAGCGTCTCTATCCATACTTGGGATTGTATTAATTACGCTTCTCGCCTTCTTTACTCAAGCCTATTCCTATACAAACTTAAATAAAAATAAGACTGTTGCTGTAAATATTGCCAGAAATACAGTTACGTATATAGAGAAACAAAATTTTTATTCTATGAAGCAATTTATGGATGAAGAAATAGGTACTCAGGACTTTGTTGAAATGAATGGTGACTTGTGTGAGAAAGACATTTCCATCACTAAAAATGGAACGCAGTATGATCGACCATTATTTGATAGCAGTGAAAGCTGCACCTCTGTATTGGTACCAGAAATTAATAATACGGTGTTTAATACGGAAGATCATTATGTTGAGGTAAAACTTCGGCAAACACCTAAGCTAGCCTCTGGAAATGAAGACCCATTATCGGCCTATTTACTTCACTTTGACGTGGAAGTTCACTATGGCAGTTCAGCTCCGATTACGATTCAAGGAGTGATATCAAATGAAACAAATTAAAAAGCTTTTTCGTGACGAGAAAGGTGTAACGTTAGTCGAATTACTCGCAGCACTAGCCATTTCGACACTTGTTATGACAACCATTTATGGTGTTTATTTAACGGGTGTAAAAGCATACAAAGTAATTGGTGTGGAAGGACAAATACGGGATGAAGCGGACTATGTTGTATCTCGTATTATGAGCTCCATCTATGATTTATCTCCTGATACGATTAAACCGTGTCCAGGTGAAGTGAATTGCTTTGAACTCATTAATGATAACCGGTTAGTCGTTTCAAAGAATGATAATCAATTGGTTGAAGAAGTAGAAAAAGACGAATTAGACATTACGGTGACAAAACTTAGATTAGCTCAGAACCAAATACTCTTAAACGATGAAGTGTTAAATAAGACAAATATTCTTCTAGCTGAAGAAACATCTTCTATCACATTCAAATGTACAAATGAAGAGGCAATGTTAGGCAGTAATGAAAAACGTTGTGTGAACGGCATATTTGATATACAGCTTACATTAGAAAATAGTGACTACACAGAAGAAAGCCCATTACATGTAAAACCACTTACACTAACAAGTAAGTTTGGTTATTAGGCGGTGAGTTAATGAATAACGAAAAAGGATCAAGCTTATTACTTGTTATGTTAGTAACCCTAGTGTTTATGGTACTAGGATTATCTATTATTACCGCAAGTGTTGGAGGCGCAAAACGGACACAACTCCGTAATACAGATGTTGTATCAACACAGGATTCAGTCAATACGATTGAACAAGTAATCGCAGAATTTAGAGTCGAAATGCTCAATCAAACAAAATATCCATTAGATGAAAGACAAATTCCAGATTTTAATTTAAAGCTAGCTCAGTTCATAACAGCATTAGAAGCTAAGTATTCTATTACGATTGAGAGTTTGACGGAAACAGGTCAACCTTATGACTATATCGAAACGAGCAAATATTTTACTAGAGTATATAAATTAACGGTTGATAATGGAGATAAATTTGTACATCAAACGTTAATACTGTCTCCAACACCAAGCTTTATCGAGTATGCAGCAGGGAGTATTGGAAAAGACAGTAATCAAGGTCTACACTTAAATGGGTCATCATATATTAACGGGAATGTGTACGCAAATGATATTTATTTACAAAATGTAGCAAATTATAAAGATAATGCATTTTCTTCTACTGGGAATGCACCAGGTAGTTTCCAAACTGCAGCTACACTATTTCCTTCTATAAAGGGAAATATGTATGTACAGCGATATTGGAATGTTACAGATCGCAATAAGCCCCATCCCATTACAAATGCAAATTTTGAGGATTTAGAAGAGAAAGAAGAAATGTTTTATAAAAATGAGCTGCCTTCTATAAAAAATGAACCAAAGGATTTCATTGATGTTGATTTTCGTAAATCTTTTGCAGAGAGGTTAAATCAGCTACTACCTTCGCGTATTATTGGGAAAGAAAACATACCTGCTCTTACAGATGAGGATAAGGATGAGAAGCTGGATAAACTTATTTTAGATAACTTCTCCAATTCTGCGGCAACTCCTGAAGAACTCAAGAGTAAGCTTAGACAGCAAGATGGTGAGAAGTATGTGCTGTATGACAATAATCTGACAGTCACTGAAAATATCAATATTCCTGAAGATAAATGGTTAATCGTACATGGTAATGTGACCGTTTTTCCATTTGATAAAGGAGATAACCCTCTAACGATTGAAGGAAATATGTTAGTCACCGGTGACTTCACGATTGCGGGTAATGAAGAAGAGGTAAACCAAGATGAAGATGACATCGTTGCATTTGATTCAACGATTTATGCATTAGGCAAATCAACTATCCATAATACAAATATTGAAGGATATAACGAAAAGCAACTCGTATTATTGTCCTTTGATAAACTTACTGTTACGAGAATCAATGAGTTTACAGAAATTGAGTCGGACACTCTCTCAAACATCACACCATTAAAAGCATTCTTTTATACTGATAGTGAGGCTGAATTATATGGTGTAGGTTCATTGTTTTATATACACGGCGGTCTGTTTGCCCGTGATAATCTTGTTATTAATGCAACACGCTCGAATACAACGAAGCTTGAAAATAAAATTATATCCGTCCCAAGTCCTGAATTGCAGGAACATGCACCATCAAGATTTAATGTAATGTATGATAAGGATGTTCTTACCGATCAACTAGATGCTCTTCCACGTGTTGAGAGACTACAGGTTGTGACAGATAATTTATATATTCAAGCAAAATGAAATGAACGGCTTGTCATCTGACAAGCCGTTCATTTTTAAATATGGATACTATTATTTCAGTAATTCAATTATTTCAGTATTTTGAAATTCTTTGGCAACATCGATGGGTAAGACTCCTGCATTCGAAGGGATGTCCTTTTTTGCACCATTTTGAAGCAGTGCTTTCACATTTCCAGGAAATCCATATTCTACAGCCCAATACAAAGCCGTTTTATTTTCTTTATCTAAAGCATTTACTTCTACCCCGTTAATGATGAGCTGTGAAATCACCTCTTCATAGCCACGAACCATTGAAGCAATCATCAAAGGTGTTCGTCCATGTTCATCCTTACCATTTAGTTCGGCACCTTCATCAAGTAAGTATTGTGTTATTTCATTTTGGTATTGATAGAGTGATTCCATCAGCGGTGTCCAGCCTGATTGATCGGCCTGATTAATATCAGCACCTGCATCCACTAACATTTTTATGACATTTAAATTCCCAGAACTAATCCCTGCATGGAGAGCAGTCCAGCCATTTTCATTGCTGGCTTTGGCATCTAACTTTTTATCGAGTAATAACCTTACTATTTCTTCATTTCCCACATATGACGCTTCCATTAGCAATGTGTTTCCATCAAACACACTCTCTTCTAAATCAGCTCCATGAATAATAAATAATGACGCTAACTCTGTATACTTACTTTTAATCGCCAACGTTAAAAGTGAGAAACCCTCGGGGATTTGAATATCAGGTTCTGCCCCTTTCTCAAGTAGCTCCCTAGCTACATCAATGTTATTTCCTCTTACCGCTTCAATTAGTTGAGTTCTTTCTTTCTGTTCTTTGGAAGAAGTTATGTTATTAAACGCTAGCACAGAAACAATAGCCACGACAGCAACAATGCTAATAAAAATGGGTAGCATAACTTTTCGATTCTTTAATACCATGTGAAATACCTCCTTTCTCTTTCTTTACAAATGAAAGCCATAACGTATGTTATGGCTTTCTCAACATTTACCAACGAGCCGAGTCCTCGTTCAATGGCGGATGTTCCTCTGAGTATTCCTCAATTACGTTAACTGTAGCTGAAGCAGATTTACCAGTCTTAATCTCTGTTACAGTAATCTCTGTCACCCCTAACTTAATTCCTAGAAGTGTACCAGTATTTGAGACTGTAGCATAGGTAGGCTTTTCTGCCTCCCAAGTAAACGTATAGTCACTTGCGGTACCCGGTGAAACAGTAGGTACAACAGTAACAGAATCGCCAACCTTGATATTAATGGTTTCCGGTAGACTAATTGACTCTAATATAGGTTTAACTGTAAGTGTTGCCTCAACAGATATTGGATAGTCTTTATAAGTAGCAATAACTTTTGTTGTTCCATTCTGTTTAGCTGTTACGTTACCTGATTGAGTTATATCGGCTATGCTAGGATCTGAAACTGTCCACGTAAATTTAGAATCATTAACACCCTTGATATTAAAGTTATGTGATTCCCCTACATATAGCTCTTTAGTCGAAGGATCAATACTCAAGTTTGGTATAACAATAACCGAAATCGTGTCGGTTTTATTTCCAGGTTGAGAAGTAACGGTTAATTCTGTTTCACCAAGTTTATTACCTGTTACTTTTACATCAATCCCAGAACCAGTAACTGAGGCGATCTCTGTATCCCTTATGTTCCAATTTAAACCTGTGTATGTTGCATCTGATGGATTAATAACTGCACGAACATCATCAACAGTAGTCCCCTTAGTAATCACCAGTTGATTTGGTGAGATTGAGATACTTTCAATTGGTTTCCTCACCGTTACATTAATTGAGTCAGATTTAGTAGGATCTTCAAAAGATCTTGCTGTGATGGTAACTGTTCCGATACCTTTTGTGGTAATAGTACCATTTTGATCGACTTCAACTATGTTGGAATTACTTGATGACCAAATCACTCTAGGATCTGCTTGACTAGGATTAACAATAGCAGTTAGTAGCTTAGTTGAACCAGGAGTTAACAGTTGATCAGGATCTGTAATTGTTACTGACTCAACAGGTACATACGCGTCTAGAGACAGGTTATCGAAATCAACAATTTCTACCTTCCCTTGCAATGAATCATAGGACAACTGAGATTTATCCAACATATAAAATCCTTTTTCTTTTGCCTTGATCTTAATACTGAAATTTTTAATTTGTTCAGCTTGGCCACTTTGATTATAGGTAAAAGGAGAAATGCTTCCTGTTACAATTGTTTTTCCACTAACAATCCTTTTTTCAAATCCCTCAGGTATTGTAATTACCTCAATATTAGAAGGATACTCTTCCTCAATTTTGATATTTTCTAACGTAGGAAGAATTTTATAATCATTTTGGTAACCTTTAAATTCAACAGTTAAATCACCTTGATTACTCACACTCTTTACTGTGACTATTGCAAAGCTCTTAATTATATAGTCATCTTTATGATTATTCTGATCGGTATGTTTTGTAATAACAGGAACTGCTATTGTTTTTCCTTCCAATATCTTCGCTGCATCTTTCCATTGTCCGTATTTATTTCCATTATAGAAATCTTGATTATGGTCTAATATTGTACCAATACGATAATCAGATGGCTTATAACTGTATCCATTCAATACTTCATCATATATATCATTCATTCTCTTGAAATCCATATGGATTTTATTGGATCCATTTTTATCATCATCATTAGGAAGTAATAATTCGTCACCAACTTCTAGCGTTAAGTCTGTAATTGGAAATGGATGAAGTCTTTCAGTGACATAATTAGCTGCATTAACGTTTGGTGCAACAACTTGATAATTAATTGTAGTTGGTTCATTAGTTTTAATTTTGATATGCGACGAAGTTGTGTTGTTGCCGGCAAAACTTCGAGTTGCTTGAACTAGGTTATTGTTTAGATCAAGTGAAACTGGTACTTCCTTAATCGTCTTTGCACCGGATTGGTCAATTGCTTCAATAACAAGCGTTAAGCTATTTCTATTTTCAAGATAAGACCTATCAATAACTTTATGAATATATGTCCCGGTGTACACTTCATCATATGGTATATCTTCAGGAATATCCTTTCCTTTTACATATACTTTTGTCTTTACTTGAAAATCATTTAAATCTAAATCTTCTAACTTGTAAACCACATCTAAATCTTTATATGGTTTTACACTTTTCTCTTCTTGTGGTGTATACACATCAATTAATGGTGCATGGTTTGCACCTAGAAATGATTGATACATTAAGTTAACAAATAGTTTTTGTTCTCCTTCTTTAAAGCTGCTATTCGTATGACCAGCACCCGAATAGGTTAATGATCCTACTGAATAGGCATAGTATTGGTTCCAGCTATCAGATGAATCTAAATTATCGTTTTTCAAGTTATACCATGGCATAACGTCTGGATTGTTTAGATTAAGTGCAAAATATTGTGCATGGGTACTTGAAATATCTATATCCTCAATGTCATAAGGAAATGTAGTTCGTAATCCATCATTTACCTTTTTTGCTTTTGAAACATTAACTACAGTCCCACCACGTCCTAAATTTGTTTCTAGGTAGAATGCACCAGGTTTTTCAGTTGGAGTAGTACCAGTTTGTCCTGTTTCATTTTGTATTGGCACGGTTTGGGAAGCACTATCCATAAATACTCTAAACCACTCATTAGAGTCTGATAAGGTATCACCATTTGCCCTATCTCGACGAAGTGTATCATGTGTAAAGAATACACTTTGATTAGTTTCTAGGAATTTCTTAACTTTTTGGGCTGTTGAAGGAGTTATATTACCAGCACCATTTACTTTTGCTCCATATTCATCCTGGAAACCAAAAATCAACATGTTATACTTACCATTTATGTCTGAATAGTTAGGATTATTATTGAAGTTATTTAGAGTATCTACATCAATCGTAATCTTCATAATATCTGTTTCAATCGTTTTTCCATCGTTGCTTCTACCTTGGATGTTCCCTAAGACGTTTTGTAAGTTACCCGCATAGTTACCATCCTTTGTAATTTGCAGGACCTTTACTTGAACCTTCTCTCCATTATATCTAAATACCCCAGTTTCATAATCAAGTTTATTTTGATTAGAGGTATCGATGACTTCCAATTTCCAAATACGAATACCTGAGAAGCCTTTTGGATTTTGATAGGTTAAAGTGTAGTTTTGATCACTTTTTGTTAGTTCACTTAATTTCTTTTCAACAATCAAGTCTTTACTGTCAAACTTACTATTAAAGTCTGTATCAATATAAAGTTTAGCAGTTACATTACTCTCATTACTAATGTTATCTAGACTGAATGTAAACTCAATTTCATCTCCAGACTTATATATTGTCGTATTAGTTCCTTCAACGTATTGTACAGGTTTTGACTCAAGATTCATTTTTGGTCTACTGTTTTGTAGAGTTGGGAAAGTTCCAGACGAATAAATCTTTAAGTTTTGGTATTTGCTTAGTTGTGTGCTATATGGTGTAAAAGATGTTCTTAATACACATCTAGATTCTAAGGGTAGAGTAACAGGATCGCTACATGATTGATTAAAAATTTCACTGTGCAATACAACAGGTTGATCTTTTTCAATAAAATCCTCAATAATTTCGTTTGCCTTAAGCTTAGTAATATCATTCATCCTGTTGAATGTATTATAGTGAGTTATTCTTTCATTAGTTGATGTTTTCACTAATGTATTACTCCCTAGTGGTGGATTAATCCTAGGTATATCAGATGAATAGGAACCTGTATGAATATAAATCCCATCATATAAACCATCAAGCTGTTCTCTTGATGCTACAAATTCCTTCATTCGCTTATATGTTACATCCATAGTAGTAGTAGGGAAAGTAGGCATTCCGACTTTATTTTGATCATAAATCACAAGCAGTTGAAATTTATCTGTTTGTTGTGCATTCACATCCTGAGAAAATATATGTAATTGCGGTATGATTAGCAAAACGATTAGTAAATAAGATAAGGACTTTCGCATCATGTAGGGCGCCTCCTAAAATATAAATCTCGTAAAAAAATAGTCGAATCTTCATAGATATATATAGTCATTATATATTGCTAGTCTAAAAATTGGTATAAAAATATATTGGTGAATAATACCTGAAGACTCTATAAAAAAAGACTGACTTAAATAATGGTATAAGTCAGTCTTAGGTGTCTATTTCATATAGATGGCTACTTTGTTGCGACCTTTTTGCTTTGCACCTGTGTAGAGTGCCCGGTCAGCATTACGAATTAGTGACATAGGGTCATCTGCGTCGTGTGGTGACGAGGCTACACCTATACTTGCTGTGATTTGAATCTTTAATTCCTGCTGGAAGTCACTTAGATGGTTTTGAATAATAAATGGTGTCTTGTAAAGCCTTATCCGAATTGCTTCTGCTAGTTGATAGGCATGGTCTCGATCCATTTCAGGCAGCAGTATGGCAAATTCTTCACCACCAAATCTGGCTACTGTGCCATGATTCCCTACTTGATCAGTAAGTCTAGTCGCAAGCTCGCTCAATATTTCATTACCAGCCTGGTGACCATACGTATCATTCACACTTTTGAAGTGGTCAATGTCTAGCAAGATGAGTGATAAATGGTGGTCTCTTTCGAACTCAGCTTGTAATTGATTTTCAAAATATCGATAATTGTAGAGTCCCGTTAACGCACAGTGTTCACTATTTTTTCTTGTTTGCTCATAATGCTTTGCATTTTCAATAGCAACTGCCAGGTAATTGACTAATATATCTACAATCATTAATTGAAACCGTTCATATGCTCTCTTCTGACGTGAAGCCAAGATGACCATACCGACCGTTTGGTGATGACGAATGATTGGTGTTGCAATGACACTCTCAACTGCATGTGGAAATATTTCTTTTCCAAAAGGTAACCACTCTTTGCTTCTCTTGAATAATAGTGATTTTCTCTCTTCATATACATAATTCAAGAATGTTTCTGCTTTATGAAAGGACTCCCGATCTGCTTTCTGGTCCCCACCATTTTCGTTGTAACGTATTGCTTCATATTCTCTTTTTTCGTTCACATCAATAATGTACGCATAATCCACTTGGAACAGATTTGATATTTTAGTTAGGAACTGTGTTAATACTTCCTCCACTTCAATACGTTCAGATAATTGGTGGCCAATTTCACCGACCTTTTGAAGATAACTATTAATATTTTGGCTATTACTATACAGTTTTAGAATAAGAGCTAATGCTACAATCGGTAGGCCGATATAAAATACACTTCGCATTCCTATTTCACTGTATAGAATGTAGAAGATGACACCTACTGGCATTACGACAAGATACGTCATAACCTCCCACAGTAGATCTTTTGAGAAAAAGCGAATGTCACTCTTAACAATCACTTTTCTAGTGAAATAAAACAGGACTGAATTTGTAATAAAGGTTGATATGATATACCCTAAAACCGGGATAAATGTATCAATAGATTGTATGTTGATAAACCCATGTGTTCCACCTAACAAATAATAGACGGCAGCTCCCACGACAGACACTGCTAGGAACATAAGGGAGTTCATTGGTATCCTGTAAGAACTATCCTTTGTTACATGAAGCGTCAGGATAAGGACGAATATTGCAATTTGCATCATAATCATTTCAATAAATAAACCAAAGGCTAAGAAGACAGCCATTGATATACCATCTGTAAAGAATATCGGAGTATCATTTACGATGATTGGTAAAGTAGCCATGATGCACATTAAAATTAAAAATAAGAATAGATCCAGCTCGTATCCAGTAATAGAAGGAGGGAATGCATGATACAGTAACCAAGTAGAACTAGGGAACACAACTAACCATGTAATCCAAATCCATAGTTTGCTAGTTTGCTTCATACATATCCCTCCTTTTTCATTTGACGAAAATTGTAAATCTATCTACTATATTATCAAATTTACAGAAATCTGTCACATTAATATTTAGGATATTCCTACCATTACTAATTACCTATACTACCTTAAAATGTATTTTCTTACTTCAGATATAAAATACAGGGAGCCGGTAATGACAAGCACTTGATTTTCATCTAGATTTACTAGGATTGAATCAATTGCTTCTTTAAAATTTTCTATTGCTTCATATTGCTTTTGTGGATAGATGGTTGCTAGTTCTACAGCACTGGCAGCTCTCGGAAAGTCAAATGATGTAAAGATAATGTGATCACTGATTTCATCCAATGCCTCTATCATTTCGTCTAGCTTTTTATCTTGTAAGGCACTAAATAAAATTGTGATAGATTTACCTTTTAGATGGGTATTTACTGTCTTAACTAACTCATTTACACCTTCTGGATTGTGTGCCCCGTCAATGAATACAAGTGGATGGTCACTTACCTTTTCGAAGCGTCCAACCCAGAACATTTTTTCTAAGCCTGAACGAATGGTTTCTTCCGTTATATAAACCGCATAATACGTTTGAAGATACTCTACTGTCTTTAAGGCAAGTGCAGCATTCAGTACTTGATGTGAACCCTTCATCGTAATCTGAAGATCCTCTAGTTTGCTTCTATCAGATTGGAATGAGAATTTTTCACCCACTTCATTGGATTTCTGATGATATACTTCGAAGTCTTGTCCCAAAATATATCTTGCAGCTTTATGTTCGGTGGCAAGATCTGTAATAACCTGAAGAGCACTCTCCTGCCTAACACCAGTAATAATTGGAACTCCTGATTTAATAATTCCTGCCTTTTCAAATGCAATTTGTTCTATGGTGTCACCGAGAATGGCTGTATGGTCCATACCAATCGTTGTAATAACGGAAACGATCGGATGAATAATATTTGTTGAATCAAACCGACCACCTAATCCCACTTCGTATACGACAAAGTCCATTGGTTTCATTTTTCCGAAGTAGTAAAGTGACATGGCTGTAATAATCTCAAACTCTGTCGGTGCACCTAACTCTGTATGTTCAAGCTCGTCTGATAACGGCTTAATTATTTCAGTAAGGTTTGCAATCTCCTCATTTGAGATAGGTACTCCATTCACACTAATTCTTTCATTAAATTGTTCAATGTATGGGGATGTGAAAGTACCTACTAAATAGCCCGCTTCTTGTAGAATAGAGCGGATGTAACTTACGGTTGAACCCTTCCCGTTTGTTCCCGCAACATGAATGGCGCGGATATTACGTTCAGGATGTCCTAATCTTTTCATCATCCATTCCATTCGGGTTAGCCCGGGTTTAATTCCTAATCGTAATCGTGAATGAATCCAATCAATTGCTTCATTGTATGTCATGTTCATGGTTTCTTCCTCCATCATAGTGAAAAGTGGAGACGAAAAGTTCGCCTCCACTATGGATTATAATGCTTTTAGTTCATCAATACGCTTTTGAACTGTATCGCGTTTTTCTGTATAGTCCTGCTGCTTTTGACGCTCTTCTTCGATAACCTTTTCAGGTGCTTTCTTAACAAAACCTTCGTTAGATAGTTTCTTCTGAACACGTTCTACTTCGCTATTTAGCTTATCTAATTCTTTCTCTAATCGCTTAATTTCTTCATCGATATTGATTAGGCCTTGAAGCGGTAATGAAAGTTCAGCTCCTGTAACAATGGCTGTCATTGCCTGTTCTGTTGTTTCAATGTCAGTACCCATTGTTAACTCACTTGGATTACAGAACCTTTCAATATATGAACGGTTTCTTTCTAGCTTTTCAAGGGTTTCCGCATCTTTTGCTTTAATAGCTAACTTGATTTGTTTGCTCATTGGTGTATTAACCTCTGCACGAATATTACGTACGGAACGGATTATATCCACTAACAGCTTCATATCATTTGCAGCCTGCTCATCTGATAATTCAGAACGAACTTCCGGCCAGCTAGCAACTGTAATCGATTCACCTTGATGAGGTAGTGCCTGCCATATTTCCTCTGTAATGAACGGCATGAATGGATGTAACAATCTCATGGTTTGGTCAAGAACGTAAGCTAGAATTGATCTTGTTGTTAATTTTGCCTGCTCTTCCTCACCGTATAATGGAATCTTCGCCATTTCGATATACCAGTCACAGAAATCATCCCAGATAAAGTTGTATAGAAGTCTTCCAACTTCACCAAACTCATATTTATCAACGAGCTTAGTGATGTCTTGGATTGTTTCATTGAGTCGAGTTAAAATCCACTTGTCAGCTACTGATTTTTCACCTGATAAATCGAGCTGCTCATATGTTAATCCATCCATGTTCATAAGTGCAAAACGTGAAGCGTTCCAAATCTTATTGGCAAAGTTCCATGTTGCTTCAACCTTTTCCGTACTGAAACGTAAGTCTTGACCTGGTGAGCTTCCTGTAGATAGGAAGTAACGCAGAGAATCTGCACCAAACTCGTCAATTACATCCATTGGATCTACACCGTTACCAAGTGATTTACTCATTTTACGTCCATCTGATGCACGAACTAATCCGTGAATTAATACATCGTCAAATGGTCGTGTTTCTGTAAATTCTAATGCTTGGAAAATCATACGAGATACCCAGAAGAAGATAATGTCATAGCCTGTTACTAGTACATTTCCTGGATAATAACGCTTGTAATCTGCTGCTTCAACATCTGGCCAGCCCATTGTTGAAAATGGCCATAACGCTGAACTGAACCAAGTGTCTAGTACGTCATTATCTTGCTCCCAATTTTCTTCATCTGCCGGTGCTTCATGTCCTACGTAAACTTCACCCGTTTCTTTGTGATACCAAGCCGGAATTCTGTGTCCCCACCATAGCTGACGTGAAATACACCAGTCACGGATATTTTCCATCCATCGTAGGTATGTGTTTTCAAATCGATCTGGTACAAAGTTTACTTTGTCTTCACTTTGTTGAAGTTCAACCGCTTTTTTCGCTAGCGGCTGCATGTCTACGAACCATTGTGTTGATAAATATGGCTCAACAACAGCGTCACTTCTTTCACTATGTCCAACAGAGTGTGTATGTTCTTCAATTTTGAAAAGTGTTCCTTGTTCTTGCAGATCTTTTACAATTTGCTTACGGCAAGCAAAACGGTCCATACCTTGGTATTTCCCTGCATTTTGATTCATCGTTCCGTCTTCGTTCATTACGAGAATTCTCTCTAAATTATGACGGTTACCGATTTCAAAATCGTTCGGGTCATGAGCAGGTGTAATCTTTACTGCACCTGAACCAAATTCCATATCAACGTAATCATCACCAACAATCGGAATCTCACGGCCAATGATTGGTAGAATTACGGTTTTACCAATTAAGTGCTTGTAGCGTTCATCTTCTGGATGAACCGCTACTGCTGTATCACCTAGCATTGTTTCTGGTCTTGTTGTTGCAACATCGATGGTTCCTGAACCATCTGCTAATGGATAATGCATATGATAAAACGCACCTTGAACATCCTTGTAAATTACTTCTATATCAGAAAGAGCAGTCTTCGTTGCTGGATCCCAGTTAATAATACGCTCTCCACGGTATATTAAGCCTTTGTTGTAAAGAGAAACGAATACTTCACGAACTGCTTTGGATAAACCTTCATCCATTGTGAAGCGCTCGCGTGAGTAGTCTAAACCTAATCCTAACTTCGACCATTGCTGACGGATATGACCAGCATACTCTTCTTTCCATTTCCATGTCTCTTCGAGGAACTTCTCGCGTCCTAGATCATAACGAGTTTTTCCTTCTTCACGAAGCTTCCCTTCAACCTTTGCCTGTGTTGCGATACCCGCATGGTCCATTCCTGGTAACCACAATACATCGTAACCCTGCATGCGCTTTATACGTGTCAAAATATCCTGTAACGTGGTATCCCATGCATGCCCTAAGTGAAGCTTACCCGTTACGTTTGGAGGCGGAATGACAATCGTATATGGCTTCTTCCCTTCCTCTGGCTTCGCTTCAAAATACTTACCATTTAACCAAAACTCATAACGACCAGCCTCAATCGCTTTCGGATCATACTTCGTTGAAAGACCCTGCTCCTTGTTTTCCATCAAAAATCCCCTCCTAATTTCATTCTCTTTTATTCGACAAAATTCGGGTGGTGCCTGGCACTTGTCGATAAAAAATAAAAAACTCCCCTCATCCAATAAAAGGACGAAAGGAGTTAAGTTTCGCGGTACCACCTTTTTTTGCAAGGAAATGCTCTTTTTTTAAGCAATTTTCTTGCACTCTCAATCAGATAACGGCTGAGACCGGCTCTTCCTACTAAATCGTTCAAAAGAGCTGCTTAAGGGCGACATTCCAGCGTTGCTTTCCTAAGAAATCTCACAGCAGTGGACGCATTAGTCCGAATGATTTCTCTCTCTGAAGGGGCTAAACTGTACTCTTCCCTATCGATGCAATTTACATCTATTACGAAAAATAATATATTACATAGTCTACGAAATTGAAACTGAATCGTCAATAAGTATTTCCAATATTTTTGTATTGTATACAAAGTTAAGGATTTTGCCCAGCCTTCTGTCACAATTGGACGACATCAAGCATATCCTATGTATAACATTATATGATTAGGAGGGTTCTTATGAAAAGAAGACGGTATAACCCTTATTCCTTACCTCCTTGGTTACGTTATTGTCGTGGTGTGGCAGCACAAGTAATTATTCCCCTTACAATCTTTCAAGCGGTCCGAACAATATTTCTCCCAACTACCTTTGATGTTTTGCTCTTGGCCATCTTTATTTTACTCGCTGTCAGCTTTCATCTTGAGTGGATTTGAACGAATGAGAACTACTACTTAGGAGGAATACACTTAGATCCAGTATCTGAGTGTATTTTTACTTGGTCTATTCTTTATCGAAGTGGGCTAAGTCTATAAATGGAATAAGACAGTCTACATCAATCATACCTTAAGAAAAATATATTGGGTGTGACGTATAGTGATTAAACAAAATCAAATCGTCTTTTATTCCATTAAAAGCTCGTCCATCAAAAGATTTATTTTTGTAGATTGTTTAATTGGAACTAGTATTTATTTTTCACTAAAAGTTCTTACCTCAAATGAATGGGCTGGCATTTTAGGATGCATTGCTTGTACGGAGGGGATTAAGAGGTTGTCTAGTAGACTCTATCTATAGGAGTCTTTATGTCATTTTGATTTTATGGTAGTTTTGAAAAAACACATATTTGTTATCATTACAAAATGCCTGGAATCTCCTCCAGGCATTTTGTCGTTTTTATTCCTGCTGCGCCTCTTCCTGCTGTTTCTTCTGCTCTTCATACATCACAACACTTGTTAAGAAGTACTCAATATTTTTCATTTGCCAATAGGCACGTTGCAACGCTTGAACATGCTTGATTTCTGTTTTACTTTTTGGGTTGGTTCGATATTGAGTGACGACGTTGTATAGTTTTTCTGGATAAGAGAGCTGCGTAATAAACAACGTTAACTCTTCTTCTTTTAATGGAAAGTGGCTTCTGTATGTCTGAAACCATTGAAACCGATCGTCTGTTGACATTGGGTACGTGTTGCAGGAGCGATAGAAGAAATACAGCAGGTCATAGATTGGTGGCAAATAACTGCTTCGTTCGAAATTAATGAACATTCCGTGACCTTCGACATTATATAAGAAATGTTTAAATGATGGCTTACCGTGTGTAAACACAATGCGGTATGTCTTTTTTTCTTCCATGAGCTCTTGCCATTCATCCAGCTTACGTAGTGAAAATTCACATGCCCTGATCATATCTTGGTAAAACGTACAAAAATATAATTCAAAGGGTGACATGTAAATTTTATCTTCACAGCTTTCCACGTATCGTGCCAATTCATCGTTTCTTGTTTTCCACTTTTCTTTGAGTTGCTCGGTAAAATAGGTAACATTCTCTGACGTGATTTTTTCATCCTTCGCTGTTCTAGCATGAAGTTCTCCTAATTGCTTAAATAACGAAAACGCATGGTCATTTCTTTCTTCCTCTACATAATCCTCTAACCATGGCATTAAATAATAGGCTGAATGATCTTCATCTAAAACATAATGAGAACCTGTTTTTGTTCGGAAAATGGGCACACCAAATCCATACGCTTTGTAGTGTAGAAACTTTATAGAATCAGAGAATGTATTCATATGAGTGTAGGGAAGTTTCGATTTCTTCAGTGCAACAACACCATGATTAGAGTGTACTTTCTTGATATTCCCTAAATCTTCAATATACTCTGCTTCAATCCCATATTCATTTAATAGACGTTGATACTTATGAGTCACTTTTGTAGTCATCTTTTAAGTGCACTTCCTTTTTGTTGTCTGTGCATATATTTTTAAAGTCTGACACCTTCTTTTTTACAAGGCTTTTTTCGTATAGATTGTTGCTTTGCGTAAAAATCTCAGGAAGCCAGATTTTCACCTTAGTATCTAGGTACTTCTATACATAAAGAGAGTTGCTCTTTTCTAATTCACCCCTCGTTTTGCTTCTAAAACTGGTTGAACACACAGAATAAGTGTACGAAAAGCAACAAAGTTTTAGAAAAGAGCCTTTCACAAAGAGCCTATGAATGCCTACCTATTAGCTAAAGAAAGACGTGAGGAGTCATCACTCTCTCACGTTTCTCTTTTCTTATGGCTGTTTACGTATAGATTGTTGCTATGCGTAAAAACCCAAAAATTCGGATTGTCACCTTAATATAGGTACTTCTATACATAAAGAGCCTTTCTTATTTTCCACTGGCAGCCGGCACAGGAATATATAATATCTGACCGACAGCTACGTCTTCTCTGTCTAAATTATTTACTCGAATGAGAGTCTGTGGTTGTACATCATACCTTTCAGCTATTGCTTGAAGAGATTCATCCTTTTGAACGATACACATTTTTAGTCTAGTCGTCTCAGATTCATCGTCCTTCGCGAAAATCTTTGTTAGGTACAATGTATTTTCATCACGAGTACCTTGCTCTTCAGCGTTATGATTTTCTGCCACTGCCTTTTCTGTATCTACTCTGCTCTTGAATTCGAATTGTGGCGCCTGGCGTGTGAAAACATAAGCTTCTTCATCAGCCGCTTCTTCTGCCACTTCTTCTTCATTGGCATCAAACTCATCTTCTACCTCTTGTGTTTGTTCATCTCCCACTACATCACTCGATGCCTCAACAGCCGCTTCAGTAAAGTCAGGGTCTCTCTTAGCTTCAACAGCTTCAACAGCCTCATCAGCGAAGTCAGGATCTCTCTTAGCTTCTACAACAAACGGAGTGAATGGACTTTCATCCTCTTCTGCCTCTTCATGATTTAGCTCTTCATCTGAGCCTCTCATTAACGGCTGTACAAGCTCTTCTTCTCTAGGTAGTTCATTTCTCACATCCACTACCTCTTCTACTTGTTCTTGTTGCTCTTGGACTTGTTCTTCAACTACAGCAACAACTGGCTCACTTTCGACAGGAGCTGCTTGTTCTTCTTGATCACCATAAATACCCGTGATCGCCAGTTCAGCCTCCAACACTAGATTTCCTCTTTGGGGAAGTTCATAGTCAAAAGACTCAATAGACACATATACATCATTTAAACTTTGAATTCTGTTTTTCGGTATCGTAATATCTACTGGAAATTTATGTGTTAAATAAGAAACACCTTCCCTGCTCGTTACTTCTTGAACAACTCTAGCTCCTGCTGGAAATTCACGATCATTCTCTTGTTCATCTGCTTGACGTGCATGATATTCTCCTGTTAGAACTAATCCACCTCTAACAGATATATATTGTTCATGCTCTTGAATGCTAATCTCAGGATCTAATGACATAGATAGCAATTCAGATACTTCCTGTCCTTTTTCAAACCAAACTGATTCTTCTACAGTAAATCGTATCGACGATTGATTTTCAACAGTCAAGTCCGCTCCTCCTTTCAAAACCCCATCAAAATAATTAAGATGTCATTAAAGACATATGATAAAACTTGCCCATTTATGAAGGAATTTTTAAAATTTGGGGTCTAAACTCTAGGTTTTTCTATCTACCTTACATATAAAATGAATTCTATGGTTAGCATATTTGATCACACATGAAAAAACACCATCTCAAGTGAAATGAAATGGTGTTTGATTCGTTAGTTAGCAAGCTTTGAAAACGCCGTTTCGGCAGCTTGGATTGTTTTTTGGATATCTTCATCTGTATGAGCAGTTGATAGGAACATTCCTTCGAATTGGGAAGGTGGTAAAAAGACCCCTTCTTCGAGCATGTATTGATAGTACTTTGCAAACATATTCAAATCACACGTTTTTGCTTGTTCATAGTTTGTGACTTCTTCATTGGTTAAGAAGAATCCAACCATTGAACCCGCTCGTGTAAATTGATGTGGAATGTTATACTTCTCTGCAGCCTGTCTCATCCCTGAGATCAGCATGTCAGCTTGTCGGTTAAATTGATCATAGCTTTCTGGCGTCAGCTTTTTTAACGTTTCAAAGCCCGCAGTCATAGCTAATGGATTTCCTGATAACGTACCTGCCTGATAGATTGGTCCACTTGGTGCAATTTGCTCCATAATTTCTCTTCTACCACCGTACGCTCCGACAGGAAGTCCTCCGCCGATTACTTTACCTAAGCATGTTAAGTCTGGAGTGATAGTAAACTCACCTTGTGCACAATGATATCCTACACGGAATCCAGTCATAACTTCATCAAATATTAAAAGTGCACCGTATTCCTTTGTAATCTCTCGTAATGCTTCAAGGTAGCCAGGCTGTGGAGGCACAACTCCCATATTCCCAGCAACTGGTTCAATAATCACACCAGCAATATCGTCTCCGAATTGCTCGAATG
This sequence comes from Bacillus sp. BGMRC 2118, assembly GCA_008364785.1. Taxonomy (GTDB): domain Bacteria; phylum Bacillota; class Bacilli; order Bacillales; family SA4; genus Bacillus_BS. The sequence goes on along the minus strand of VTTJ01000002.1, from coordinate 279,337 downwards.
CATATTTGACACTTTCCATATCATTGTAAGGTACCGTAATTGTATTTTGAGCAATTCCCTCTGGTACACCAGGACTATCTGGCAGTCCTAGTGTTGCTACACCAGAACCAGCTTTAATTAATAAAGAATCACCATGACCGTGGTAACAGCCTTCAAACTTCATAATCTTATTTCGTCCTGTATATCCACGTGCTAAACGTAGTGCACTCATTGTCGCTTCAGTACCTGAGCTGACCATACGCACCATTTCAATGGACGGTACTCGTTCAATCACCATTTTCGCTACTTCTGTCTCAAGTAATGTAGGAGCACCGAAGCTTGTTCCCGATTCAGTAACCTTCTTAATTGCTTCAACGACTGTATCATCTGCATGACCGTGAATTAACGGTCCCCATGATAGCACATAGTCAATATATTCATTGCCATCAATATCATATATTTTGGAACCTTTTCCTCTTTCCATGAAAACAGGATCCATTTGAACTGATTTGAACGCACGAACCGGGCTGTTTACGCCTCCTGGAAGAACTTCTACCGCTTCCTTAAATGCCTCTTGTGATTTCGTAAATTGCTTCATTGTATGTGCCTCCTGTTATTCGTTCTCGGACAACCATCTAGCCGCATCTTTTGCAAAATAGGTAATGATTAAATCTGCACCTGCACGCTTCATGCTGATCAGCTTTTCTAATACAATTTCCTTTTCGGAAATCCAGCCATTTTGAGCTGCAGCTTTGATCATCGAGTATTCTCCACTCACATTGTAAGCGACGATGGGTACATTAAAATGATTCTTCACATCACGCATAATATCCAGGTAGGATAATGCTGGTTTTACAATTAAGAAGTCTGCTCCCTCATTAAGATCAGATTCAGCTTCACGCAATGCTTCAGATCGATTTGCCGGGTCCATTTGATACGTTTTGCGGTCACCAAATTGTGGTGTACTGTGTGCCGCGTCTCTGAATGGACCATAAAATGCTGAAGCATATTTTACTGCATATGACATAACCGGAATATCAACAAAGCCCGCTTCATCTAAACCTTGGCGAATGGCTGCAACAAATCCGTCCATCATGTTAGACGGTGCAATAATATCCGCACCCGCTTTCGCTTGACTGACAGCTGTTTTAGCTAAAAGCTCCAGTGTTTTATCGTTTTGCACATAGCCTTCTTCTACAACTCCACAGTGTCCGTGAGAGGTGTATTGGCACAGACAAGTATCGACTACAACAACTAACTCCGGATAATGTTTTTTTACAAGCTTTGTAGCTTCTTGCACAATCCCATTTTCATCATACGCACAAGACCCTACTTCATCCTTTTCATTAGGAACTCCAAACAGGATTACAGATTTAAGCCCAAGTGACACAACCTCTTGAATTTCTTCTAATAACAGGTCTAGTGATACATGATACACTCCTGGCATTGAAGGAACTTCCTTTTTGTAATTCTCTTGTTCCACAACAAAAATCGGATAAATAAAATCTTCCTTATGTAGGTATGTTTCTCTAACCAAATCACGAAGAGCAGATGTTCGACGAAGGCGTCGATGACGATCAAAATTCATTATACTTCCTCCTTAAGGGTAAAATAGTTCACTATTTCCTGTAATAGTGCATCCATCGTATAGGTTGCTGGTACAATTGTTGGAGAAAGTCCAACCTTTTCCGCAGCCGCCTTAGTTATCGGTCCAATACAGCAGATCAGTGCTGAATCGGTCCATTCCTTCCAGTTTTCACCTTCCAACAACACAACAAAGTTATGAACTGTAGACGGACTTGTAAATGTCAAAACATCAATGGATGATGAAAGTAATTCAGTTAATCTTCCTGACGAGGTCGGGCAATACGTTTCGTATGTTGTCAGTTCATCCACGTTAGCCCCGAGTAATCGTAATTGAACTGGAATAACATCTCTTGAAAGATTTCCTCTTACATATAGCACTCGCTGATTTTTCATATCCAATTCTTTAAATGACTCTATCACACTTTCAGCTACAAACGCTGTTGGCATCAAGGATGCTGTATGCCCAAATCTTGATAATGCAGCTTTGGTTTTCTCACCAACTACAGCGATTTTATTTTCACGGAAATCCAGTTTAATAGAAATTTCCTCTAACTGTCGAAAGAAAAATTCAATACCATTCACACTCGTGAAGATTAGCCAATCATATGAAGAGGCATTCCGAAGAAATCGTTGTTCTTCCTTCGAAAGAGTGGCAGCTTGAAACGCAAGTAAAGGGAGAGGAACCGGTTCCCCTCCATATTTTAAAACTTGATTAATAAAATCTTCACTTTGTTTCTCTGAACGAGTAATTAAAACCTTTTTATTATGTAAAGGCAAAGAAGGCACTATTGCTCAAGCTCCTTCTTTACCTGACGAATAACATCAGCTGCCCCTTTTTCCTTTAAACGGCCAGCTACTTCTTTACCAATCTGCTTAGCATCTGTTCCCTTTACAGTTTCCTTAAAGATGGTCTTCCCGTCTGGCGTACCAACTAATCCAGTAAGAGAAATTTGTCCATCTGCCTCAAGCTCTGCGAACCCTGCAATCGGCACTTGGCAACCGCCTTCAAGTTCATGTAAGAAGACTCTCTCAGCACTAACTGTAACGTCTGTCTCCTGATCATTGAACTTAGAAAGCAGCTCTCTTAGTTCATGGTCATCTTCTCGACATTCAATTGATAATGCCCCTTGTCCTACGGCTGGAAGACATGTATCGATATCCAAATATTCTGTTACAACGTCTTCTGACCATCCCATACGGTGTAAGCCTGCTGCCGCTAAGATAATCGCATCATACTCTTCTGTTTCTAATTTGGCTAATCGTGTGTCGATGTTTCCACGAATCCACTTTATTTCTAGGTCAGGCCTTACTGCCAACAGTTGCGCGCTTCTTCTGAGACTGCTCGTTCCAACGATTGCACCTTTTTTTAGTTCAGCTAAAGGTAGCTTCTCTTTTGAGATTAATGCATCTCTATAATCTACACGCTTTGGCATACAGCCTACTGTTAAACCTGGTGGTAGGACAGCTGGCATATCCTTCATACTATGGACAGCCATATCAATTTCCTGATCAAGCATTGCTTGTTCAATCTCTTTAACAAACAAGCCTTTTCCGCCTACTTTTGATAGTGTCACATCCAGTACAATATCTCCTTTTGTGACAAATTCCTTTAGTTCAAATTCAAAAGGTCCACCGAGTGCTTTAAGTTGTTCAATCACCCAGTTTGATTGTGTTAATGCAAGTTTACTTTTTCTAGAACCAACAATAATTTTTCTCATGATTTCCTCCTTAAAACACTCTATTACCCGTGTTTAAGTACATTCTGTTTATGAATACCAAATGTGGAACCTTGATAAACTACCAAATAAAAAGAAATTAATCAGTAATACTAAAAAGGCTGCCACATTCCATGTTGATAATGTTTTCCCCTCAAATCCCTTTCCATATCGCAAGTACAAGAGATAACTGTATGTCATTAAGACAAAGAACGATCCCAAAACTTTAAAATCATACCACTGGAAATGATCTAGTTTTATGTATGCCCATAATAAGCCTAAGATTAGTGATAGTAATAGCATGGGAACACCTATCATATTTAATACATTTGACATATGATTTAACTTCGATAAATCTCCAAGTCTTATAAGACGTTTTCCCCATTTTTTCTTCTTTAATAAATTATACTGCAATAAATACAAAAGCGAAAAAACACTCGAGATTGTAAAAGCACCGTATGAAAGAATAGCCATTGTAATATGAATAAATAAAAGCTCAGATACTAGTTGTTCCGCGAGTAGGGTTGACTGGTGCTGAGCTGGAGCAAAAGTATGTAAGGCCATTACGAAAAATCCAAGTACGTTTGTGAAAAAAACGATAAAATCTACTCGAATAAATCGATTAATAGCTAGTGATAACGTAATTAAAACCCACGAATAGAAATACAAACCCTCAAATACCGTTAAAATTGGGATACTTCCTGTTTCAATGATTCGTATCACAAAAAATACCGTTTGTAAAAGCCAGACAATAGAAAGCAACCAGAAGGCGATTCGATTTGCCTTCCGGTTGTTGTTTAGAAAATCAATAAAGTATAATAAAACACTCAAAGCATATATGATAATTGTTAGATCATAAACCCAGCTCATTCTACAAAATCCTCACTTAGATCTTTGCTGAAGCTTCTTGAGGTGACACATGCCATTTTACTTCTGTTGTTTCAGCATGAATCTCACTTGATTTCTGTAATTCTACAGCTTCTTCAATATCAAATATTTTCATGAACAGCTTTAGTGATTGTTCAGCATCCGCTTCTCCAGCCATTTCCTTCGCTTTTAAGATCGGGTCTTTTAGAAGTTGGTTAATAATGCTCTTCGTGTGCTTATTTAACACCTTCTTTTCACGATCTGTTAAGTCGGGAAGCTTTCTCTCAATACTTTGCATCGTTTCTTCCTGAATGGTAAGAGCCTTTTGACGCAGTGCAGAAATAACAGGAACAACTCCAAGAGTTCTAAGCCAAACGTTAAATTCCACAATCTCTTCTTCAATCATTAATTCAATCTTTTCTGCTTCAGCTTGACGCTCTTCCATGTTTGCTTCAACGATACCTTGTAAATCATCGATATCATAAAGGAATACACTTTCCAAGTTTGACAAGTTCGGGTCTAAATCACGAGGTACGGCAATATCTACTAAGAAAATCGGACGTCCTTTACGTTTCTTTTCAACCTTTGACATCATACTCTCTGTGATCACATAGTCTTTTGAGCCTGTTGAGCTAATCACGATGTCTGCTTCTGTTAATACAGATTCCAGCATTTCCATTGGTTGTGCAACGCCTTTAAACTTCGTTGCCAACTGCTCAGCCTTTTCAAGTGTACGGTTCACTACAGTAACACGTTCTACACCGTTACCATGTAGGTTTTGTACAGCCAATTCACCCATTTTACCTGCACCAAGAATGACAACATGCTTATTCGTTAACTGTCCAAAAATCTTCTTAGCTAGCTCAACCGCTGCATAACTTACAGATACTGCGTTCGCTCCAATTTCTGTATCAGAATGCGCCTTTTTTGCTAACGTAATGGATTGTTTGAATAGATGATTAAATACCGTTCCTGTTGCATGAGCTTCTTGTGCTTCAAGAAAGCTAGTTCGAACTTGACCTAGAATTTGAGTTTCTCCTAAAACCATAGAATCAAGTCCACATGAAACACGATACAAATGCTCAACAGCCGCATCGTTTTCATAAATAGTTAAGAAAGGAGAAATCTCATTTTTATCAATGTTAAACCAATCAGATAAAAACGACTTTATATAATAACGACCAGTGTGAAGTTGGTCTACAACTGCATAAATTTCGGTTCGATTACAGGTTGATACAATAATATTTTCTAAAATACTTTTTTGTTTATTTAATTGCTTCATTGCAAGAGGCAACTCTGCTGCATTAAATGTTAACCTTTCACGAATCTCAACAGGGGCAGTTTTATGATTTAAGCCGACAACTACGATATGCATTTGTACAATTCACCCCCAAAATATTCTCATACCATTATACCATGTCTACTATTCGCATTCTGTTCAAAATTGTGAACAGACTATGAAACCTATGATAAAATATTGATATCTCGCATCTACAATTTATACATATACACAAAAAATAACTCCAAAGAGAACATTATCAAAAACAAATACGTTAATCAAGCTATGTGCACTTGTATTTCTTTCCACACCTGAAAGGAGCTTATATGAAAAAGCAAAGTATATTTCCAGGTATAATATTAATTGGAATTGGATTATATTTTTTTTTAGATCAACTTCAATTTACCGTGCTTCAACCCTTTTATTCGTGGCCTACATTATTACTGATAATCGGCGTTGCTTTTTTAGCACAGGCATACAGTAATCGTGAGTACCAAAATATTATTCCCGGCTTCATTTTAGTGGGTATCGGGGCTCACTTTCACCTTATCACTCTGTTTCCACAGTGGCCTGAGCATTGGGCTGTATATACAATTATCATTGGTATTGCCTTTTTGCTTCGTTTTCAGCAAACGAAAACGGGTTTGGTGCCTGCCTTGTTACTTATAGTTGTATCCATAATTGCCTTATTTTATCATAAGTTAAGTGGATGGCTAGGTTGGATTGGCGCACTTGTAGAAATCATTGAAACGTATTGGCCAGCTGGACTTATTTTGGCAGGAATTTATTTATTGTTTATTAAAAGGAAATAATCTAAAAAAGGCTATCTTGAGTTGATCTCGAATAGCCTTTTTGATGGAGTAAATTTGCTACATCCATACAATATGTTACTGCTTCAATTAAGCTACCTATTGACTGCACCCGTATTATACACACTCACAGGGCAGGGTGAGCCATAAAATAAAAAGCTGTTAATACTCGGACCCTTCCTGAGTTTATTAACAGCCTTTATTGTTTATCGAAGTTTAACAGTTCGAAAGAGGAAAAAGAAAACGGTCCCGAATATCGAGAGTAATGTAACAGGTAATAACCAATTCCCTAGTCCTTCGTTTCCTAATCCGACTTGAATGATTTCATAAGTGATAAGTAAAAATAAAACGGATATGATGGTTGTGAGTACAGAAAGCATCATTTTAGATGTAGAATATAGTCTCTCTGCATTTTCTAACGTTACTTCTACTGGATAATTGTATCGATGAGGATATTTTCTAAGTGGGATAAATATTATAAATATGATAGTTGCTATAATAGGTAACGGTAATACAGACCATTTGCTTCCCCATCCGTCTACTTCTCCTGCACTATTGAAATGAGTCGGAATTGTATCCGGAAGCTCTCCCCACATAAAGAGGATATAGGAATACGTCATAATAATGATGGTGATTGAACATACATTCAGCACTCTCTCCAATGGTGTTGATGAAATTGAAAGAATGGGTCTCTCTTTATCATACATTTTCGCTCCACCTCCTTTATACTAATACGAGTTTAGCTCTAGTAAAGTTACAGAAAAAGAAGCAAGCCATCATGTCAACGGCTTGCTTTTTTGTTTTTATGCGTTATTTACAAACTTCATCATCGTTGACCACGCTTCATCTTTTCCTTGTCCTGTTTCTGATGAAAAAAGAACAAGTGGATCTTTTTTATCCATTTGCAGCGTTTCTTTTACTACTTTTAAATGCTTTTGCCATTTTCCCTTCGGAATTTTATCAGCCTTTGTTGCCACTACCATTGTTGGTATATCAAAATGCTTTAAAAACTCATACATCATCACATCATCCTTCGATGGAGCATGACGTACGTCAACAATTAAAAGAACAACCTTTAAGTGTGGACTTTTTTTAATATAGGTCTCAATCATTTTTCCCCATGCAGCTCGTTCTGATTTTGACACTTTTGCATACCCATATCCCGGTACGTCTACAAAATACAACATTTCATTAATAATGTAGAAGTTAAGCGTTTGTGTTTTCCCTGGTTTTGAAGATGTTCGTGCTAACGCCTTACGATTTATCATTTTATTAATAAACGAAGACTTTCCTACGTTCGATCTGCCAGCTAGTGCAATATGCGGCAGCCCGTCATCAGGATATTGTTCAGGCTTTACCGCACTGATCACTATTTCTGCTGTATTTACTTTCATTTTTTCTCCCCTACTAATGCATGCTTTAATACTTCATCTAAATGTGCTACCGGTACAAACGTCAAATCATTTCGGACACTTTCCGGAATATCATCTAAATCCTTCTGATTTTCCTTCGGCATAATGATTGTCGTAATTCCAGCACGGTGAGCACTTAATGATTTCTCTTTTAATCCACCAATTGGAAGAACACGGCCACGTAATGTGATTTCCCCTGTCATTCCAACATCTCTTCTAATCGCTCTACCTGTTAAAGCAGATACTAACGCTGTGGCCATCGTAATACCCGCAGAAGGGCCATCCTTTGGTACTGCGCCTTCTGGAACATGAATATGAATATCATTCTTCTCGTTAAAGTCAGGATCGATATTCAGCTCATCTGCACGAGAACGAATATAACTGAATGCAGCTTGTGCTGATTCCTTCATTACATCCCCTAGCTTGCCAGTTAACAGAAGCTTACCTTTACCAGGATTCACTGAGACTTCAATTGATAAGATGTCTCCACCAAATGCTGTATAAGCGAGGCCAGTTGCCACACCTACTTGATCTTCGAGCTCCGCCTGACCGTAACTGAATCTTGGCTTTCCAAGAAGTTCTTCTAATCTCTTTTCTGTAATAATGACTTTGTTTTGCTCTTCTGACACAATAATTCTTGCCACTTTTCGGCAGAGTGTTGCAATTTGTCTTTCTAAACTACGCACGCCTGCTTCGCGGGTATACACACGAATTAGCTTCAGCAATGCCTCATCCCGCAACTGGATTTTCCCTTTTGTTAATCCATGCTCCTTCATTTGCTTTGCAAGAAGGTGTTCTTTGGCAATGTGCAGCTTTTCCACTTCTGTGTAACCAGCAATCGAGATTACCTCCATACGGTCTAAAAGAGGTCCTGGTATGGTTGACAGACTATTTGCAGTTGCAATAAACATGACTTTCGACAGGTCATAAGTTTCTTCAATATAATGATCACTGAAGTTATGATTTTGTTCAGGGTCTAATACTTCTAGCATCGCAGAAGATGGGTCTCCTCTAAAATCACTCGACATTTTATCAATTTCATCAAGGAGGAACACAGGATTGATTGTTCCTGCCTTTTTCATTCCTTGAATAATGCGCCCAGGCATTGCTCCTACATATGTTCTGCGATGTCCCCTAATTTCTGATTCATCTCGAACGCCACCTAGTGAAATTCGAACAAAATTACGGTTTAAAGATCTCGCTATTGATTTAGCTAAAGATGTTTTTCCGACACCAGGAGGACCTACCAAACATAAAATCGGACCTTTTAGAGACTGTGTAAGCTTTTGAACAGCCAAATATTCAAGCACTCGTTCTTTGACCTTTTCTAATCCATAGTGATCTGCGTTTAAAATATCCTCAGAGCGAACTAAATCTAATATATCCTCAGTTGCCTTCGTCCATGGTAATGAGATAAGCCATTCGATGTAATTACGAATAACCGCACTTTCAGCAGAGCTTGAAGGAATCTTTTCATAGCGCTCAAGCTCTTTTAACGCTGTTTGCAGAATAGATTCTGGCATCCCGGCATCCTCGATTTTATCTCGCAGCGTTTGGACTTCACCGGTCTTACCCTCTTTATCACCAAGCTCTTTTTGAATTGCCTTCATTTGTTCACGCAAGTAATACTCTTTTTGAGTCCGTTCCATCGAACGCTTTACACGTTGGCCAATTTTCTTTTCTAGATTTAATACTTCTCTTTCATTGTTAATAATACTGATAAGCTTGTTTAGTCTTTCTTTCACACTGTATGTTTCTAAGATGTCCTGCTTATCTTTAATCTTTAATGGAAGATGTGAAGCAATTAAATCTGCCATTGAGCCTGGCTCATCAATATCTGCAATGGTTGCATAAGTTTCATTGGATATTTTTTTCGATAGTTTTATGTATTGTTCAAAGTAACTTAATAATGACCTCATTAACGCTTCTTCTTCGAGATCCTTTTCATCTGTATCCTCTTCATTAACCAGTACTTTAACTGATACGTACTCATCATGATCTATGAAGGATGCAATTTCACCACGATGTAATCCTTCCACTAACACACGAATAGTACCATTAGGAAGCTTCAGCATTTGTTTAACCTTTGATAGTGTACCTATTTGAAAGATATCATCTTCATCAGGGTTATCAATGCCTGCATCCTTTTGTGTGGAAAGGAATATTAATTGTTCTTCCATCATTGCCTTCTCTAATGCTTGGACAGACTTCTCTCGTCCAACATCTAAATGTAATACCATTGTTGGATATACGAGTAGTCCTCTTAACGGCAAGAGAGGCACGACCATTTCCTTTTTATTTGCCATAATGTTGTGCACCTCCACATGTAGCAATCGTCTTTTGTAAGTCTTGTTCAATTCTATCTTATTTGTTTTACTTTTGTCTATTAAGGTGCTGTTTTGCCTTGAGATTCCATCATAATGCTGAGAAAATTATCCTATGATTAGTCATAAAGCAACTCCGGTTTAGTATTACCTAAACCGGAGTTTTTTACTAAGTCTATTGTTTTTTTTTGAATAGTTAATTTGAATAGAATGTCGTCTTTCGAAAAGAGCCCTTTGAATAAATCTAGAAAACTCATCAAAGTTAACGTTTTCAATGTATTTTATACAGATTCTGTCTTAGATTCTAATGAAGTGGTCGAAGCTGGAATTACTTCTTCCTCAATTGTGGCATGATGTTTTCCAAATGCAATCTCAAATACCTCTGAAATATGAGAGACTGGTATAATCTCTATCCCGTCTATTTCTTTTAAAATGGATTGCATATTTTCAATTGGGATGATTACTTTGTTGGCTCCTGCCAGTTTAGCTGCCTTCACTTTTGCAAAAACACCGCCAATAGGCTTCACAAACCCATGAATGCTAATTTCACCTGTCATTGCCACTCGATGATCAATTGGGACATTGTTTATTGCTGAATAAATCCCAGTTGCCATCGCAATACCAGCTGAAGGTCCATCTACTGGGATTCCTCCTGGAAAATTCACATGGATATCAAAATCTGATGCAGGAACACCAAAAGCACGTAAGACGGTTAACACATTTTCAATCGAACCCTTTGCCATACTTTTTCGGCGAACCGATTTCCCACGGTCTCCTATGCTCTCTTCTTCCACAATCCCTGTAATATTAATACTGCCTTTATTTTTATTTGGTATGACCGTCACTTCAATTTCTAAAAGGGCACCTGTATTCGGTCCATAAACCGCCAATCCATTTACTAAACCAACCTTAGGTTCTATATTGATTTTCTTTTCCTGTCTAGGTGTAAGTTGGCTAGAGTGAACAACCCATTCAATATCTTCAGTTTTTATGTAATTTCGGTCTTCCGAAATGGCAAGTCCCGCTGCAATTTGTACCATATTCACAGCTTCTCTACCATTACGTGCATAGCTTGAAAGAATATGTATTCCTTCTTCCGTAACATCCATATTAATTTTTGCTGCTGCCTTTTTGGCAACAATGGATAGCTCTTCCGTATCGAGTTCTCTGAAGAATACTTCTAGACACCTTGAACGTATGGCTGGAGGTAGTTCATTAGGTGTACGTGTTGTAGCTCCAATCATTCGAAAGTCTGCAGGTAACCCATTTTGAAAAATATCATGAATGTGTGTAGGAATTTGAGTGTTTTCTTCACTGTAATAGGCACTTTCTAAAAATACCTTTCGATCCTCTAATACCTTTAACATCTTATTCATTTGTATAGGATGTAATTCTCCGATTTCATCAATAAATAGCACTCCACCATGTGCATGCGTAACTGCGCCTTGTTTCGGTTGTGGAATACCTGCTTGCCCCATCGCACCTGCGCCCTGATAAATTGGATCATGAACAGATCCAATAAGTGGATCGGCGATTCCCCTTTCATCAAATCTAGCGGTTGTTGCATCTAATTCAATAAACACCGCTTCTCTTTTAAAAGGAGATTTTCCATTTCGTTTTGCTTCTTCTAGTACTAATCGGGCTGCCGCTGTTTTCCCGACACCTGGAGGACCATATACAATCACATGCTGTGGATTAGGTCCACAGAGAGCTGCCTTCAAGGCTTTTATTCCATCCTCTTGGCCTACTATATCATCGAAGCTCGTAGGTCTGACACGTTCTGCCAAAGGCTCTGTTAATGATATGGAACGCAGCTTCCGTAACTGGTCCATTTCCTTTTTCGATTCTCTATCAATGGAAACTTTTTGTGTACGTTGATTTCGTAATAAATTCCAAAAATATAGACCAATTATTATACCAAAAAATAATTGGATAAATAGCGCAATACTTGTCCAACTCATCTTATACCCTCCTGTTTCTCTGTTGTCTCTGTTTACTAGTATTTCCTGGTAACGAAAGGACTAAACAGAAAAATAGTAGAATACTTTTGGACATTATATGACAAGCGAAAATAACTATTAATTTTACGTGGCGAGGTAGAGGATAAACTATGATAAAAATTAAAGCTCATTTCTAAAACTTTGTTGCTATAGTACAATTTTTCTTTGTGTACTACCAAAGCCATTAAAAAAGAGCAACCATCTATACGAAAGCAGCCAAAATAAAAAAGCCGGATAGACATTCTATCCGGCTTTTTATTATGCAGAATCCTTTTTATCTTGACCTGTTATAACCGTACCGTCTTTTAGGACAAGTTTTGGTTCACGATCATCTTTTACTGTTTCAAGTGTAATGATACATTTTTCAATGTCTTCACGTGAAGGAAGATCGTACATGACATCTAACATAATACCCTCAATGATTGAACGTAGTCCACGGGCACCTGTTTTTCTTTCAATTGCACGTTTTGCGATTTCAAGAAGTGCTCCTTCTTCAAAATCAAGCTCGACATCATCAAGCTCAAGAAGCTTTTGATATTGCTTAATAAGTGCATTTTTAGGCTTCGTTAAGATTTCAACTAATGCCCCTTCATCTAATTGCTCAAGATTTGCGATTACTGGAAGACGACCAATAAATTCTGGAATGAGACCGAATTTAAGTAAGTCTTCTGGAAGAACTTTAGACAGTAATGATACGTCACTATCTTCAACTGTACTTCCTGCACCAAATCCAATCACCTTTTTACCCAGACGGCGTTTAATAATCGATTCAATTCCATCAAACGCTCCACCACAGATAAATAAGATGTTCGTTGTATCAATTTGAATGAATTCTTGATGTGGGTGCTTACGTCCACCTTGAGGAGGAACACTCGCAACCGTACCTTCAAGAATCTTTAATAAAGCCTGTTGAACCCCTTCTCCTGATACATCACGTGTAATGGACGGGTTTTCTGACTTTCTAGCCACTTTATCAATTTCATCAATGTAAATAATACCCTTTTCAGCTTTTTCAACATCATAATCAGCAGCTTGAATGAGTTTTAGAAGGATGTTTTCAACGTCTTCTCCTACATATCCTGCTTCAGTTAAGGAAGTTGCATCAGCGATTGCAAATGGTACATTTAAGATTCTTGCTAACGTTTGGGCTAATAGTGTTTTACCACTACCTGTTGGTCCAATCATTGCAATATTACTTTTCGCTAATTCTACATCATCAATCTTACTATTAGAATTGATCCGCTTATAATGGTTATATACAGCGACCGCCAGAGATTTCTTAGCTGCGTCCTGCCCAATGACGTACTCATCTAAAATGTCACGGATTTCTGAAGGTTTCGGAACATCTTTGAATTCTACTTCTTCCTCTGTTCCTAATTCCTCTTCAACAATTTCTGTACATAATTCGATACATTCGTCACATATATAAACGCCTGGTCCTGCTACTAGCTTACGAACCTGGTCCTGTGTTTTTCCACAGAAAGAACATTTAAGTTGACCTTTTTCATCATTAAATTTAAACAACTATCTCACCCCTTACATTACTACTGTACCATTGCTTTTTTTCTTCTCTCCATTACCCAAAGACACATTTGAAGAGTTTTCTTTATTCTGATTGTTATGTATTTTACCATATTACTTTGTTCGAGAGGTAATAATAACCCTCTTGTATGTATGTATTTGCCCAAAGCGCGTTTTTTATAAGTACTTTTGATGATTATTTTTTACCGTTACCAGTTACTCAAATCTTATGTATGTTTATGTAATGTTAGTAAAAACAAGGCACGAACTAAGTCGCGCCTTATTTTTTATTCTAGTACATTATTATGCAGTAGCTTTGCTATTATCTACTAAAAAATCAATTGCTTTACGAATTTTTATATCTTCTTTTAGAAGATCTACATTTCCAAGCATGTTTTTGATGTTTTCAACAGTTGTTTGGTACATTTCAGACATCTTCGTTAATTCTTCGTCTAATTCAGCATCAGAAACTTGAAGGTCTTCAGCTTTAGCGATTGCTTCTAGCGTTAAGTTCATGCGAACACGCTTTTCTGCATCCTCTGCCATTTGCTCACGAAGTGCTGACTCGTCAGTTCCTGAGAATTGGTAGTAAAGATCAAGGTTCATACCTTGCTGAGAAAGACGTTGTTCAAATTCACGAATCATACGGTCTTGTTCTGATTTTACCATTGCCTGTGGAATATCAATTGTTGCATTTTCAGTAGCAAGATCCACTAAAGAATCCTTTAATGCATTTTCTGCTTCTAGCTTTCTAGACTCTTCTAAGCGAGTTCTAGTTTTTGCTTTTAAAGCATCAAGAGTTTCAACTTCATCATCTACATCTTTAGCAAACTCGTCATCTAATGCAGGAAGTTCTTTTGTTTTAATTTCGTGTAGCTTCACTTTAAATGTTGCAGGCTTTCCAGCTAACTCTTCAGCATGGTATTCTTCAGGGAATGATACTTCAACATCTTTCTCTTCACCAGCTGCTAACCCGATTAACTGCTCTTCAAATCCTGGAATGAATGTGTTTGAACCGATTGCTAATGAGTAGTTTTCGCCTTTTCCACCTTCGAATGCTACCCCATCAACAAAACCTTCGAAATCGATAATAGCTGTATCACCGTTTTCTACTGTTCCTTCTTCTTTCACAACAAGCTCAGCTTGACGTTCTTGAAGTTGAGTTAATTCATTGTTCACATCTTCTTCTGTAACAGTTGCATCTAATCTTTCTACTTCAAGGTTCTTGTATTCACCAAGTGTTACTTCCGGCTTAACTGTAACCTTAGCAGTAAAGATTAAATTTTGTCCTTTTTCTAATTGAACGATATCAATTTCAGGACGGTCTACAGGATCAATGTTTGCTTCTGTTACTGCATTTTCATAAGCATCTGGTAGGATAAAATCTAATGCATCTTGGTATAAAGACTCTACTCCAAAGCGCTTTTCAAACATTCCACGAGGAATCTTCCCTTTACGGAAACCTGGTACGTTTACTTGCTTAACAACCTTTTTGAATGCTTTGTCTAATCCATTGTTAACTGTTTCAGTGTCAACTTCTACAGTTAAAATTCCTTCGTTACCTTCTAACTTTTCCCATTTAACAGACATTTATACTTTCCCTCCATTATCTATTTCTCTTAACCACCAAAGGATACTATGAAACTTGTCCAATGATTAACAAATTTGATCCTACTATTATGTATGGCCAAGCATTGATTATGTTTACAACCATTCCATTATACCATATAATGTGCGTGTTTCAATAATGTAGTCGATGAACGTAAAAAAACAATGACTTAGATTGGTATATAAGAAATCTCTTCAACTTCTTTAATTCTTTGACTGGCAAGCAAGACATCTTGAACAGAAATGCCGTATTGCTCTGCAATTTCCTCTGTTTCAACATCAATACCATGTAAGTCGTATCCGACTTTATGAAGGCCGGCTGCCCAGATTTCTTCCTTTTCCGGCTGAACATGAAAAGGGTAGCTAACATACAAATGCCTAAACCACATTTCCTTTACAACTTCATACAAGCTCGGATTCTCGGTTCCAAGACTACCATCTAGTACTTGTATTACTTGGTGAGAAAATGGATCTGTTTCCATGTCATACAGCTCTGCGGTATTGATGGTAACGTTCCTACCAAACTTCTCTACACTGATTTCCCTATAAATATCCTTTTCAACAAACAATTGCAAGATAGCCGTTTTCACAATGGGATGCTTCATATTATCAAGCAAATATTGATCCAGAAACGGATAGGCATAAGAGATTCCCAATCTTTCATTTCTCAGGGCTTGCACCACATTCCATTGTTCCTGTATAGACTCGGATTCAATCAATTGATTTACCTCTACGCGAGGAGTTTCAATGATTACTTCTTCATCTGCGTTCATCTTTCTACTGAAGTCTAGAAGCTTATAAAAATTTTCAACTGTTTGAGGGGGAATTTTATTCTCTTGTAACACCGCTTCAATGGTTGTCTCTACTTCTTCATAGTTGCCAAGTTGCACTAGAATTGTAAGATACAACTGCAATACATCATAATAATCGCCAATATCCTCTGTAAGCATACGATAGCAGCTATCTTTCGCTTCCTCTAAATGACCAAGCTCAAATAAACAAATGACAATACCAAACCGTACTTCGTCTAATGTCTCATCTTGTTCAAGAGCCTGCTCAAGTAGCGTTAATGCTTCATCAAATTTCTTATTCTGTATGGCTTCCATCCCTTTATCTAACAATCTCTTTTGCAAATTCGGAAACGGAATCACATTTTTAAATTGATCATTAGTGTCCATGTTGACTCCTTAGTTTGTACCCATTATGTATCATTTTTTAAACACAGTTTACCAACAACGCAATCAATATACAAGAGATTATGATATTGACGCATCATTCCTTCAATATAGTAGCCATTAAAGTACAAAGTCATCTTTTATTGAGAAAACATTTTTTATGCTTTTTACGGTAGATACTAACGCGTTACCTGGCATATCTGAGAGATAGCATTCTGTGCGAAAATACAGCCATAAAAAAAGAAAAACCTTTTCTAGTTAGAAAAGGTTGTAGGTTCGTATGTAAAATGGCGTCCCAGGAGAGATTCGAACTCCCGACCGTACGCTTAGAAGGCGTATGCTCTATCCGGCTGAGCTACTGGGACATATGGAGCGGGTGATGAGAATCGAACTCACAACATCAGCTTGGAAGGCTGAGGTTTTACCACTAAACTACACCCGCAAATATTAGCGACAAAAATAATTATATAAGTTACAAACTTAAATGTCAACACTTTTCTAGAAAAAATATTAACAGTGCAAATTAATAACTTTCCTTCAATTCATGACCATTAAAATTATATGTCTGTTAGTAAAAAATATCAAGCCTTTTTTTATTTTTTTGCTCTGTTAAACCTTGTTGTTGATTTTTGTTCCAGGACACTCGCCGGATACCGCTGGCGGGTTCTGGAGCCTCCTCGGTGCTTCTCGCCTGCATGAGTCTCCTTACCGCACATCTCCCGCAGGAGACTCGCATCCTTTCACTTCAATCAACCTGCTAAATATCAACACGGTTCTTTAACACAGCCAATTATTAAAAAGTTACTAGACGTGAAGAGTAGGTAATTACCCCTCACGTCTAGAATAGACTGAGCATAAGGAATGAACGCGATAATGCATATGGTCATAAAATTGAACATCGAATTCGTTTTCCTTTATCTCAAGTATACAGTAAGTCCGTTCTGAAATTTTTCTTGGAAGACGATAGCTCCCCGGGTTGATATAAAGTCTTCCATTCATTTGTTCACTTCCTGCTATATGAGAATGACCAAAACATATGATAGCAGCGTTCACTTCTTCAGCACGGTACTGTAGATTCAATAGTGTCATTTTTACATTGTACAAGTGACCATGTGTTGCATATAAATGAACATCGCCTACTTGTTGAATTATATCATTTGGAAAATCGCCAATGTCACAGTTCCCTTTTACAGTAAGAAAATTATCTAATACTTCATGATTGTCCGGAAGTTCTGAATCACCACAATGGATCATCATATCAACTTCCTTCTCGTATTTCTCTTTTACTTGAAGTAATTCATGTTCATATCCATGTGTATCACTAATGATTAATACCTTCATTGTCAAAACTCCAAGTACTTGTTCAATTCGGCTTCTAGCTTCCTCAACGCATCTGCGCGATGACTTATTAAGTTTTTCTCTTCTTTTGTCAGCTGTGCCATCGTTTTGTTTTTCTCAGGAACGAAGAAAATCGGATCATATCCAAACCCATTTTCTCCAACAGGCTGTTGTGCGATTACACCATGACACGTACCTTCCACAACCACTGTTGGCTTTGATGGAATTGCCATTGCTAACGCGCAGTGAAAGGCAGCGCTTCGATTCTTTTCACCTTGTAATTCATGTAGTACCTTTTGTATATTTTCTTCATCATTCTTTTGCTCACCTGCATACCGAGCTGAGAATACACCAGGCTTCCCATCTAAAGCATCTATTGCTAATCCCGAGTCATCTGCAATGACAATTTCATTAACGATTGAAGCAATGCCCTCCGCTTTTAGGATCGCATTCTCTTTAAATGTTGCACCTGTTTCTTCAATATCCGGGCTATTTTGTATATCTAATAGTGAGATGACTTCATAGCCTTTAGTTTTGAATAGCACCTCAAAATCCTTTACTTTTCCTTTGTTCTTCGTTGCAATAATTATTCGTTTCATTTTATTCCCTACTTCTATTTTAAAATTGCGTTGCTAATGTCTTCTCCTAATGCCTCCATTTGATGATGAATTAAGTCTTGTATCCCTTTTTCAGCCAGTTCTAACAGTTCATTTAGCTGAGTTCTAGAGAATGTAGCTTCTTCTCCCGTTCCTTGAAGCTCAACGAATTCACCTTTTCCGGTCATCACTACATTCATATCTACATTAGCACTTGAATCCTCGATATAATTTAAATCTAGAATTGGCCCACGCTCAGGATCAACACCAACTGAAGTTGCAGCTAAGAAATCTTTAACAGGGTATGCTGAGATAGCCCTTCTCTCAATAAGCTTTGAAAAAGCAAGAACCATTGCCACATAAGCTCCTGTTATGGATGCTGTTCGTGTACCGCCATCTGCCTGAATGACATCACAGTCAATCCAAACAGTGCGTTCGCCTAGTTTTTCAAGCTGCACAACAGAACGAAGGGCCCGGCCAATTAAACGTTGAATCTCCATTGTACGTCCTGTTACTTTTCCTTTACTCGATTCTCGTATATTTCTTTGCTCTGTTGCTCTAGGAAGCATGGAGTATTCAGCTGTAATCCAGCCTTTTCCTCCACCTCTCATAAATGGGGGTACTTTATCCTCAATGCTGGCCGTACATATGACTTTTGTATCACCAACAGATATAAGTACTGAACCTTCTGCATGCTTTATATAATCTTTTTCAATATGTATTTCTCTTAATTGTGCTTGTTCTCTTCCATCTACTCGCATTTTTATATGTCCTCCTAAAGTCTCATGATTACCCATGTAGTATAGCCATATTTTTATGTATACTTGTATGTTGTCATGTCAGTAACATGAATAAAAGAGGTGGCATATTACTGCCTACCTCTTTTATTAGTATATGTTATTTGTTATAGATAAGCCAACTTAATAGCTATTAAAATTCTCCAGTATTTACCGTCTGTGGTCTTGTTACCGGCTTTGTTAATTCTTCACCAGAGTCAGCCTTTAAGTCTGCTTTTCCATTTACTTGTAATGCAACACTTTCAACACCAGGCTGCTCAGTTAAGGATAAAACTAGAGAGTTAATAATATGCTTCGAGATCGATGTCCCCTCAAGGTTACCTAAAATCGACTCATTAAAGTTCAGTGTTACAACACCATTTTTATAATCTGGTTCAGAAAGTAGCTCCACTTCAGAATTAAATTCTGAAAGCAGACCGCCAACTAAACCTGGTCCTTTAATTAATTCTTGAACAGTTGCTACAATTTTATCTTCACTTGTTTGTTGTACACGTTTTGTAACAGGTACATAGTAAGTATTTTCGCCTTCTTGTGCTAAGAAATACAGTGTAACCAGTTCGCTGTTCATTACGTCTACAACGTCAGAGTTATCAACATTGATTCCATCTGCACGAGTCAGTCCATCATTAATTGGTGTTTTGTTAACAGGCATCACATTTTGTTCGTGGCCATTTACCTTGATATTAACCTTTTTGATTGTATCAAACTGTGTGAGCGTCCATGTTAACGCTTGTAATATCTTCTGCTCATTTTCTGCTTTATACTCAGTAAATTCATTTGAAAAGTCGACTTCTAACGTACCATCTTTTAATAAGTTAGTAGTCATTTGCGTATCAGGAGGCAGAACAGCTTTAAAGCCCTCTGGAAGCATATTCGTTACCGGACCACCTTCTACCAAATACTCTAGTACTTGTTGAGCAGCACTATTTTCTTTTGGTAACTCGAAAGTTTGTGGTACAACATAACCATTTTTATCAACAAGATAAAGCTCACGCGTAACTGTATCTTTCGTCGCTTCTTCCTTTTTGACTTTTCCTTCTGCATTTTTCCCCTCATCTAGCTTTGCTTGATCATCAACCATATTTACATCCTGTGGCGGATCAATTTCTTTCATCACTTGCTCTCCACCAAATAATCCACAACCAGAAAGTAATACACTTGATGCGATAACTGTTGTAGCAATTTTAACTTTTGGTAATTTAGGCATTCCCAAATCCCTCCTAAGATAGTTTGTACTAACATGTATACGAGCCATATTTATAATTTAGACCGGCTTGTCATGATTTTTTTTGTTATCTATTATTTATTTTTTAGGAGGGACAGTATAAGGATCAGTTCGTTAATTATGACTCTTTTCTAAAACTTTGGCGCTTTTACACAAAATAAAGATTATTCGACAAGTGACTGGCACCAAAAAACGTGATACTTCTGTATCACGTTAGTTTTATCACTTCTATTTTATCTATGTTTTGTTGAAATAGTTTGTTTGCTACTTTTTGGAATGCCTCTTTTGTGCCAGTTGTGAAGAATAGATGTTCCTTTTGTTCGCCTTTATTTTTGAGTAGGCGACTGTGATAGAGGATGGTACTTACTTCCCTGGCTGTTTCTTCTCCTGATGATATTAATTCTACACTGTTTCCCATGATTTCCTGGATAATTGGGGTTAACAGCGGATAATGAGTACAGCCCAGTATCAGCGTATCTATATCGATACCTTCAAGCGGCTTCAGTTGTTCTCGAACAACATCATAGGCTTCTACTGAATCATAATCACCAGATTCTACAATTGGGACAAATTTAGGACAAGCAAGTCCAGTTACATTCAATTGGTTATTAATAGAATGTAGCGCATTATCATATGCCTTACTCTGAATGGTTCCAACCGTGCCAATTACCCCAATTTGTTTATTTTCCGTTACTTTAACTGCAGCCCGGGCACCCGGTTGAACAACGCCGATAACAGGTATTTTCAGAGTTTGTCTTATATCTTCTAATACAGCAGCAGTAGCAGTATTACAAGCAATGACTAGCATCTTAATATCATATTGAAGCAGGTAGTTGGTCATTTCCCATGTAAATCGCTTTACTTCTTCAAGAGGTCTTGGACCATATGGACATCGAGCTGTGTCACCTAAGTATAAGATTTGCTCTTTCGGTAATTGCCTCATAATTTCCTTTGCAACTGTTAGACCACCAACTCCTGAATCTATAACCCCAATTGGTTTATCCATGAAAATCTCCTCATTCTTTCATTTCTTGATGTAATTTCCCTAGTAGTTTTTCTAGCATGATGATTTCTTCTTGTGAAAATGCAGAAAGGATTTCTTCTAAATACTTTTGACGCTTGTGGATTACTTCTTCAATGATTCGTTCACCTTCAGACAATAGATGTATCCTTACAACACGACGATCATTTTCATCTTTAACACGAACTACTAACTCATTTTTCTCCATTCGATCAATTAAATCAGTTGTTGTGCTAAATGCTAAATACATCTTATTTGATAATTCACCAATCGTCATATCTCCATTTTCTAATAGCCATTGAAGGGCAACAAATTGCGGAGGAGTAATCGTATATTGATTTAACATCTCTCTCCCTTTTTGTTTAATAATGCCAGATATATATCGTAGCGACTTTTCCGTATCTGCTACAGTAGAATCAACCTTTTCAATTCCAACAGGTTGGTCTTGCCTCATAACATTCTCCCCCTCATAGTTAACAGCCAATTAGAATACTGTCCTTTTACACAATTGGCCGATCCGATAACGACATTTTTATGCCTATTACTACTATTTTCTACTTTTTTCTCCAAAATTTCAAGAAAAATCGGGTTTTGACTAATGCTTTCATCCATTTCGACTCATGGAAAGTTTAAAGAATAATGAATGCTAGTTTCATCACCACAGAAACAATTATGTAATAAACCGGCTTCCCAAAGTGCAGGAAGCCGGTTACATGTTAAAGCTCTAGTTCTCCCATACGTAGGAGCTCTACAACCGCTTGTGAACGCCCCTTAACTCCAAGCTTTTGCATAGCATTGGAAATATGATTTCGAACTGTCTTTTCACTGATAAACAACTCTCCAGCAATTTCTTTTGTTGTCTTATCTTGAACTAACAATTCAAATACTTCCCTTTCTCGTTTTGTTAGCAATGGCTTTGGTTGAAAATCTTTCTCCTTCAATTGTTGTGACCCTCCTTGCCAAGGTGCGAGCTAGAAATAGGATGGGTATATATTTAGTCACCATATACTATGCCAGATAAGGGATTACTGTTACTTACATTTTTTTGTTTTTGAGTACATATTCTAGAGAATCTATTTTACGAAATTATTTGCTTTACCTATCATAGTGAGTAAACTAGCTCTCCACTCTTCATTCCACCCTACAGGCTTACCTGTCTTTTTAGATATTTGTACAATTGCTCCTCGACCTACAAATGCTGGTTTGCCATTTTCTTTTTGTACAAGATAATGAACATCTACAGATGAGGAACCCAGTTTATTTACCTTTACTTTCACTTCTAATTTTTCATCAAAATACGTTTGTGCTAAATAGTCACACTGCAAATCTGCAACAACTGGTATTAAATCACTGTCTTTCTTAATCCAATATTGCATTAATCCTAAAGATTTAAAAAATTCTATACGTGCTTCTTCAAAGTATGTAAATACCACTGTATTGTTGACATGTCCGAACATATCGGTTTCACTAAAACGAACTTTGATGGGGTGTGAAAAAATAAATCCTTCTTGCCACGTTTCAAAATGATCAATGTAAGCTGCTTTTACCATGTAAATTCCCTCCTGTTTCATCTATTCCCTTTTACATTTTATTTAGCAGAATAAAATAGCCTCTTCATAAGATTATGAAGAGGCTACCCTAGTTTAATTGAAAAGTAACTTCATAACTTCTAATTAAACTTCGTCACTTCCGAAGAAGTTTCTAAACATTTGTACAGTTGTATCACGGTTTAATGCAGCAATCGATGTTGTTAAAGGTATTCCCTTCGGACATGATTGTACACAGTTTTGTGAATTACCACAGTTTGCAAGTCCGCCATCACCCATAATCGAATCTAATCGTTCTGATTTATTCATCGCACCTGTTGGGTGTGCATTAAATAAACGAACTTGAGATAATGGAGCAGGTCCAATGAAATCAGAATTACTGTTCACATTTGGACATGCCTCAAGGCAAACACCACAAGTCATACATTTTGATAATTCGTAAGCCCACTGTCGCTTCTTTTCAGGCATACGTGGACCAGGTCCTAAATCGTATGTTCCATCAATTGGAATCCAAGCTTTAACCTTCTTAAGTGAGTCGAACATGCGGCTACGGTCAACTTGAAGGTCACGTACAACCGGGAATGTTCTCATCGGCTCTAAACGAATTGGCTGTTCTAATTGGTCAACTAGTGCTGAACAAGATTGTCTTGGCTTGCCATTAATAACCATTGAACAAGCACCACAAACTTCTTCTAAACAGTTCATATCCCACGTAATAGGTGCTGTTTCTTTACCATTTATATCTACTGGATTTCTACGAATTTCCATAAGTGCAGAAATTACGTTCATGTTTGGTCGATAATCTAGTTCAAATGTTTCTTCATAAGGGGCAGCTTCTGGGCTGTCTTGACGAGTGACAATAAAACGGACTTTTTTCTTCTCGCTCATTTTCGATTATTCCCCTTTCTTTTTAGAGTAGTCACGCTTACGCGGCTGGATTAGAGATGTATCAACATCCTCATAGTGGAACTGAGGACCTTCTTCTGTATACTTAGCCATTGTAGTCTTTAAGAATTCCTCATCGTTACGCTCAGGGAATTCTGGCTTATAGTGAGCCCCACGGCTTTCATTACGGTTATATGCACCAATCGTAATTACACGTGCTAAATGCAGCATATTATCTAACTGACGAGTAAAGGATGCACCTTGGTTACTCCATTTAGCCGTATCATTAATATTAATGTTTTGGTAACGCTCCATTAATTCTTGAATCTTTTCATCTGTTTTTAACAGTTTCGCATTCGTACGTACAACTGTAACGTTGTCAGTCATCCATTCTCCAAGCTCTTTGTGAATGACATAAGCATTTTCAGTGCCGTCCATAGACATAATCTTCTGGATACGTTCTTCTTCTTGCTTCACGTAACGATCAAATACGCTTGAGCTAATGTCTTCCGCAGACTTACTTAAGCCCTTGATATACTTAACAGCATTTGGTCCAGCTACCATTCCGCCATAAATAGCAGATAATAATGAGTTAGCTCCTAAGCGGTTTGCACCGTGCATAGAGTAATCACATTCACCAGCAGCAAATAAACCTGGAATATTTGTCATTTGATCATAATCTACCCATAATCCACCCATTGAATAGTGAACGGCAGGGAAAATCTTCATTGGTACTTTACGTGGATCTTCACCCATGAATTTCTCATAGATTTCAATAATTCCACCAAGCTTAATATCAAGCTCTTTAGGGTCTTTGTGAGAAAGGTCAAGGTAAACCATGTTTTCTCCATTAATACCTAACTTTTGCTCGACACACACATCAAAGATTTCACGAGTAGCTATATCACGCGGTACTAAGTTACCATAAGCAGGGTATTTCTCTTCTAAGAAGTACCATGGCTTACCATCTTTATATGTCCAAACTCGTCCACCTTCTCCACGAGCTGATTCACTCATTAATCGCAGCTTATCGTCTCCTGGAATAGCAGTAGGGTGAATTTGAATAAATTCTCCGTTAGCATAATGTACACCTTGGCGGTATACGATTGATGCAGCAGATCCTGTATTAATTACAGAGTTTGTAGTCTTACCGAAAATAATTCCAGGGCCACCAGATGCCATAATAACAGCGTCACCTGGGAATGATTTAATTTCCATTGATGTTAGGTTTTGGGCAATGACACCTCGACAAACGCCTTCATCATCTAAAACAGAACCTAAAAATTCCCAACCTTCATACTTTTGAACAAGACCCGCTACTTCATAGCGACGTACTTGCTCATCTAAAGCATAAAGTAATTGTTGACCTGTTGTAGCTCCTGCGAAAGCAGTACGGTGATGCTGTGTTCCACCGAAACGACGGAAATCTAGTAAACCCTCTGGAGTACGGTTAAACATTACTCCCATACGGTCCATTAAGTGGATAATTCCTGGTGCAGCCTCAGCCATTGCCTTTACTGGTGGCTGATTTGCTAAAAAGTCTCCACCATATACTGTATCATCAAAGTGTTCCCAAGGTGAGTCACCTTCACCCTTTGTATTTACAGCACCATTAATTCCACCTTGTGCACAAACTGAGTGAGAACGTTTTACTGGTACAAGTGAAAATAAATCTACTGAAACTCCAGCTTCTGCCGCTTTAATAGTCGCCATTAGACCTGCTAGTCCTCCACCGACAACTACGATTTTCCCTTTACTCATTTTTAGCTCACTTCCTCTATTAAGGTTCTTTTTAAAAGGTCTAGAAACATGACACCATCTAAAAAGATACTATTCTAAAATCATATTCTAGCATTACTGTAATACTAGTTTTATTTTATAGATTTGCTAATGAAGGATCAATAAAAGCAAATATTGTACGTACTCCTACATAAGAAAGAGCAACGAAAATAGCTAATGTTACATAAGTTGAAATTACTTGAGAACGTGGTGTTACAGTAATTCCCCAGCTTACTAAGAAAGACCATAAACCGTTCGCAAAGTGGAATACAGTTGATACAACACCAATGATGTAGAATACTAGCATAAACGGATTGCTTAAGATCGCTTCCATCATATCATAGTTAACTTCTGTACCAAACGCTGCTGCAATTCTTGTTTCCCAAACATGCCATGCTACGAAAATAAGTGTAATAACACCTGTCACACGTTGGATGTAGAACAGCCAGTTGCGGACAAATCCGTAGTTGCTAACGTTATTTTTCGCAGTAAAAGCAATATAAAGTCCATATACAGCATGATAAAGTAATGGTAGAAAAATAACGACAGCCTCTAATAAATAACGGAACGGCAAGTGTTCCATAAATTGTGCAGCTCTATTAAATGACTCTGCACCTTTTGTTGCAAATTGGTTTACTACTAAGTGTTGTACTAGGAAAAGACCTACAGGTATAACACCTAATAATGAATGCAATCTACGGTTAAAAAACTCACGATTTTTAGCCATGTTTTACCCCCCTTGATAACTTAACAACATAAACAAATTGAAAACCTTTGCATAACGAGTTTTCGTAAAAATGCGACATGTTCATTTTACTCCTACCTATAAAGTGCGTCAAGAAAACGCTTCAACAAAATAACATTTTTGCACATAAGAATATTAGTTCTTGTAAAATAATATTATCATTTGAGAGACAATGTTGTCAGATGAAATTTTTGAGTAATACGCCATTATTTGTAATATAATAGTGCTTGTGAGTTTGGGGATACTCATAACTATCCTATTGTGAAGTCATTTGAAACTTCATAACAATATATATGACATTGACGGATATTTACAACAAATGAATGTGCTAATAGAAGACTGTTTTCGAATAAATTGTTGTTTCGGTATATGCCGTTCAACATAATGGTCTCAAGGTTTTGGTGCTTTTCGTTGTTTTATAGTAACACCGTTTATGAAGAGAAGCCTAAAAGAAATATGATGAGGTTCGGGAAATGAAAGAGGGGAAAAATATTGAAGGAATTATCGTTAAAAGAACACCTTTCACAGTTTGATGGGTTGCATACATCCGGGATTGCCTATGAGTTACTTCGGGAGATTCTATTACCTGACCTCTTAGGAAAAGAGCTGCCATCAATTTTATATTGGGCAGGAAAAAGTATCGCTAGAAAGTATCCTATATCGAGTGATGAAGAACTGTTTCAATTTTTTAAAGATGCTGGTTGGGGAGATTTAACCATAACGTTACAAAAAAGTAATATGATTGAATTTGGCCTCACAAGTGAGTTTATTAAAGCAAGAAATCAATCACGAAAGGAAACAAGCTATAACTTAGAGGCGGGCTTTATTGCACAACAATACGAGCAGATGAATAATGTGATTACAGAGGCATTTGTTGAACAAAAGAAACGACAAAACCTAGTACATATTACAGTTAAATCTGATAGTAAAGATTCTCTCTAATGATTGGTTCTTCTGTGAAATACAAATAGACTGTAGGCAATTTTTCAAGACTGCCTACAGTCTGAGAAATATATATTTTTATCTATTTTAAACGTTGTAAACAACCATGGGATCTGCCAATAGCAGATCCTTTTCATTTTATATGTTTTGCGTAACTAAGGCATCTAGTTTGAATGCTTCATGTAATGCTTCTACCGCTTTAACCATTAGATGGTCCTCCACAACAGTAGATACCTTAATTTCTGAAGTACTTACCATCTTTACTTGAATTTCATTATTCGCAAGCACTTCAAACATTTCAGCGGCTACACCAGGGTTAGAAATCATCCCAGAGCCAACAATCGATACTTTGGCTAATTGACTTTCAGATTGTATTGAATGAAAGCCTAATTTCTCTTGATTTGCATGAAGCACAGCCAATGTTTCATCCAAATCGGTCGTATGAATAGAGAAGGAGATATTTGTTTCATCCTGACTAGTCATACTTTGAATAATGATGTCAACATTAATCCCCTGACCTGCAAGAGTAGTAAATATAGTGGATAAAGAATGAAGTCCATTTTTCAGACCAACAATTGTAACTCTTGTTACTCCATCTTCAAATGCGATTCCTCTCACAATTAGGTTATTTTCCATTGACACTTCCTCCTCAATTGTTGTTCCATTTTCTAACTCAAGACTTGATCTAACTTCTAACTGTACTGCGTAATTTTTGGCAAATTCAACAGCACGTGGGTGTAGTACGCCTGCGCCCAAATTGGCTAGCTCTAACATTTCATCATACGAAACAGATTGAAGCTTTCTTGCACTCTTTACATAACGAGGATCTGTTGTGAAAACCCCCGTAACATCCGTATATATATCACATTTATCAGCCTTTAAAGCCGCAGCAAGGGCAACTGCTGTTGTATCGGAACCACCCCTGCCTAATGTCGTTATATCACATTCTGGCGTAATTCCTTGGAATCCAGCCACAATAATAATATTCCCATTTGATAAATGCTTCTGTAATGTATCAGTCTCAATTTCTACGATCCTGGCGTTACCATGTATAGCCTCTGTTTTAATTCCGGCCTGCCATCCAGTTAATGATACTGCATCATATCCTTTTGCCTGAAGGGCTATTGACAGTAAGGCAATTGAAACTTGCTCACCTGTTGTTAATAACATATCCATTTCTCGCTTACTCGGATTGCTTGTAAGCTGAGAAGCAAGATTCACTAGCTCATCTGTCGATTTCCCCATTGCGGAAACAACAACGACTACCTGATTTCCATTTTGTACTTCCTGAATCACACGATTTGCAACATTTTGGATTCGTTCAATCGAACCTACTGATGTTCCCCCAAACTTTTGTACAATTAATCCCACGGCTCTCATCCTACCTTTTCTACATAATAAAAAGCAATGAGAGTATCTCATTGCTTGAACAGATAAAAATGTTCTCGCGAGTGAGATAGCTCTCCAAACAACAGTCACGTTGTTTGACAATCTTACATTTATTCAATGCAAAACCAGCAAGGACATGTATGAGTCATCTTCCCCACTTCGGCGACGCTCCCCTTTCCATAATCTTCATTAGAGCCCATACTCTTCTGATTACGTACTATTGAAGTTCGCACCTCTACCATCACTTCATCGAACTGAAGTGTCGTATGAAATTAAACCAATTTTATCAAACAATAAGAGAGAAGACAACTATATTTTCAATCTTCCTTTAATTTCTCAGCAATAATTGATGCTGTGTTACGCGGAATACCTGCTTCTATTATTTCCTCTATTGTGGCTTCCTTGAGTTTCTTAACAGATCCAAATTGTTTTAATAGCTGTTTCTTTCTTTTCTCTCCTACCCCTGGAATATCATCTAGAATTGACTGAAAGGCATTTTTCCCTCTTAATTGTCGATGAAATGAAATAGCAAATCGATGAACTTCATCCTGAATACGTTGTAATAAATAGAATTCTTGGCTATTTCGTTCTAACCCAACTCTTTGCATGGGTTCACCAATGATTAATTCAGACGTCTTATGCTTGTCATCCTTTACTAAACCAGCAATAGGAATTTCCAAACCTAACTCGTTCTCAAGTACATCTTGCGCAGCAGACAAGTGCCCTTTTCCTCCATCAATGATAATTAGGTCTGGTAATGGTAAATCTTCTTTTAAAATTCGAGAATACCTTCTACGTACAACCTCTTTCATTGAGGCATAGTCATCTGGTCCCGTTACACTTTTTATCTTATATTTTCGGTATTCTCTCTTGTCAGGCTTTCCATCAATAAATACAACCATCGCGGAAACTGGATTTGTACCTTGTATATTTGAGTTATCAAAGGCCTCAATTCGATAAGGTATTGCAATCCCAATTTTTTCACCTAAGTTTTCTACAGCCTTAATTGTTCTTTCTTCATCTCTTTCAATTAAGGAAAACTTCTCCTTTAGGGCTATCTTCGCATTTTTACACGCTAAGTTTACTAATTCTTTCTTTTGACCCTTTTTTGGTTGATGAACACTTACCTCGAGTAATTGTTCAGCCAGCTCTTTGTCCACACCATCGGGTAGCAAGATTTCCTTCGGTTTAAAATGATGGTTTTCTAAATAAAATTGTCCCAAAAATGTTATGAATTCTTCAAGTGGATCTGCGTATACCGGAAACATTGATACATCACGCTCAATCAATTTCCCTTGGCGAATAAAGAAAACCTGAACACACATCCACCCTTTATCAAATGAAAACCCAAATACATCCCGGTCAATCATATCTGTCATCATCATTTTTTGTTTTTCCATCGTTGCCTCGATATGTGCAATTTGATCGCGAAGGTCTTTGGCACGCTCAAAATCCAGCTCTTCAGATGCCTTCAGCATTTTCTCTGTTAACTCTGCCTTAACATCTTGATATCCTCCGTTTAAGAATCGAATAATTCCATCAACCATTTCCTTATTCGTATCAGATGTCACAGTATTCACACAAGGAGCTAAACATTGCCCGATATGGTAGTATAAGCAAACCTTTGTCGGCAATGTTGAACACTTCCTTAAAGGATAAATACGGTCTAATACCTTCTTCGTCTCAGTCGCAGAATATACATTAGGATAAGGTCCAAAATACTTACCTTTATCCTTTTTTACTTGCCTTGTAATAATAAGCCTTGGGTGTTCCTCATTTGTAATTTTTATAAATGGATACGTTTTATCATCCTTTAAGTTGATATTATATTTGGGATTATGTTTCTTTATTAAATTAATTTCTAAGACGAGCGCTTCGATATTGGAAGAAGTAACAATGTATTCAAAGTCGTCAATTTCATTGACTAGTCGTAGTGTTTTTCCGTCATGGGAGCCAGTAAAATATGAACGCACCCTGTTCTTCAATACTTTTGCCTTCCCCACATAAATAATAGTCCCTTGACGATCTTTCATTAAATAACATCCTGGTTGATCTGGTAATAGTGCAAGTTTTTCTTTTATTAAGTGATTCAAGGTACGCCCTCCTCCCAAACCCTTTTTATCGTATTGTATCATATTATGTTTCAGTCGATTGTTAGTAAAACTTGCCTTGTAACCTTAATATTGATAATCATACTCACTTCGACATCATTTCCCAAGAAATATCTTGAACAGAACGTCTTATCTTGTCGGACAATGCTATATATTATAGTGCAATAAAAAAGCACCCCGTAATGGGATGCTCAAGTTTTTGCTTATAGTTGTGATTCTAATCTTTCAGCAAGTGCATCTTTTGGTTGGAAACCAACAACCTTATCTACAACTTCGCCATTTTTCATAATTAATAATGTTGGGATACTCATTACACCGTATTTTGCAGCTGTTTCTTGATTTTCATCAACATCAAGCTTTACGATTTTCACTTTGTCTCCCATATCTCCATCAAGTTCTTCTAGAACTGGAGCGATCATTTTACAAGGACCACACCATGGTGCCCAAAAGTCTGCTAGAACTAATCCATCACTTGTTTCAGATGAAAAGTTTTGATCTGTTACATTTGTAATTGCCATATTAAAAATCCTCCTAAAAATTGATGTATTTCATAATAACCAAAGTATACCATTATGCTGTTTGGCTAGCGAACTTTTTGCTCAAAATTACTATTCCCTCGAAAATTGTTTTAATGTATGGCTGTTTTCGTATAGATTGTTGCAATATGTAAAAATCTCAGAAGCCGGATTTTTGCCTTAGTATCTAGTTATTACTATACATAAAGAGAGTTGCTCTTTTCTAATCCAACCTCAATGCTTCTAAAACAGGTTGTACACCCAGAATATTTGTACGAAAAGCAACTGAGTTTTAGATAAGAGCCTAGTTTATTTCTTGATGGATGGCGGTTCTTCTGCTTCAATAGGAAGCAAGAGAACCGTCCCTCTGTTTGCAAGATAAAAACCCGAACTAATTTGCCTCCTAGAAGGAAAATCAGTTCGGGTTTTTTAGACTAAGACAACATTATCGCAGTCTCTACTTGTATTTTATGCATTTACCTTTAACTTTTTAAATTCTTCAGTTAATAAAGGTACAACTTCAAACAGGTCCCCAACAATTCCATAGTCTGCTACCTTGAAAATATTAGCTTCTGGATCTTTGTTAATGGCAACGATAACTTTTGAGTTTGACATACCTGCTAAATGTTGAATTGCTCCAGAAATACCACATGCGATATATAAGTCTGGCGTTACAACTTTACCTGTTTGCCCAATTTGTAGTGAGTAGTCACAGTATTCAGCATCACACGCACCACGAGATGCCCCTACTGCACCACCAAGAACATCAGCAAGTTCTTTTAACGGATTGAAGCCTTCTTCACTCTTCACTCCACGTCCACCAGCAATGACTACTTTTGCTTCTGAAAGGTCTACACCTTCAGTTGTCTTACGTACGATTTCTTTAACAATTGTACGAAGATCTTTGATTTCAACATCAAGAGCTGTTACTTCACCTGAGCGAGAAGTGTCAGCTTCAAGTGGAGCAATGTTGTTCGGACGAACTGTTGCAAAAATTAATCCGTCTGTAACAATTTTCTTTTCGAATGCTTTACCTGAGTAGATTGGACGAGTAAATACAACATTACCGCCTGTTACTTCAAGTGCTGTTGCATCAGAAATCAATCCTGAGTTTAATTTACTAGCAATTTTAGGAGATAAATCTTTTCCTAAAGCAGTGTGACCGAAAACAATTCCTTCCGGCTTTTCAGCGTCTACTGCTGCCATAATTGCTTGTGAATATCCATCTGGAGTATAATTTTTTAGATTTGCACTTTCAACTGTTAATACACGATTTGCACCGTAATGGAATAACTGGTCAGTTAAACTCCCAACACTGTCTCCTACTAATAACGCAACAACTTCGCCACCTTCTGCAATTACATTCGCTGCTGCAATTGCCTCAAACGATACGTTACGTAAACCACCATCACGTACTTCACCTAATACAAGAACTTTTCTAGCCATTGTTATTACCCTCCTTGATCAATTGTAAGTATGAATACGGCGTATTACACCACTTTTGCTTCTGTATGAAGAAGTTTAACAAGTTCTACTACTTGGTTTGATAAGTCACCTTCTAAAATTCTTCCTGCTTCCTTCTTTGGAGGTAGGTATATTTCAATTGTCTTTGTTTTTGCTTCAACATCATCTTCCTCTAGATCTAAGTCATCTAGTTCAAGTTCTTCAAGAGGCTTTTTCTTAGCCTTCATGATACCTGGAAGAGAAGGATATCTTGGTTCGTTTAACCCTTGCTGTGCAGTAACAAGTACTGGCAATGAAGTTTCAACAACTTCAGAATCACCTTCAACGTCACGCTCAATTGTCACTGTTGAACCGTCTATTGTTAATTTCGTAATAGTCGTTACATACGAGATATTCAGTAATTCAGCCAGACGAGGTCCAACTTGTCCTGAACCACCATCGATTGCAACGTTTCCACCAAGGATAATGTCATATTCTTTATCCTCGAAGAATTTTGCTAAAATAGTTGAAGTTGTAAATTGGTCTCCATTTTCAACATCATCTTCAATATTAATTAAGACAGCTTTATCAGCGCCCATCGCTAATGCAGTACGAAGTTCCTTTTCTGACTCTTCTCCGCCAACTGTAACAACTGTTACTTCTCCACCATGTTGGTCACGTAGTACGATTGCTTCTTCCACTGCGTACTCATCGTATGGGTTAATGATGAATTCTGCACCATCTTCAGCGATTTTACCGTTTGTAACAGCGATTTTTTCTTCAGTATCGAAAGTTCTTTTCATAATGACAAAAATGTTCATGGTATACCCTCCCTGGAATTTTGCAATATTAAGTGGATTTATATCATTTAAAGGATTCCGAAAATTTATGATAAAAAATTTTATTCACCTTTAAATGTTGGCTCACGCTTTTCGATGAAAGCTGTAATACCTTCTTTTCCATCAGCTGATGTAAAAACTTCACCGAATATTTTCGCTTCTCTTTTCACACCTTCATAGAAACTACCTGTCTTTGAATAATTTAATAATTCAATGGTAGCTTTCATTGATAGTGGACTCTTCTTAGCAATTTTCAAAGCGAGTTTCTTTGCTTCCTCAAGAAGTGTTTTTTCAGGAACAGCTCGGTTTGCTAGTCCTAATTGAACAGCTTCTACACCTGTAATCGCATCACTAGTCAGTAGCATTTCTGCAGCTTTTGGTGCCCCAACCAACCTAGTAAGTCGTTGAGTTCCAGCAAACCCTGGAATTAGCCCTAACTGTAATTCAGGTAGTCCGAGTTTTGCAGTTTCAGCTACTAATCTAATATGACAACCCATCGCTAACTCTAAGCCACCACCAAGTGCAGCACCGTGAATTGCGGCGATTATCGGCTTAGGAAATTTTTCCATACGATCGAATAACTCTTGACCATATGTTGCTAACTTTTCAAATTCTTCTCCACTTGGGACTGTTGTAAATTCTTTAATATCAGCACCTGCTGAGAAGAAACGTCCTTCTCCGTGGATCAATAATACTCGTACTTCTCTGGATGACTCCAGTTCGTCTAATAGTGATGAAAGCTCTTTCAAAACATGAGACGATAAAGCATTTGCCGGAGGTCTGTTTAGTGTAATAAGTCCTACTGAATCTAAAACTTCATATTTTAAGAATTCCAAGATTCTCCCCCTATTCTATAAATATAGTATACTCTCAGTCTATTTTAAATCAGATTGAGAGTATCCGCATCCATTAATTAATAATTGATGAACCGGATTTACTAATTGTAGTAAATCATATTTTTGGTCATTCATGATCCAACTCGTAACGGTCTCATCAATCGTACCAAAAATCATTTGTCGTGCCAGCCTTACATCTAAACCGGGATTAAATTCCCTGCTTTCCATCCCTGTCTTAACGATGTGGTCAACAACTGATAAGTATCCTTTTAAAACTGCGTTTATCCGTACACGGAGATCAATGTTAGATTGTCTTAATTCCAACTGTGTAACAATAGCTAAATGATGGTCTGATGCTAAATAATGAAAATGCATCCCAACTAGCTTGTGCAGTTTTTCTGATGCTGTCGGTATTTTAGAAATGTTAGTTTCTAGTTCCTCAACAAAGGTACCCATTTTTTCTTCAAAAAGTGATACAAGTATATCTTCCTTATTCTTAAAGTAAAGATATATTGTTCCGTCTGCAACACCAGCAGCCTTCGCGATTCTAGATACTTGTGCAGCATGGTAACCATTTTCTGCAATAACTGTAACAGCAGCATCAATGATTTGCATATATTTCGGTTTATTTCTTTTCAAAATAAATTCTCCTTTATAAAATGAATGACCATTCATTCATATCTTCATTCTAATTGAGGACACCATTTGTGTCAAGAGATGTAATTTATTATTAGTAATATGAAAAGGGCTTAATCAGCCCCTTCTCATATTATCATATTCGCCTATTAATGGTGTTTTTTTCTATCACTTATTTCGCAATATTTTCTAGCTTTGCTTTTTCTTCATCAACAAGTGATCTTCTGAGTATTTTTCCAACTGCAGTTTTAGGAAGTTCTTTTCTGAATTCGTATAACCTAGGTACCTTGTATGCTGCCAAGTGTTTTCTTGCAAACTCATTCAGCTCACTATCTGTACAATGTGCACCTTCTTTTAACACAACATAGGCTTTTACCGTTTCACCACGGTACGGATCAGGAATACCTGCTACTACAACTTCTTGAACTTTTTCATTTTCATATAATACCTCTTCAATTTCACGAGGGTAAATATTAAACCCACCAGCAATGATCATATCTTTTTTTCGGTCTACAATGTAAAAATACCCATCTTCATCCATGTATCCCACATCACCGGTATGGAGCCAGCCATCATTTAAGACAGCCTCAGTCTCTTCAGGCTTATTCCAGTATCCCTTCATAATTTGAGGGCCTTTAACAATAAGCTCTCCAATTTCCTTTGGAGCAACCTCATCCCCTGTCTCTAGGGAAATGATTTTGGCATCTGTATCCGGCCATGGTACACCTATGCTTCCACTTACTCTCTTATCCCATATAAAGTTAGCATGAGTTACCGGTGAAGATTCAGTTAATCCGTACCCCTCAACAAGTTTGCCACCTGTAACTTTTTCAAAGTTTTCTTGTACTTCAACTGGAAGTGGTGCAGAACCACTAATACACGCATCAATGGATGATAAATCATATTTCTTGATGTCTGGATGATTTAGTAACCCAATATAAATTGTTGGTGCTCCAGGGAACATCGTTGGTCTTGTTTTTTGTATGGTCTTAAGTGTAGCTTCAGCATCAAATTTTGGCATTAAGATCATTTGTGAAGCTTGTAAGATTGATAGATTCATGACGGTTGTCATTCCATACACATGGAAGAACGGCAGAATCCCCAGAACCTTTTCTTCCCCGATTTTACCTTTGTACATCCAGTTTGAACACATCACGACATTTGAAACTAAGTTCTCATGTGTAAGCATTACTCCCTTTGGAAAACCGGTTGTACCACCAGTATATTGTAAAAGTGCCAAATCCTCCTTAGGGTCAACTGATACATTAATTTCTTTGTCATTACCGTAAACCATGATTTGATTAAACAAATGGTTATTACCTTTATGTTCTACCTTTACGACAATGCCGTATTCCTTCTTCTGAATGAACGGATACACTAGGTTTTTTGGGAAAGGCAGATAATCTTTAATTCCAGTTACGATAATATGTTCAATATTGGTAACACCTTTAACTTTACGCACTCGCGGATATAAAATATCCAGACATAAGATAAACTTCGCTCCGGAATCACTTAGCTGATACTCAAGTTCTCTTTCCATATACAGTGGATTTGTTTGTACAACAATCCCTCCAGCTAATAGAGTTCCATAGTAACCAATTACTGCTTGTGGACAATTGGGAAGCATAATTGAAACACGATCACCTTTTTTCAAGCCGATCTCTATTAAATAATTCGCAAACTTTACTGCTTCTTTATAAAGCTGGGAGTATGTTAGTTCCTTTCCCATAAAATAAAGCGCTTTCTTTTTTGGGTATTTTTTCGCTGTGTCGATTAAGTATTGTTGCAGAGTTCTACCTTCGTATGTGACAGTGTGTGGAATTTCTGAGGGGTAATGTTCTAACCAAGGCCTATTCATCGATATTCAGCCTCCTCTTCTATAATAGTAAGATTTTCTTAACTTTATTATAGTACACAACTATTTATGTGACAATTATAATAAATTTTGAAAATTTAAAAATTATGTAAACTGGCATGTCCATTGTATTAAACATACAAATCTATACATCTCCCACTAGGAATAAAATTCCATTTATTTTTCTGATATATATATTATTAGGTTATATGTAAGGGTGCTCGGTTTCCAAGTTATCAATAGACCTTGCTCCAAACCTAATTTATACATTTTTAATATTGGCTCTGTTAAATGTTGATAATTCCACTCGGTCATTTACCATAGCCTTAATATAAAGGCTGTGGTAAATGACCGAGTGTTGCTTTTTTGCAGAGTTGATTGAAGTGGAGGGACTAAAGACTCCTGCGGGAAAGCAAGTGTCCTGTAACGAAAATCAACAACAGAGTTTAACAGAGCCAATATAAAAAAGTGACCTCTTTAGAATCGAGGTCACTTCCTTTGTACTACGTCCACTATGAAATAAACATATAAACAGCACCAATGATGATAAATAATCCACAAAGTACCATTAGAACTTTTGCTAATTTTTCCAACTTATTCTCTCCTCACTAAATTGTTTAAAAGGCATAGGAGAATAAAAAATTATACATATTACGAACCAATACCGGCACCAATAACAAATGATAAACCAATTGAAATGGTCATTGACATAAATCCTACAGCACGATTGTCTTTTTCGATTTCATCGTCGATGCGAAATTTAGGAGTTAAGAATTCGAAAATAAAATAACCGATTAATAATAATAGAAAACCAAAGAATCCCCAGCCGATCATCGTTAATAAAGTATGATGTTCTTCAATCGAATAACGAAATATATTTGCGATTCCTAACAATTTCCCACCTGTAGCCATCGCAACTGCCCAATTACCTTTTTGAATTTGTTCCCAGTTTTTATATTTCGTTACTATTTCAAAGATCGTCAAAAATATAAGCATACAAAGAATAACGACACTATAATATGCAGCTGTTTGGATATAGACATTTTCCCAGAATTCTCCCACCGTTTCTCCCTCTTTTCACCATATAAACTTCTTATTTAAATTCAATGACAGTTATTCCCGTCCCACCCTCTGATGCTTCACCATATCGAGCTTTTTTAACAGAACGGTGGTTTTTCACATACTCTTGTACGCCCTTACGAAGAGCACCTGTGCCTTTACCATGGATAATGGATACACGAGGATAACCAGCCAACAATGCATCATCAATATACTTTTCTACTTTTAACAATGCATCTTCATATCGTTCTCCGCGCAAATCCAATTCCAGTTTAACATGTGCATCGTTCCCTCTAACTGTTGCTAAAGGTTTTGTCTCAATTGGCTTTGGCCGACTTACGTATTCAAGGTTCTTTTCCTTCACCTTCATTTTCATAACGCCAATTTGAACTTGCCACTCTTTGTCTCCAACTCTTTCTAATAAGTGACCTTTTTGATTTAGGGAGATTACTTTTACTTCATCACCTGGAGATAACTTTTCTGTGAGTTTCTTCGTAGAAGCAGGCGATTTTTTATTTTTGACTAAATGAGGAGCAGATTCTTCTAACCTTTTTCTTGCCTCAATTAACTCATGGTCCTTAATGGTAGCA
This sequence comes from Bacillus sp. BGMRC 2118, assembly GCA_008364785.1. Taxonomy (GTDB): domain Bacteria; phylum Bacillota; class Bacilli; order Bacillales; family SA4; genus Bacillus_BS. Next base: position 240,913 of record VTTJ01000002.1, on the reverse strand, counting down.
TATTGTTCCTTCTGCATTCTTCTCAGCTGTTTTATTATATCTTCCGCTTCTTGTTTCGCTTTTTCAATGGCATCGGCAGCCTTTTCCTCTGCCTTTTCATACATACGTTCACGCTTTTCATTAAATTCTATGATTTGTTTTTGTAGTTCTTTTTGTAGTTGTTCTGATTGCCTTTTCAGTTCTCTCGCTTCTTCCAGCTCAGTCTCAGCATTTCTTCGATTTTCTTCGAGAGAGGCAATCATATTTTCAACTTGATTACTTTCTGCACTGATATGAAGTCTCGCGTGTTCAATCACATCCGGATTGAGCCCAAGCCTTTTGGAAATCTCAAAGGCATTACTTCTTCCTGGTACACCAATTAGTAATTTATAGGTCGGACTTAACGTTTCCACGTCAAATTCAACACTTGCATTAATTACTCCTTGACGATTATATCCATACGCCTTCAGTTCCGGATAGTGCGTTGTTGCAATGACTCTCGCACCACGAGAGTATACATAATCAAGAATTGAAATAGCTAAAGCAGCTCCCTCACCTGGGTCAGTTCCTGCTCCAAGTTCGTCAAACAGAACTAAGCTATTCGCATCTACCTTTTTTAGAATCTCTACAATGTTCACCATATGAGAAGAGAATGTACTTAAGCTCTGTTCAATTGATTGCTCATCACCAATGTCAGCATATACCGATTCGAACATTCCCATTTCAGAACCATCTAATGTTGGTAACTGCAGTCCTGATTGTGCCATAAGCGTCAATAATCCAACTAATTTGAGTGTTACCGTTTTACCCCCAGTATTAGGGCCCGTAATGACAATGCTTGTGAAATCCTTTCCTAACTCAATGTCATTAGGAACAACTTCATCCATCGGAATGAGTGGATGTCTTGCTTTCTTTAATTTAATATAGCCAACATTATTCATCTTTGGCTTTGAACCTTTAATTTTATGGCTATACGATCCTTTGGAAAACATGAAATCTATTTCTGTTAATAAACTTACGTTATTAAGGAGTATGTCTGCCTCTATCGCAACTTCCCCAGATAACTCAATTAAAATTCGTTCAATTTCTTGGCGTTCTTTTAATTTTGTTTCATTGAGTGTGTTATTAATTTCTACAACTGACTGCGGCTCAATAAAAAGTGTTGCTCCTGAAGCTGACTGATCGTGGATCATCCCACCAAAAGCACTACGGTACTCCTGCTTTACCGGAATGACATATCGATCATTACGTATTGTAATTATGGCATCAGAAAGCATTTTCTGTGTTGATGATGAACGTATGATACCTTCAAGTTTTTCTCTTGCTCGTGACTCTAACGTTTTTAATTGCTGTCTTATTCCTCTAAGTTTCTCAGAGGCACCGTCAAGCACTTCACCATTTTCACCGATACAGAAGTTAATTTTCTTTTCCAGGTCATTTAATAGGACTAGCTTCTCACCGTATACCTGTAAATACGGAATGGTTAGCTCTTCTTCCAAAAGTTCGTCGATAAATTTTTTAACTTGTCTTGTTGCATACAAAGTACTTGAGATATCCAGTAACTCATATGGACTTAATGTGCTGCCAATTTTTGAACGTTTCGCAAACGCCCTTATATCCTTAATTCCACCTAATGGGATGTGACCTTTTAAACGTAAGATTGTTGCAGCTTCATCAGTCATGTCTTGCCATTTCACAGCTTCCTCAAACGAAGTTGTCGGTTTTAGCTGTTGTACTCTCTCTTTCCCCAGAGATGAAGTGGCATGCTTGGAAAGCTGCTCTTTTACTTTTTCGTATTCTAACACTTTTAATGTGCGGTCTAGCATACTTGTACTCCTTCCGTTTGTTCGGCAGGTGACCTGACTTAGTTGTTCCTGTTTAGGAAATTTTTCAGTTCATCTATATCTAAGCAGTTTATTACACTTTCCTTCCGAATCCACCCTTTTTTTGCAGCTGATACTCCAATTCCCATGTAATCAAGCTGTTCCATGTGATGGGCATCTGTATTAATGACAATCTTAACTCCCGCATCTTGTGCTAACTTTACATAGTGTGAAGATAAGTCTAATCGATTAGGATTTGCATTAAGTTCTAATGCAGTATTTGTTTCTTTTGCCAATTCAATCAGTATATCAACATCGACATCATATCCTTCTCTTCTACCTAGTATGCGCCCAGTTGGATGAGCAATGATATCAACATGAAGATTTTCCAATGCTGTTTTAAGACGATTCATTATCATTTCCCTCGGTTGAGAAAAACTCGAATGAATAGATGCAATAACTAGGTCCATTTCCTCTAACAACTCATCATCATAATCTAATGTTCCGTCTGGTAAAATATCCATTTCAATTCCTGACAATATCGTAAAATCATCATATTTCTCATTTAGTCGTTTTATTTCTTCTCTCTGCCTCTTTACTTGTTCTACAGTTAGTCCATTCGCAACACGTAAGTATTTTGAGTGATCAGTTATTGCCATGTATGAGTACCCTTTTGCACGGCAGGCCTGTGCCATCTGTTCAATTGAATGGGCACCATCACTCCATGTTGAGTGCATATGCAGATCGCCTTTTATATCCTTCAGTTCTATAAGGGGAATTTTGGATTGATATGCCTCCACTTCACTGCCTGTTTCTCTCACTTCTGGTGGAATGAAATTCAGGCCAAAAGATTGATAAAACTCCTCTTCTGAATCAAATGTTTTGACTTCACCCGTTTCTATTACCTCTACACCATATTCACTAATCTTTAATCCCCGTTCCTTAGCAAGCTGTCTCATTCTAACATTGTGCTCTTTTGAGCCAGTGAAGTGATGCAGTGTAGTAGCAAATTCCTTTGGCTCTACTAGTCTGAAGTCAACTGATACTTCATATTCATAAGCAAGCTGCAATGAAACCTTCGTATCACCACTTGCAATTACATCTTTGACACGCTCTAATTGTAATAATTGTTCTCTTACTGAACTTGGATTATTTGTAGCAATGATAAAATCTAGGTCCTTTATTGTTTCCCGTGCACGTCGTAAACTACCTGCTCTTGAAAAGCGATCTACATCACGCATGTTTGAAACGAGGTTTTCAATTTCTACTGCAATTGGAAGCATGAAAGCAATCGGTAATCGTTCCGGTCTGCTACCAGCCTCTTCAATGGCTGCGGCTATTTTTTGTTCAGTTTTCTCTCCGAATCCTGCTAGTCCTCTAATTTTTTGTTCCAGACAAGCCTCTTTTAACTGCTCTATGTCTGTAATGCCCAGTTCCTTATACAGTTTCGCAATTTTCTTACCACCCAATCCCGGCAGTTTCAATAGAGGTATTAAACCTTGTGGTACTTCCCCTTTTAATTCCTCTAGTACACTGGATTGTCCTGTTTTAATAAATTCATTAATGACCGATGCTGTTCCTTTGCCGACACCTGTCAGAGCTGTTATATCTCCCATTTCTTCTAACGTACGCTCATCTTGTTCAATTGCGATTGCAGCTTTTCGAAATGCTGACACTTTAAACGGATTTTCGCCCTTGAGCTCCATATAAATGGCTATTGTTTCAAGTAACTTAATTACATCTTTTTTATTCAATATAAACACCGTCCTATCGCTTCTACCAAAATGATACAAGGAAATAATGAAAAAGTACAATGTAAGCCGCTTGTACAGGTTAAAGCAGCACTTCGTAGTATAATGACTAGAAAATGTTTTTAATCGACGTTATAGTATCAGGCAATTACCTTCTAATTCGCTAAAACCTAAACAATTAAGATTGATTGCTTAGAAAAGGATGAGAAATCGGTAATATGATCTCAACTGTTGTACCCAATTCCTTCTCACTATGAAATTTCATAGAACCACCATGCTGTTCTACAATTTTCATGCTTACTGTTAACCCTAGTCCGGTTCCCTTTTCCTTAGAAGAATAAAATGGTTCACCAATTCTCGTTAAGAAGTCTTCACTAAACCCAACTCCATTGTCTATGATTGAAACACAAATCTCCTCAGGTGATTGTCGCTTTATCGCTACGTTTACTTCTCCATTTGGAGTTGATGCTTCTATGGCATTTTTTATTACATTAATAAATAGTTGTTTGAGCAGGTTATCACTACATTCAATGATTTGATTCTCTTTTTCATTATAGTGTAACGTAACGTTATTCATATTAGCCTGAGTTTCTAATAAAGAAATTACATCCTTCACAATCGTATTCACACTGTGATTGGATATCGATATTTTCTGTGGCTTTGCTAAGATTAATAGCTCTCCCACTATATGGTTTATGCGCTCTAGTTCATCTAGCATAATACTGTAATAGTATTTTTTCTTTTCATCCTTTGTATCTGTTTTAAACATTTGTAAAAACCCTTTTAATGAAGTTAACGGGTTTCGTATTTCATGACCCACACTGGCAGCTAACTCCCCAACTACAGATAATTTTTCTGTTCGCCTTAGCTTTTCATCAGTTAGCTGCTTTTCCGTAATATCTCTACCAATGACCACTAGTCCCTTTCTTGTGCCATTTTCATAAAATAGAGGGACCTTGATAGTATCGTATATTCTAAATGTCCCATCTGGCATTGGTAACCGCTCTTCACAGCGAGTTGTTTTACCATTTTGCCACGCCTCTTCATCCGAGACCTCACAATACATAAGTGATTCTTTATAAAAGGAAGTATACTCCGCTAGCTCTGAATCCTTTTTGCCACGATAGTCGACTCCTTCAAGTTGAAACATATTTAAACCCGCCTCATTTGCTTCAATCCATCTTCCTTCTCCGTCCTTAAAGTTAACAAAATCAACCATTGAATTGATAAGGGTAGTTAATCGTTGCTCTGTTTCTTTTGTTTTTGTTAGCCTTTTATCCTTAACAAACAACATAATGAGTAAACATATGATCACCAAAATGTAGAAGAACTCACGTATTGTATGAGAAATTGTCATAAAACCAACTGTAACCATAATAATACCTAAGATTATAACAACCCCGATTATTCTATAGTTGGCAAATCTTTCTTTATTTATCATCGTAGAGCTCCTTTACCTTCATTCATTTCATCGTATACATACACACATATAATATCAAGGTGATAGGTAATCAAGTTGCCGCTTATACAGAAAAAACCCCCATTACAGTATGTGAAATGGGAGTATCGTTAATAAATTCATATTTTCAATCCATAGTTCCTGAAGAGTACTCGAGAAAATCGGTGTGTGTTTCACAATCGTCATTGCCATAAAAGAGTCCTGCATATGAGATTGAATCATTTCAACCGGTAGTAATGCCCCAATATATAGGAGAAGGAACATAATTAAGTATACTTCCAGAAAACCTAGAACTCCTCCTGCCCAGCTATTAATTTGTTTTAATAAAGGAAGGTGTGCTAAGAAATCCAGCATAGAGCCTATAATCTGCATGACGATTCTCGTTCCGAAAAACAGCATCGCAAATGCAATTGCGCGGTAGTAGGCTGCCTCTAAATCTGCACTACTAAAAATGAGAGACATTACACTTCCATCTGATAGTTCAGGATATGGAACCCAAAGTTTTAGCTTCGGAGCAAGATCATCATAATATAGATAAGAGACGATAAATGCAGCAATAAAGCCTGTTAAATGTACTACTTGTAAAATGAGCCCTCTACGAAGCCCTATAAAAAATCCTATACCAAGAATTAAAAGTATTGCGAGGTCTAGCATTTGTGTCAACCCTTTTCATTCAATATTTTAGTCTGCAAGGCTTCAAGTTCATCCTTCACCTTTAAATAATCATGCACAACGTTAACAGCTGTGAGCACTGCTAGTTTCGAACTATCTAGCGATGGATTCTTTTCACCAATTTCTCTCATCTTATCATCTACAATCGAGGCAACTAATCTTATAAAACTAGTACTCTCACTGCCGACGATCGAATACTGTTGACCATATATATCTACTGTTGTCCTTGTCTTTTTCTGTTCAGACATATAGTTGCCTCCCGCTCATATGAAACATCTTAAATAATATGATAACATGAACCATAATGAATGGAAAGAACTAGTATATTTACGTTATGATTAAAAATAGTGAGATTTTTCAAGCACAAAAGGAGAGAGTCTGATGTCTACAACTGTTATCAAGGTTGCAAGCGACAAAATGAACCAAATAAAGGAATATTATAAATCCTATCTATTAGATAAAGTCCCTCCCGGTGGAGTATTTGCAGCAAAGCATCCTTCTTGTATGATCACAGCTTATAAATCGGGAAAGGTAATGTTTCAAGGGAATGGAGCAACTCTTGAATCTAGCAGATGGGGAGGAGAAACTACCGCATCAAAAGGAAAATCATCATCCCCAAAAACCAGAACAGACAAGTATGCCGTTCCTTCAAATATATCTTCTCTAGCTATTATCGGATCTGACGAAGTAGGGACAGGTGATTATTTCGGTCCAATTACTGTCGTGGCTGCCTTTGTAGAACCGTCCCAAATACCTCTGCTTAAGGAGCTCGGTGTAAAAGATTCTAAGGACTTAAAAGACCCGCAGATTATTAAAATTGCAAAGGACATTATTCACGTCATACCCCACTCCATTCTTGTACTTCACAACGAGAAATATAATACCTTACAGGAACGAGGGATGACACAAGGTAAAATGAAGGCACTGTTACATAATAAAGCCATTTACCACGTACTACAGAAAATTGCACCTACAAGACCTGATGGTGTTCTCATCGATCAATTCGCCGAACCTGACGTATATTTTCGCCATATCCAAAAGGAAGAACAAATTGTGAAAGAAAATGTATACTTTAGCACAAAGGCGGAAGGAGTTCATTTAGCAGTTGCTGCTGCCTCTATTATTGCGAGATATGCTTTCGTTACAGAATTTGATAAACTGTCAAAAATGGCAGGAGTTCCTTTGCAGAAGGGCGCTGGTGCTGGTGTAGATAAGATTGCTGCACAACTAATTTCTAAAAATGGGATAGGCAGTTTACGGCAACTTGCAAAATTACACTTCGCTAATACGGAAAAGGCGAAAAGAATGGTGTAAAAAATAGATTGTAGTAGTTACCAATGAAATAAACACAAAAAGGTTGATTCCAAGGAATCAACCTTTTTTGTCAATATGACGACCAGTTGGAGAGTATCGGTTTCCCGGCACTTCATATTATCCTCTTAAAACGGCTCCTGTCTTTTCTTCAACAGCCTTTAAGACTTTGTTATGTGCAGTCGTAACATCTGCATCAGTTAGCGTACGTTCTGGATCAAAGTAACGTAATGAGAAGGCCAGTGATTTCTTTCCTTCCTCCATTTTATCACCTTCATAAAGGTCGAACACATGAACATCCTTCAACAGAGCACCACCAGCTTCAACAATTACATGTTGGATTTCTCCAGCGGATACTTCTTTACCCACAACTAATGCAATATCACGGCTAATTGAAGGATAACGTGGTACAGGTGCATACGTTACTTTCTCTCCAATTAATGCAGCAATCTTATCAAATGAAAGCTCAAACACATACGTTTCTTGAATATCCATTTCCTTTTGAGTACGTGGATGAATTTGTCCAATATATCCAATGTATTCACCTTTCACTGATATATGGGCTGTTCTACCAGGATGAAGATCTTGCTGTTCTCCTGCGTTGTACTCCACACCAGCTAAACCAATCGTATCAAATAATCCATCTAAAATTCCTTTTAAGAGGTAGAAATCAACAGCTTTCTTTTCACCTTGCCATAAGTGTGAGGTCCATAATCCTGTTGCGATTCCGGCAATCTTTTCAATCTCATTAGGTAATTCATCTTCTGAAGTTGGAATAAAAATTGAACCAAGCTCATAATACCCCAGTTGATCGACTTGACGTGCTGCATTATGTTTAATTACATCAACTAGATGAGGAACCAAGCTCAAACGAAGAACACTGCGATCTTCACTCATTGGCATCAATAACTCAATCGGAGATACTTGATCATTTTTATTTAAGAAATGATGAACTTTTTCTTTTGATGTCAAAGAATACGTAACAGCTTGATAAAGACCTGCTCCTTCTAAGTAACGACGAACTTGTCTGCGCAGCTGTTGAATTTCTGTTAGATGACCAGGAGTCTGCTCACCAGCTGGCAATGTTACTGGCAGGTTATCATAACCATATAGTCTTGCTACTTCTTCTACAATATCTTCTTCAATCGTAATATCTCCACGTCTAGAAGGAATTGTAATAATAAATTCATTATTATCTAATGTATATGAAAATTGCAGGCGACGAAGAATGTCCTCTACAGTTTCAGACGTAATCTCCATTCCGATTACTTTAGTTATACGTTCTAGTGTAATTCTAACTTCTGCAAGTTGAACATTTAGTTCGTTGAATTCCACTGTTCCTTCTAAAACAGTTCCATCCGCATACATGGCCATTAATTGTGCAGCACGTTCAGCAGCCTCATGTGTACGCTTTGGATCAATTCCTTTTTCAAAACGCGTGCTTGCTTCACTACGTAAGCCGTGGTCTTTTGAAGATTTTCTAATCGTACTTCCTGTAAAGTAAGCTGATTCAATTAGAACTGTCGTTGTATCAGCTTGCACTTCAGAAGACGCTCCTCCCATTACACCAGCAAGAGCAACTGGCTCAGTACCGTTTGTAATGACTAAATGTTCTTCTGTTAAGGTTCTTTCGTTATCATCAAGCGTTACAATTTTTTCACCCGATGTAGCACGTCTTACAAGTATTTCTTTTGAACCTAATCGATTGTAATCAAATGCGTGTAGCGGTTGACCGTATTCTAATAAAATGTAGTTTGTAATATCTACTACGTTCGAAATGGGTCTAATGCCTGCTGACATTAAACGGCTTTGTAGCCAGTAAGGAGAAGGGCCAACTTTCACATCTTTTACAATCTTTGCTACGTATAACGGATTATCTTCTGACGCCGTAACGTTAACTGAAATGTAGTCTGATGCTTTCTCTGAAGATGCGTCCACTTCAATCGTTGGAAACTTAACTTGACGGTCAAGTATGGCTGCAACTTCATATGCTACACCAATCATGCTTAGGCAATCAGAACGATTTGGAGTTAAACTTAACTCTAAAATTTGATCATCAAGATGTAATTGTTCAAGTGCATCAGCACCAACTTTTGCATCTGATGGGAACACATAGATTCCTTCAGAATATTCTTTTGGAACTAGCTTTCCTTCAATACCAAGCTCCTGAAGAGAACAAATCATACCGTTCGATTCTTCTCCTCTAAGCTTTGCACGCTTAATTTTAAAATTGCCAGGCAGGACAGCCCCCACCGTCGCAACCGCAACTTTTTGACCTTTATCTACGTTTGGCGCACCACATATAATTTGAACCGGCTCACCTTCACCTAAGTCAACTAGACATTTGTTTAATTTGTCCGCATTCGGGTGTTGTTCACGTTCTAAAACGTGCCCTACAACAACTCCACTGATTCCTTCGTTTAATACTTCAACACCTTCAACTTCAATACCGCTTTTCGTAATAAGCTCTGCCAGTTCTGTTGCAGACACCCCTGTTAAATCTACATATTCACTTAACCATTTATAAGATACAAACATTCTATTGTTCCCTCCTTCTTACGCTCGTTTGAACTGTTCAATGAAACGTCTGTCATTAATATAGAAATTACGGATATCTTCAATACCGTACTTCAACATAGCAATTCTTTCTGGCCCCATACCAAAAGCGAAACCAGTATACTTCTTGGAGTCAAATCCAGCCATTTCAAGAACATTTGGATGTACCATACCTGCTCCTAAAATTTCAATCCAACCTGTACCTTTACATACGTTACAGCCTTCACCATTACAAATCTTACAAGAAATATCCATTTCAACTGAAGGCTCAGTAAATGGGAAGAAACTAGGACGCAGGCGAATTTTTCGATCTGAACCGAACATCTTTTGTGCAAATACCGTTAGAGTTCCTTTTAAATCACTCATGCGAATATTCTCGTCTACCACTAGACCTTCAATTTGTGTAAATTGGTGTGAGTGAGTCGCATCATCATTATCCCGGCGATATACTTTACCTGGGCAAATGATTTTTACTGGTCCTTTTCCGTTATGCATTTCCATTGTTCTCACTTGCATTGGAGAGGTTTGTGTACGTAGTAATGTTTCTTCCGTAATATAGAAAGAATCTTGCATATCTCGAGCAGGATGACCTTTTGGAAGGTTTAACGCCTCGAAATTATAGTAATCTTTTTCAACTTCTGGACCTTCTGCAATTGTGTAACCCATTCCAATAAATAAGTCTTCAATTTCCTCAATAATTGCTGTAAGAGGGTGATGACTTCCCTTTCTTACAGGTCTTCCAGGTAGAGTAACGTCAATTTTCTCAGAGGCAAGTTTCTTTTCTACTTCAGCCATTTCAAGTGCCGTCTGCTTCTCTTCAACCGCTTGAGTGATTGCTTCACGAACTTTATTCGCAACCTCTCCAACCTTTGGGCGCTCTTCAGCTGTGAGCTTCCCCATTCCTTTTAATACTTCAGTAATGGGTCCCTTTTTTCCTAAAAAGCTAACTCGGATATCGTTTAATGCCCGTAATTCTGAAGTTGTTTCAATTTGCTTAAGTGCTTCTTCTTGAAGCTCAATTAAACGGTCTAGCATGTTATACTCCTCCTCTATTCAACTAGTTGGTCATACCACTTTTTTTGAACACAAAAAAACCTCGCCCTATACAAGGGACGAGGATATCAGTCGTGGTACCACCCTAATTACTAAAACAAAAAAAGTTCTAGTCACTTCATTCTGATAACGGCATGTGCCGGTACACCTTTACAAAGGATTGTTCCATTGGTCCTGGTGTCAACTCGAGAGGTGAATTTCACTAACTTTTACTATAAAGATGCTTTCAGTCTGTGGCATCTTCTCCCTTTTTAGTAAGGAAGTCGTTACTTGTCTCTGTCATTGTCTTTAAAATTATTTTTATACTATATGATAGTACATGAAAGTATTGACAAAAACAAGTGAATTTAGGCACTCTCTCTTATTTGTTCTTGTTTCTTTATATACCAAAATGGTAAATACAAAAAAGTAAACAAGAAAACAGCTACTGCCTCTAACGATAGTATGTAATAAGGATAAGGTCCGAGAAAATCTAATAAACTTGGATTGGATGGTTTTCTTGCTAAGAACATATAGTTGCCACCGGTCCATTTATTGATGAAAAAGATTGGGATGGCAAGTAAATTCAACGCTATAATTGCCTTCCAAATCGAATAAAAACTCGGATAGAACTTCTCCACCCATACCATATAAAAGCAAGAAAGAAGAATGGCAATATGAGCGATAAAGAAATGAAAGTATCGATAGTGGGGAAAATCGTAAAATAGCTCGGGTGTGATCATTGCCTGCATCGCACCTGCGATTCCGAAAAAAAAGGTAATCTCAAATACTTTATAACTGTTCATCGTTAACATGAATATACAAAGAATAAGAGAAATTGAACAAAGTTGGAAAGGTAACGTATCGTATGGATCCCATACATTTGTATAGGCATACCAAACTTCTAACGAAAGCTCACTACCAATTAACAAACTAACTAGGATAAAACGAATCACCCTTTTTCTGTTATTTTGCCGTAACCATTCTCGATATGTAAAAAGCAATAATGTAAGAAAGCCAAACAATAAAAGCACGGCTATATGTGAAATCGAAAATGCAGTAAATGGATTACCTTCTAACGAAAAGAAACCTTCCAACGTTGCACCGCCTTTTCTTTTACTCTTATCCTCTTAAATAATACAACAAAATGCCAGCTGCCACTGTCACATTTAAAGATTCCGCTTTCCCGTGAATAGGAATATACAGGTTTTGATTTGTCTTGGATAGCCATTCTTTTTGAACACCTTTTCCTTCATTTCCTACTAATAGGGCAAAGGATTTAGGAGGAGGCACCAAAGAGAAAGGCTTCGCACCTTCTAGTGCTGTTCCAAAAACAGTTATACCGTTATTCTGCAACTCCTCCAAACATTGTCCAATATCTCCACGAACAATCGGTAAATGAAAGATTGAGCCTTGTGAAGCTCGAAGAACTTTGCTGTTAAATACATCTACCGTACCCTCACCTAAAATGACACCCTCTATACCCGCAGCATCTGCTGTACGGATGAGTGTCCCTAAATTTCCAGGATCTTGTACTGCATCAATTAATAAAACAGACTGAACTTTGTTCAAATCAAGTTGGTGCTTTGGCTGAATACAAATTCCGATCACACCTTGTGGAGTTTCCGTATTTCCAAGGTCCTTTATTATTTCATCGGTTGTTATATAAATAGAGACACCATCAAGGTTCCACTTACTAGGTATTTGAAATGATTCACTTACGATCATATGTTTTATAGACGACTTGTACTTTAGTGCCTCTTCAACAAGATGCTCACCTTCAATTATATATTCTCCTAACTTTTCACGTTCCTTTTTCGTATGCAGTTTTTTCCACTGCTTCACTGATTGGTTTTGTTTCGATTCAATTCTCTTCATTTTTTCAACCCTTTACTTTGCGTGTATGATTTTTCATTATATCGCAAGTGTTATACATAATTAAAGCGAAGATGAAGAATGATAGAAGTGACAAAGCGATAATATTGCAGAAAGGGTGTAAACAGTGAACTTAAACTTACGAAATGCAATTATTACAAATGTATCTGGAAACAGCCAACAAGAATTACAGGATACGATTGTGGATGCGATTCAAAGTGGAGAAGAAAAGATGCTTCCTGGCCTTGGTGTTTTATTCGAAGTCATCTGGCAAAATTCGAACAATGATGACCGAACAGAAATGCTTTCTACATTAGAACAAGCATTGAAAAAATAGGGCTCTTTTCTATAACTTGGTTGCTTTTTGTACACAACCATATTTAGAAACAAATTGAGGATGAATTAGAAAAGAGCAACTCTCTTTATGTATAGTAGAAATTAGATACTAAGGTAAAAATCCGGCTTCTGGAATTTTTACGAGAGAGCAACAATCTATACGAAAATAGCCAAAAATAAAAAGAACACACTGTTTAGATAGCCCGGTGGCTATCTTTTTACTTTTCCACTGCTTGTACATATATATGTAGCCTCCACCGTCCCTATACATGAGAATCATCAATAATTCAACATAAACATCTGCATGTCACGTCTCAAAGATGAATGCTGCATAATTTCATTTATGATACAAAAAAGAGCCCACGAATCATTCGTGGGCTCTTACCATGATTGGTCTTCTATTCAAACGTGATTTCTCTCACCTTTTCAGCATCTAAACGTTTAATTACTTCAACAATTAGTTTAACTGTGTTTTCATAGTCGTCACGATGAAGCATTGCTGCATGAGAATGAATGTAACGAGTTGCAATTGTAATAGATAATGAAGGTACACCATTTGCCGTCATGTGAATAGCTCCTGAGTCCGTTCCTCCACCTGCTAGTGATTCAAATTGATAAGGAATACCCAGTTCATCTGCCGTATCTGTCACAAAGTCACGCAGCCCTTTATGAGAAACCATAGATGCATCGTAAAGAACAATTTGCGGCCCATCTCCCATTTTACTTGCCGATTCCTTCGGAGTAATGCCAGGAGTATCTCCCGCAATTCCAACATCTACACCGAATCCGATGTCAGGTTGAATAAGCTGGGAAGCTGTTTTTGCCCCGCGTAGCCCTACTTCTTCTTGCACAGTTCCTACACCGTATACAATGTTCGGATGCTTTTCTCCCTTAAGTTGCTTTAATACGTCAATTGCAATGGCACAACCAATTCGGTTATCCCAAGCCTTAGCTAATAATAATTTTTCATTATTCATAACAGTAAACTCAAAGTATGGAACAACCTGGTCTCCAGGACGAACCCCGAATTCCATTGCTTCTTCACGACTTGAAGCGCCAATATCAATAAACATATCTTTAATTTCAACCGGTTTTTTTCTAGCTTCAAGTGGTAAGATGTGTGGTGGCTTTGAACCAATAATACCTGTTAAATCACCTTTTCGTGTCACAATGGTCACTCGCTGTGCCAGCATAACTTGTGACCACCATCCGCCAACTGTTTCAAATCGTAAAAATCCTTTATCATCAATTTGAGTGATCATGAACCCTACTTCATCTAAATGTCCGGCAACCATAATTTTTGGACCGTTCTCATCGCCAACCTTTTTCGCAATTAAACTTCCCAGGCCATCTGTTGTCGTCTCATCTGCATAAGCTTCAATATAACGCTTCATTACATCACGAGGTTCCTTTTCATTACCTGGTATACCTTTAGCATCAGTTAAATCTTTAAGCATCGTTAATGTCTCATCTAATTGTTTTGTCATGACTTAACCTCCATTTTTTATGTATATTTAGTTTATCGAAATTTCTACCTTAATTGTACAAATAATCTGAATCAATATCCACTATTTTGTCTTTCATGATTGACTGTATTCTTTGCAACATAAGCCTCTTCAATCTCTTTATAGCTATACCCTAATCCTTCAGCTAATAATAAGAAATTGGACAGTAACTTCTCGTAGTTTCTTTGAATTGGTTCTTTTTTATAGACTAATGCATGTGAAAAGATGTGAAAAAATGCAGAAACTGTATCTAAAGGCTTCCCTTTGACCTCTTCAATCTCAATTGACTCTAACCCTTTTTCAATACCTAGAGACAATATAAAGTGCAGACCATCTACGTATTCCTCAAGAATAACCTCTCTCGGTGATGCTCCCTTTTTACTCCAATATTTAAAACTCCTTGTTTCATTTGCGAGTTCGCCTACCTCTACTAAGAATGCCAATATCTTCTTATCGAACAGGTCTTCTGTATGTAGTGAGTGTTCCCTTATTATTCTTTGATCTAATTCCTTTTGCATGTGAAAGAGCATATTTAAGTTCATACTTACACCTTCTTAATTAAATTCATGTTAAATGTTAAAAAAACCCTTAAAAACAACTAAAATCTATCGAACAATTTATATTATAGCAAATTTTTATGAAACCATTGTCACCGTTCGTCCGTATACTAGTAAAGTAAAGGCTCTTTTCTAGAACTTTGTTGCTTTTCGTACACTTATACTGTGTACAACCCCGTTTTATAAGCAAAACGAGGTGTGATTAGAAAAGAGCATATGTATAGAAGCACCTAGATACTAAGGTAAAAATCCGCTTCCTGAGATTTTTACGAGAAAGCAATAATCTATACAAAAACAGCCAAAGGAATTGTTTCTTAGGAGGCCCTTATCATGATCGTCTTACTACTACGATTACTAATTTTAATCGGCATTGTCGTCTTACTTTATGTTGGATTTAAATATGTCATTAATCCAAAGCGAAAACTTGAGCTGGCTCAAGAGCATCACCAATATCATTTTTTAGATGATTCTCGAAATGTTCATAAAAACTTTTTACTGACGTATAAAGGAGCACTATTTGAAGGAGAGAAATACTTAGGAACAACCAGCCACTCCTTTGAAGTTGTCACAATCAGCTTATCAGTTAAAAATTCTTCCAAACTTCAAGGCTTCACAAAAGAAGACTTTATTCACATTGAACAGAAAATTAATGCTGCCTATCCACATGCAAAAATTAATTGGAAGAGTCCAATGAAAGAACTGTTGAAGCAGTAAGGATTAATACCGTTAGAGAGACTTTGCAAATATTTAGTCTTTGACTTATGCTCTTTTCTAAAACTTTGTGCTTTTTATACAATTATTTTGGGAATACAACCAGTTTTAGAAGCAAATTGAGGTTGGATTAGAAAAGAGCAACTCTCTTTCTGTATAGAAGTATCTAAATACTAAGGTGAAAATCCGGCTTCCTAAGATTTTTACGTAAAAGCAACAGTCTATACGAATACAGCCTTGACTTAAGATAATGACTAAATCTTTTACTGCGTTGGAACTATTATCAGATCTGACCTTGTTAAGTAAAAAGGGTTCAAACGAATGAAGATTCGTTTAAACCCTTTTTTGTGTGTATTATTCTTCCACTATATCTTCTAGTCCTTCTCTTCTGCGAATATAAACGGTTGTACCTCCCGCAGCTATACCACCTAGTAAGACGGTAACTGCTCCAATCACTAGTAACTTATTTTCAAAGAATTTTGTGATGGCACCCTTTTCTTTAATTTCAAATGAAAATGTATCAGATATTTCGTTACCCGCCTCGTCATAGGCAAGAACCTTCACTTCATACTTCATCTTTTCATTTGCATTGAATTTAATTATTTTATATCCGTCTTCTTCAATGATTTCACCATCAAACAATTTTCCATTTACGTAAATCTCTTTTATATAATCAAAAGGATTTTCAAGTCTAATCTGGACAGTTTTCGAATCGTAGTATACTTTTCCCTTTTCAACTCCGTCAAATAAGACTTTTGGTTTTGTTTTATCGATAATAAATTCAACACTTAACTGTTGGATATTTCCAGCTTTATCTTTTACTTCAAAGAAAAGCACATGTTTTCCTTCTGTTGTGATCGGTTCACCTAATTCATATGGTTCTCCATTTAGTGTTTGTGAAATAATATCGTACGCAGACATATCTTCAATTAACAGACTAGGTAGTAGGTCTTTAGTAAAATAATTACTTGTTAACGGCTCACTAAATTTAATGACAGGTTTTGTCTTATCCAGTGTGAATACTATTGTACGTGAGCTTACGTTATTAGCTAAATCCGTAATGTTGGCTTTTAACGTATAATCCTGCTCCTTATCTAACTTCGTTCCATTTAGAAACGGCTTTCCATTTAGTGTTACAGACGATCTGTTTTCATCTAAATGTTTATCCGAGTACGTAACCGTTGGTGTTAAATCATTATTAAAATAACCTTCTAAAACACCGGTAATCGTAAGTGCTGGTTTAGAAGTATCTAATGTAAAGGTGATGTCTAGTGTTGATTCATTTCCAGCTTTATCTCTGGCAAGTACATAATAGGTATACACCATTTCTCTAGAAGCTGTCGGTATTTTCCCCGCAACATTCGGTCCATTATTTAAAGTAGCGGTGACAATTGTATCTTCAGATTCATCTAATGCAAACTCAGGAGTGAAAATTTGGTTAATATATGCTCCGTTCTTAATGACTGTGTTCGTACCTTTCATTTTCGGAGTAATGACTGGCTTCGTCTTGTCAATTGTAAAGGACATTTGCTTAGAGAAGCGATTCCCAGCTTTATCAATGGCTTCAACAGAAATCACATAATCTCCTTCTCTACTAAATGAATGACTTAGCTTCGCAGTAGAGGTACCAAACCGTCTTTCAGAGACAGATAATCCACCGATTGCATAAGTCGCACCATCTTTTGTGACACTGACCTTGTTTACATCAAGATTTACGTCCTTAATTTCAATTCCTACCGATTTATCCGTATTGTAATGTGTACCATCATCAACACCTGTAATATCGATTGTTGGATTCGTTTTATCAATCGTAAACGATTTTTCTTGTGATTGGCCAATGTTCTCAGCTTTATCCTTTGAGCCAAGAGCTATCGTATAGAACCCATCTTCGCTAAACGTGTATTTCAAATCTGAAAGAATTCCTGTATTTTTCCATGATCCAACATTAAATGCTTCACCATTTCGAGAAACAGAAAAATTAACATCATTTGTTGAATAATTCAACTCTTCTACCGATGTAGTCACTGTTTTATTTGTTGGATAGTATTCGCTATGATTAATGCCACTAATTTTTAAAACTGGTGCTGTTGAATCAATGATGAAAGAAATCGTGTCATGTATACTCTTGTTTCCTGCTTTGTCTGCCGATTGCAATTTCACAACGTAATTACCTTCCTCTGTAAAATGGAAGTTACGTTCTGCCTTTGTTCCATTAAGTTCAATTTTCCCAACATCATATCTAGATCCATTTCTAGTAACAATTAAATCTCCTGATTCAATCGATAGATTTGTATCTGTAATGGTCATTTTTGCTGCCTTACTCTTATAGTTATGATCATGTTCTACACCTTCAATGGAAAGAACCGGTTTTGTGTTGTCCATTGTAAATGTGAGGTGCCTGGCTTCTCCTTCGTTACCTGCTGCATCTGTTGATACGACTTCTATCGTATATATCCCATCAACTGAACTATCTGCTTTCAACACTTTACTTAACATCGAAGTACGATTATGGTTTTTCCATTCACCTATATCAAAAGACGTCAACTCTCCATTTGGTGCTTGTTTTGTCGCTTTGATTTCTACCTTATTAGTGGAGAAGTTTTGTTCTTCCACTTTAATGACAATTTCTTTTTCTCCCTTATTATAGGAATTGTTTTCTGCCCCTGATATAGAAATAGTAGGCTTTATGTTATCTACTATAAAAGTGAGAGTTTTCTTTTCTGCCGCATTGCCCGCTTTATCCGTTGCTTTAACCTCAAACTCGTATTCTCCATCATTTAATATTGGATTTGAGTAACTTGTAACCTCACCCGTATTGGTCCAACTATTCCAGTTATCGAATTCTTTTGTTATGTCTTTACCATTTCTTTTGACGATTACTGCAGGCTTACTTTCATTAAAATTGTATTCTTTATACTCAATTGTTACTGATGAAAGACTTGGATCACCCTTTACATATGAGCCTTCTTCAGGACCTTTAATGGTAATATCCGGCTTTGTACCGTCTATTGTAAATACAATCGGTCCTATCTCACTTGCAAAATTAGCTTTATCTGTTGATTTTAACGTAATTTCATACTTTCCTTCTTCCTCAAAATGATGAGCTGCCGTTACCTTTCGTTTAGTACCAGTAAAGGTTATTTCTTTTGAATAGGCTTCTCCATTTTTCTTTACTACTAGATCCTGATCCGTAAGATTCATAGTTAAATCTTCAATCGTAAACTGAATTTCCTGTCCAGGCTGATAATGCTCGTTATTGGTTACTCCAGAAATATCTAATATTGGTTTAGTTTGGTCGATTGTAAACGAAATTGGGTCTTGTTTTTTACTATTTCCAGCCTTATCCTTTGCATGAATGGCAATGCTGTACTCTCCGTCCTCTGCAAATTCATATTGATCTTGTTGCCCCTCCACTTTAAGAGTTTCTGGATCAATTTCTTTTTCATCCTTTAAAATTGTAAGCTTAGTATTCGGTTTATCAAGATGGTGATCCTTTGCACTAATTGTTACTATTTTCTTAGCATTATAGACTGTGTTATTGATTAAATCTGAAATCGTTAATTCAGGTGGTGTACCATCAATTGTAAAGTTGTAAGTCGGTGAAGTTGCCTCTCGACCTAAACTATCCTTTGCTACAACATAAACTTCGTAATTTCCTTCCTCCTTAAATTCATGTGTTGCAAATCCAAGCGAGCCGATAAGCTTCTCAAAGAAGTTAACTCGGTCTGTATACTCTTCTCCATCTTTCGTAATGTAAAGGATGGTCTTATCTAACAATAGTGTTAAATCGGATAGCTTAATTGATACTTCCTTACCTGGCTGATAATAGCCACCGTCTGTAATACCAGTAATCTCAATTACAGGTTTTTGTGTATCAATTGTAAATGTCAGTTCCTCAGTAGATGTGTTTCCTGCTAAGTCTGTTGAACTGATTGCAACTTCATATTTTCCATCATCATTGAAATCATATACATTTGTAGCCGACATTCCATCCTGCACTAGTGGTAAGAGGTTATGTAACCTCTCTCCATCTTTTTTGACGGTTACAGTTGTCTCGTTGTAATTAAAATTATCATCTCGTGCACTAATTTTTAGTTTTTGAGCCGTTTGATGAGTTTGATTCTCTTGGAATGGCTTTCCATCTATGTCTGTGATTGAAACTGTTGGTGCTGTTTTATCAATTGTAAATTGTACAGGTGTGATGACAGTATGTCTTCCGTTGCCATCCTTTGATTCAGCTGTCACCTTATATGTGCCATCGGTCGAAAATACATGTTGAGCTACAGCTCTTGTGTCTGTTTGATTTGTTATTTCAAAGTTACTCGGGTACACTTCACCTATTTTTTCAATTGCACTATGTGTTTCGTTTATGTTAATTGTCGTATCTGAATAATGAATTTGAACTGTTTGATCTTGATTATAAAACTTATTGTTTTCAACACCCGTTACCGTAATCTCTGGTGCATTGAGATCAACTTTCACTACAAATGGCCCTTTAGAAGCTGTGTTTCCCGCTTTGTCCTCTGATGTCAAAGTCAGCTCATATACACCGTCTTCCGTTACTACATTAGAGCTAATCATTTCAGAAGCCGACTCTTTGTGTTCGAATGGTTTTGTAGAGATAGCTTTTCCATTCGCACTTAGGTGAATCGTATTTTTATTTCCTTCTACACTAGTATCAGTTACTGAGAAAATAAGTGTTGGTGAATCATAAAATATGCTGTTAGTTGCTAATTCCTGTTCTCCAGCAAGTACTTTTAGCTGAGGTGTAGTCGTGTCTTTTGTAATGTAGAAAACTTTAGTAGCACCATCATTTATATTAATAGTCACTTCAAGTTTTCCATTTTCCCCTTGTTCTGTAGTATTGACTGCTACATCATACACTCCATTTACTCCTTCTGAAACAGTATTAGAAAGCTGTTGATCTTCAAATTTTGTTTGAATTGAAAATGGCAATTCTGTTTGATTATTTTCAGCATCATATTCATCACTAAAATCCACTTTGAACGAAATAGTATGGCTGTCTGTATACCAATCATGAGTGTATGCACTACTCATATCCCAAGATTCACCTTCGAATATTACTAATCTATCTTTTTTGTCTTCAGAAAACACAGTAATTGTTGAAACTACTAAAGTAATACCTAGTAATACTAGCAATGGAATAAACTTATTAATTTTCCATCCCTTAGGCTTTTTCTTTTTAAACTTTTGAATCCTTAATTCATCCATTTCCTCACCCTCACTTTTATATTACATTTTCTGAATGCACAACCATGGTATCTAGCTCTACCACAAAATCCGAATCCTCGCCTTCTTTGAGCAAGGTGGTTTCATCTACTTCCTCTTGTAAAATCGTTGTTTCTTCTAATTCTTCATCTAGTAACAACGTCTCATCTATTGGTGATTGCGTGATGAGTGAAGTTGCTTCAACCTCATGATGTAATGTCTCTGTGCTTGAGGCAGCTACTTCTTGATTGCCCTGGTCTTTTCTAAGCTTAAGTTCATTGGTAACTGGTTTGGCTATTTTGCCGGTCCCCCTTTTTTCTCTCTCCTTTTTATCTGTTATTGATTTGGTCAACTTCATGCCTGTTAAATCTTCTATAACTTGTTTTATATTTAATTTAAAAAATATGAATATCGTAATTGGGAGTGTAATCAGTGCACCGACTAGCCCCCCATAAAACAGTAGTACGTTGCCCACAGCATTTCCTACCTTCTATTCAAGAATATTTAAGTTCATAAGCCTTCTCGTTAACTTTTTAAAGCCCTCGTCATTACTAGCATTTTCTATTTCCTTTGCCTTATTATAAATAACTAAAGCCTGCGAGAAGTTACGGGTATCCTCTGACTTTTTCTGCTCTATATCTACTTGTAGATTCCCTAATTGGACATGTGCTTCAATACTAGTTGGATATTTTTCAATAGTTGAGTAAAGCTGTTCAATAGCCTCCAAGTCTTTTTCCATTTCTGAATAGATAATTCCGATTTTAATCATCACTTCTTCTGTATTTATCACGTTCATATCTAATAGAGAATGGTAATGCTCCACAGCTTTTGCAAAATCCTCTCTTGCCTCGACTTTATCAATAGAGTTAAAATGGACTCCCCTACTGTAGTAAGCCTGAGCAAGCTTCTGTTCAAAGTTCACTTCATATTTCAATTTCAAATCATCTTGCTGTTGTAGGTTTAATACCTCTAATGCCTTTTCTACAACACGAATCGCCGAGGTATTCGATTCTGAAATCTGACTTTTATAGGATAGATAAATAGAGGCGAGTGCATTATAGTTATCTATTTTCTTACGGTCATTCGGCAATCCATCATTATAAGACTCGAACTTTCCTAATTCTTCGGCAAACTTCTTATAATCAATATTTAATGTTCCAAGTGTTGTCGCAAGTGATTTGTAATACTCAACATCTGGTATTTTCTCTTCATCAACTTCCCTAAAATGTATAAGTGCAGTTTGGTAATCTCGTACTAAATCAAAATATGTCATTCCCATCTTAAATCGAATCTCACTATTTTTTTTAATATTTCCATTGTTATCTTCTATGTATTGATTTAGCAGCTTTAATCCTGCGTCTGTTTCATTTTTGTTGATGTAGATATCTAATAGGTTGATATAAGCTTCTGGTCTTTTTTCTACTTCAACGATCGCATTCTGCAGTAATTCGATTGCCTTATCTTCTTCTCCGTCCATTAAATAGCGATTAGAAGTTGATATTAAATTTTGATAATCTTGTGTTTCCTCATCTCTAATATTGTTAAAACCAATGACGCTTGTTGTTGTAAAAGCTAAAAACAGGGTTGCTGGTAGTAAGAAAATTGATAATTTCTTCAGTAGCTGTTTTTTATATCCTTTTGTAAGTTTCTCAATATTTTCTAAATCATATAAGAGTTCAGCACAGTTTTGATAGCGGCCACCAGGCTCAGCTTGGGTACTCTTGCTTATAATGTGTTCGAGCCCTTCTGGAAAGCTAGGATCCCAATAACGGATTGGTTTAAGCTCATATGGCTCATCTTTAATAGTCTTACCAGTAATTAAGTGATAAAGAGTTACGCCTAAGCTGTAAATATCTGTCCTGGCATCTGTTTGTTTTCCTGAAATCTGTTCGGGTGCAGCATACAGCTTTGTTCCAAGATTTGTTGTATCCGTTGTATTTTCACTTTTAAATTCTCTTGCAATCCCAAAGTCTATTAATTTAATTTTCCCCTCCGGAGTGAGCATGACATTATCCGGCTTCATATCGCGATAGATGATAGGATGCGGCTTTCTCGTATGAAGATAGTGGAGGACATCACTTAATTGCTTTGCCCATTGGATGACTTCACGAGGGGAAATCGTAATTTCACGATTAAGCTTTTCCTTCAACGATTCTCCCTCAATATAATCCATCACTACATAGATCCCTTTATCAGAGTCAATAATGTCATAAATTTTCGGAAGTGAACCATGATCTAGCTTTTTTAGCATGTTTGCTTCCAACACTAAGCTGTTCATCAAAAGCTCATCATTACTATTTTTCCGTTTTCGGATATCCTTTACGACTAAGGATTTATTCAACCTATTATCCATAGCAAGATAAACAATGCTCATCCCACCACGGCCAATTTCCTTTAATATCTCGTACCGTTCATCAATTAGCGTTCCTATTTTGATCAAGCCTATTCCCCCGTACTCCTACGAAACTTTAGTTAGCAAAACTGTAATATTATCCTGTTCATTTCGTTGCTTTACCATTTCTACTAACTCTTTCGCTTTTTCCTCCATAGCCTTTGTCGAATTTAACTGCTCGGGATTCAAATGATGTATCATTTCTTCTTCATGAAGCTTTCGATAAAATCCGTCTGTGCATAGTAGAAATAATGAAGCATCTTTACACTCACCTTTTGTTACTACAACTTCTATTTCCTTACTCGCTCCAATACATTGAAGCAATACATTTTTTCTCGGATCTAATTTTGCTTGCTCTTCGGTAAGGTTTCCTCTTTTTACTTCACGGGCAACTAACGTTTGGTCTTCTGTTACTTTTGTCAGTGAGTCTCGTGTTATGTTGTAGGCTCTACTATCTCCAACCTGAAAAATGTAATAGGTAGAATACACGACTAATAAAGCTGTCACTGTCGTTCCAAGCTTTTTGTTCAAGCTCGTTCCATACATATCAATTTTTCCATTTACTTCATGCAATGTCTGCTCCAATTGGTTATACAGTTCTTCTTCCTTTTCGTTTTCTACAGTGGTTTGTACGTTTTCTTCAAACCACCTCGCTAAACTCCGAATTACAGTAGCACTCGCTAACTCACCGTCAGACAAACCGCCCATTCCGTCACAAACTACAAATAACCCAATTCTACCTTTTCTCGTTCTAACCGATTTCATTAACAGTGCATCTTGATTTGTTTTTTTTCTATTACCAAGGTCTGTATGATACGCCACTAAAAATGACATTTCTTCACCTGCCATCCTTTACTAAAATAATCGAAACACAAACTCTTCATTCCCTAGCTTGAATTGATCTTCATGCCTTAGCTTCATTTTTTCATGTGGTGATATCCTATTTCCGTTTATAAAACTGCCATTCGTAGATTTATTATCTATTAAAAAATATTCTCCAGATACCGTTTCTAATTCTGCATGTACACGTCCAACTGTTTTATTTTCAGAAGTAAAATCTACTTGGTTCGGATCTCTTCCAATTGTAAATCGGTTCTTTGTGACATATACCTTCTTGTTATTACTTACGACTACTATATATGGAGTCGTCATAGGTTGTCTGCCTATTCCTAATGCAGTAGTCTCTTCTTCTTCAACAATTGTCTCTCCTAGCACGGTTGTGCCTTCATCTTCGTGTACCTCAGTCTGAATTGAGGCAACACCTGTAGGACTAATAGAGATAGATGTACCTCCTAAAGTAGAAATCGAATCTCCCATATCTGTTCTAGTTATTCGTTTATATTGAACCTCTTCTTCTATTTCGAGTTTTTGACTTGAGCGCTTATCAACTTTTTTACTTGAGTATTCTGATGTAAGTATACCGAGATTACCTTGAGACACACTTTCATCACTCTTCTCACCTGGACGGTAAAAACTTGCTGGACTCTCCTTTCTTGTCTCTTCCACTATGTGTCTGTTATTCTTTGTCTGTTCCGTAGGAAGCGTTACATTAGCCAATATTTCCTGCAGACCTCTTATGTCTATTTCTCCACGACTTGCAATCGCATTATGAAGTCTGATAAAAAATACAGTATCATCATTTTCATCAAATCTTGTTCTACCTAAGAGATCTTGTATAAACTCTTTCATTGATACCTTTTCAAAAACATTATGCTGCTTTAGTGGAACATATAAGAATACTAATCTATTTGAAAAGTGATCAATAAAGATATAGTTCATATCCAGAAGTATATTTTCACTGTTTAACCCCTTCTCTTCTAATGAATGAAAGGACTCTAGTAAGCTATGTAAATAATCCGTAAGATCCTTTTTCTTTAGGAATTCATCTAACTGTACAGTCAAGTTCCGTTCAAATACCACATCATAGCGAATATACGTATCTGCATCCTTCCCAACTGTCACACACGGAAGTAAGCCATCTACGTCTCCATACTGAATAAGTTCTAAATCCTGCTTATCAATTTGACTCGGAGGTACTTTATAAAATAGGAATTTAGGAAGACCGTTACTCTCACTTAATTCAAGATGCTTAATCATTTTGTATGAGCTCCTTCACTGTTTCTTTTGGGAAGGAAGGGATAACATTACTCTGTTCCCCTTCCTTTTGGAATTTATTTGAACGCACTCGCGTTATTGTTAATTGCTGTTTCAGCAGAGTTATAGTTTGTAACAGTTTGATCTAGAAATTTGGCGTATGCATCTACTACTTCACGGAATGCTTCAAATTTCGGCTGAAGTGCATTGAAGTTATCTCTAATCGTATTCGACGCATCACTTTGCCAAGAAGATGAAAGTCCGTCCATTTGACCTTTAATATCTTTTAACCTTGAATCTAGGTTTTGATTTAATGTACGAATTGTATTTGCTGTACTTGTAACTTCCCCAAGGGAAATTTTAATTCCATCAGCTGCCACTTTGTTCCCCTCCTTTTCTTAGACATTAGTTAGATAATCGCTTAGCTGCATTAATTACTTCATTTTGCGTGTTTCTATAAGTAGTAGCACTCATTTTCAAGAACTCAGAGTATTGTCTCATTAGTTCTGACAT
Organism: Bacillus sp. BGMRC 2118; assembly: GCA_008364785.1. Lineage (GTDB taxonomy): Bacteria > Bacillota > Bacilli > Bacillales > SA4 > Bacillus_BS. Next base: position 215,118 of record VTTJ01000002.1, on the reverse strand, counting down.
TTTTTGTAGATCATCCATGAAGCCTTTCACTTGGTTCACATATGCAAGGTTATCAGCACCTTGCCATGCAGCAGCCATTCCATCTACCTCATTGAATAATTGTTTATAAATTCTTTCATAATCACCAGCTTGTTGTTCAATCTTTGCAGATGTTGAATCAAGTTTAGCTGGATCTACGGTAATTTGACGAGCCATTTCGTTCACCTCCTTCTGTAGTGGATGAGCAACCATTCAAGCATATTGAGTGGCTGCTCATCCACTACTAATCTCTATTTCTACTATTCTTATTTCTCATTCACCACTAACTCGTTTATACGTACTCTTTACAGGCTGTGAACTTATGGTATAGTCTGAAGAACCTATACGCTTTATTTCCTTCTCAATTTCAATGGAAAGCACTTGTAATTCCCTTTTTAGTGAATCAAGTTCGTAGATCATTCTAGTAACTTTACCTCTGATTTTCTGATCCATTTCTTGATCTCCCCTTTTGAAGTAGTTCTTGTAAAACATATATGATCAGCAGGTTCGTTATTAGATTTACCTACATTGGATAGCATAGATTCTACTACACCTTGCACCAGCAAGTTCAGTTACAATAGCATTAACTTTGAACCATTTTTAAGTCCTAATTCTTCTATGCTCATATTAATATTTAAATACGCACCAGATTCCCTGTCACATAGTACTGTACTGTTGGTAGCGATAAAGTAACCCTTTGATAATTCGGTCATCACCTTAGACAGCAGGGATAAGATTTCAAAGCACTTACTATTCAAAGGAATAAATACGTCATATACTTCATCTGAAGCTGGAATATATATTTCAACCAAAACCTTATCCATAGTAAGCTACCTCCTCTGCACTAGCCGTTTTGGATAGGAGTTTAACTAAAACAGGCTTACCTTTTGTAATTACATAGCCAAAATCTTCTGGTATCTCTTTATACATGTCTGGTGTTACTTTTTGAACCTTCACTAAATATTGTTCTGAGATTCCGTTCCCTAGCCAGATCCCTTCTGTGAGTGAAACTTGCTTCTTGAACCAAGATTCATAGGACATTGACGTTAGTTTGTTTACTCTGTCGTTTATGATGAAATGGACATTTAAAGAATCACCTCGCTCTAAAAATACCTTCATCTTGTCTTTTCCATCCTCTGACAACCTTCCATACATATCTGAAAAAGAATCAATAATACACGTAATTCTCTTAAATGCCGGTGCCTCTCTACCTTCCTCAATTGCTTCTTTTGACGAATTATTCCTATTTACTAATGTCGTGAATAAATAAACGATTATGCTTTCTAATTCACCAGAGTTACATACATATTGATGACGTTTACCAGCTATAGATGATAATGTTTCATTCATATCTATCACAATTAGCTCATCATCTGTGTGACCTTCATACATTTCTACAAGTCCCTTGATGAATCCCTCATTTGTAGGTGAGTCATTCGAAAGAACTAGATTAATATAGTCTGTAAAATTATAGTACGATGTTTGAAGTGTGCTTCGTTCTACTCCAATTGGCAGGTGTTCAATTTTGTTATAAATAATCTCCTCTTGTAAATAGTCAAGATCTACCGCTTCTGGTAACGTTGGAATACGCGAGGCACTACGGACACCATTCCATTTTCGTTGAGCTAATTGGCAATAATTTACCGTGAATGTATATGCATCCCTTGTAGCTTCTTCAGAAATGTGAGCTGTTTGGAATTCATATACAGTATCATTTTTAAAGATTCCTCTCCCCTTATGCTTAGAGGGATAAACACCATCAACACTCCCGAGTACCCCGGAGTATTCGGTTGTATCATTTAACTGAAGAACATACATTTGTTTAAAGTTTTGAAGAAGCTTGTATCTAACAGCACTAGTATTCAATGCAGTAACAATAAAATAGATTCCGTATTTCAATCCTTCACGAGTCAAGTAGCTTATTGACTCCTCATGCTCTTCATACATTTCTGTAAATGCCGAGAAATTGTGAATAGCAATAATAATGGATGGAAGACTGTCAGTTGCAAGCTGATTGTAGACTTTGAAATCTCCACCATAGTTTGATAATAGTTTCTTTCTTCTGGTAATCTCGCTATTTGCCATTTTAAAGAGGTTACCAATCTTTTCACTCTCATGTGAAAGGATGACATCTCCTACATGTGGAGATTGTTTAAACCAACTTAACGTTTCTGAACTAAAGTCTAGTAAATAAAGATTTACTTCTTCTGGAGAATGTTCCTCCATTAATGAATAAATCATTGTTGAAAGGAACGTAGTTTTTCCACTTCCAGCAACTCCATAAATAATCGTATTTCCTTCCTCCGTTATTGGCAGTCTCATAAGCATTTGCCTTTGATTTGCCGGATCATCATATTCACCAATAACAGGGTTAAGCTCAAATCGATTTGTCACTGTATCTTGATATTTTTCTTTTAACTGTTCTAGATAAATAATTGCAGCAATTGGTTCCAGCCATAGTTGTTTAACTTTTACATGTTCTTGTTCAGCAAGCACAGCTAAATAATTCGTAATTTCATCAATTTGCTTAGGTGGATTAGCATGTAACAGTGCATTCTTATCTTCCTTTGCGCTTACAATAACCCTCCCTAAGTGATCGATCACCGTTATTTCAGTGTCTTGACTCTTCTCTATTTTTTCTGTTGGTATATAAGGTGCCCCTGCCCATGCAGACTGACCAAGCTCAAATAACTCGTTATATCCCACTTGTAAATAAAATCGTCCTGTCGTTGACAATTCAGCTGCATCTGGTCTCTTGATTACCTCCATACTGTCTGCCTTTTCCTGTACCTTTAAGCTAATTCTAAATTTACTGTTACTCCAAATTTGGTCATCTACTACTCCAGATGGCTTTTGTGTTGCTAAGATGAGATGGACTCCAAGACTTCTACCGATACGAGCAGCACTTACTAATTGCTCCATAAACTCAGGCTGCTGTGTTTTTAACTCGGCAAACTCATCAGAAATCATAAAGAGATGCTGTAATGGTTCTGATACTTTCCCTTCCCGATATAGTTTTTGGTATTTGTAAATATCAATATTACTCTCATTCATCCTTCTGCTGGTCTCACTAAAAATCGCCTGACGACGTTTTAACTCACTTTGAATAGAAACGAGTGAACGCTTCACAGCAGCTCCATCTAAGTTTGTAATTGTGCCGGCTAGGTGTGGCAAATTCAGGAATGCATTCGCCATACCGCCACCCTTGTAATCAATCAATATGAATGCTACTTCATTAGGATGGTAATTGACTGCCAATGACAAAATAAATGTCATGATAAACTCACTTTTACCTGAGCCTGTCATACCTGCAATTAACCCATGTGGTCCATGATATTTCTCGTGCAGATCCAGTTTAAATGGATCACCGGACGTATCAACACCAATTTGAGTTTCAATCGTTAACGTTGGATTATTTTCCTTCCATCTTGTCAAGGCATTTAGATGCTCAATTTTACTAACACCAAACATCTCTAGGAACGTTAGCATAGAAGGTAAGGCATATGCCTCCACTGATGAAGACAGCCCGATATTTGCAAGCTTGATTGCTAAATCTTCGGCCTCACCAAGTGTGTACATATCTGCATTAAAGGCAATATGGCTTCCAGAAATATCATCTTTATCGTAAATTTTTGATGATTTCTCTTGAAGCTCAACCACCTTAGAGCATTCTTTAGGAAGCTTTCCTAATTGGTCATACAATGTTAGTAAACTAAAGCCAATGTCCTTTTTCTCCTTAACTAGTAAGTTGATCATTTCTGCCTTTGAAGCTAAGCTCTTACTCATAGAGAAAACAACATAATGCTGTGTTAAATCTGCGATATCATCCTCTGTCAATTCTGCACGGTTCATTATTTCCTTTTCAAAGTAGTTTGATAACTCTTTTACTTCGTTTAAATCCGTTGCAATAAACCGTATTTTTTTATCTTCCGTCCATACATGAGGTAACCATTTTATAAATGCCCAGTCCTCCTGCTCAGCCTCATCATAAATGAACACAAGCTTCAATTCGTCGTAACTATGCAGAGTTGTTAGTTGAATGATTAATCCCTTTACAAAATCCTTCACCAAATCCCGGTTACCAATTACACCACTAATTTTCTCCTCAATCAGTGATAATGTGACAGGCACATTTCTTAACATCTTTGGTGTATCTGCAAGCTTATATAGTTCTTCCTGAAGATTATCATCATCAAGAGTAAACTTTTTCTCTGGATATTTTATTTCTGCATCTAGGGGAACATCACCTAACCCAATTCTTACTTTTAAAAAATCATTCTGACCAACAGCACGCTCCCATAGATTTCTCTCTCTTTTATTAATTCTTTGTATATGTTCTTCTAGAGAAACATGATTCTCTCTTAAAATTCCCTCTTGATGCTGACATTCTTTCTCAATTACATTTTTCGTTTCTTCAAGATAATGTATATATTTTTCTTGGCGCTTTTTTTCAAGTTCTCTCTTTTTCTTCTTTTCATAACGTTTTGTTAAGATTGGCCATAAGATCATACCGATTAACATACTCACTGACATGACGAGCATTGGTATGGCGGTACGAATGTTGCCGTTTGAACTCATGACATTTTGCAGCATAAATAATGCTGTAAATAGAGAGGCCATACCCATTGTGATGGATGGGCCTAACATGAGCATTAAAGGAGTTTCTTCCATGTTTGTTGGTTGCGGAGGTGGATCAATTTTGATAGTTGCTCGTCTAATATCCCTCTTAAATCTCGGTGACCTAAAAAACAAATTGTCATTGGATTCTACAATTTGTAATTCATCAAGATTCTCCTCTACTTGAACGATTGGCTGATCAACCTTGAAAGGTTCGAAGGATTTTCGGTCTAACAAGACCAAACCATGAGGGTTATTTAATGTAAGTAACTCGTTGTTATATATAATCTTTAATCCCATAATGTATATAACATCACCTATAGAAAGGACTGCTTCTCTTATTTTCCTGCCATTTACGTAAGTTCCGTTGGCACTATGTTGATCTTGAATGGTGGCATGCCCATTTGAATGAAACTTAATCATACAATGCGTACCAGAAACAAGTTTATTAGAAAAGCAGATATGATTTTCCTGTCCTCTTCCTATTCTAATTACCTCATTTTTGACTGTATGCTTCGTATAGATATTCCGATCATCTGTAGGAGGTTCTATGTATAACAAAGCAGTAGGCCCTTTGTCCCGATGTATCGTATATGTTTTAAATGCCTCTACATAGCATTTTGTTAGTCTATTACCTTGGGAATCTTGCAAAAATGCATTTTTATTTGATTTGACATACCACTTTTCTTCATCTGCCTCAATGGCAATCAAATCTATTGTGTTTTGATTCTCATCAACTGTTTCCAACACATACCTTCCAGTAATTTTATTGGGGAGTACAGAGTGAAAGACTCTGTCACGGTCAAACAATGTAACAATCAAAAATAACCTCTCCTTTATATTCCCTATTGAAGTAATATATTGGTTACGTGTTATTAAATTACTATCAATCTAATAGGCTTTTATCACGCATACGTAGTAATATATGGGTAAATCATCGTAATTATACACTATTTACCATGGAAATCTCTGTATGTCTAAGCTCCTCTTTTCTGTTACAAAAATGTAACAAATAGGTAAAATGAACCAGTTAGACAACAAAAAAAAGGAGTGCTAAATCAGTAGATTTACACTCCTTTTTTTAAGCGGCCTTATCTGGAAAAAACTCTTTCCATTTCAGGTAATTCTGCTTCTCCCTTAGCATATAAAACATGACTGTCATCGTAAAGAGGACAACTAAAATAATAGTAGGTGAGAGCCTGCTTATAGACTGTCCGAACAATGTGTAGAGCACTGCTACAGGTATATTCGTTAAGAATGACTGCTTCGTATAAGAGAAAAAGTTCTTCTTCCTCTCCAGTAAAATAAGTGAAAGTAAGTTATATTGCATAAATGGAATACAACGTAACAAGGCAATTTGTCCTGGGGAAAAAGATAAGCGATTTCCTGTCCATTTGTCTTTCATCCTATGAATCTTGTTGAATAGCTTAGGCATCGATTGATATAAAAAGTAAAATAAAATGCATGAGATTGTCAGTCCAGTTAAAGAATAAATTGCTCCCATTATCGATCCAAAGAGGATACCACCTACTACACATAATACGGCTACAGGAATAAATAAAAATTGTCGTATACTATGGAATAGTAAAAAAACAAATGGTGCCCAAAACCCACTTGACTCTAAAAATGCAAATAGCATCGTCATTGATTGGTTCATGATGGACTCCTCCTAGTTGGTTGACCAGTAAATGACAAACTACTCTCTACTATATACAGTGGTACGGGCCATTATGACAATTTCTGCAACAAGAATACAAAAATAGTTAAATAGGCGACCATCACAAATGGCAATCCATATTTAAATGAACGATGTTTTGTTTTGTGACGAAATACTCTCATTCCTGAATAAACCCCAAATACTCCGCCTACGAAGGCATACATCCATAATGTGCGCTCTGGGGTTCTCCATTCATTTCTCTTTGCTTTTAGTTTATCTTGGTACATCACATAAAAACCAAGTATATTAATAAGTAGAATATATCCTAAGATATAGATCATTACTACTCCCCCTTGTAACCTATCCTATCTAACAATCGCCTGAAGAAAGCCTTGTCTATTTGTAGTTTCGGCTATAGTAAAAAAGAGTCACTCTACAATCGCGAGTGACTCTTCAATCATTATTACTTGTTTAGGCTATTTTTAGCAGCTGTTGCTAATTCAGCAAATGCTTTTGCATCGTGAATAGCCAGGTCAGCTAACATTTTACGGTTAACTTCGATACCAGCTTCTTTTAAACCGTGCATTAAACGGCTGTAAGAAAGACCGTTAATACGTGCAGCCGCGTTAATACGAGTGATCCATAATTTACGGAAGTCACGCTTCTTTTGACGACGGTCACGGAAAGCATAGTTTAAAGACTTCATTACTTGTTGATTTGCTACTTTATATAACGTATGTTTTGAACCATAATAACCTTTAGCTAACTTTAAAACGCGCTTACGACGCTTACGAGTTACTGTACCACCTTTAACTCTTGGCATTTTGTTTCCCTCCTAATATATAAACACAATTCGAATTTTTTTATTACTTAGAACCGATCATGAAGCGGATGCGCTTGTAATCGCCGCTGCTTACTAATGCTGCTTTACGAAGCTTACGCTTTTGCTTTTGAGACTTGTTTGAGAATAAGTGACTTGTGTAAGCGTGTGAACGCTTAAGCTTACCAGATCCAGTCTTCTTGAAACGCTTAGCTGAACCTCTATGAGTTTTCATTTTTGGCATTGGGTATTCCTCCTCAATCTTTTACTTATCAGCTTTTGGTGCTAAAACTAAGAACATGCTTCGGCCATCCATCTTTGGATGAGATTCAATCGTACTAACTTCCTTACACGCTTCTGAGAAACGGTCAAGCACGCGTTGGCCGATTTCCTTGTGAGTAATCGCACGACCTTTGAATCTGATCGATGCTTTTACCTTGTCTCCATTTTCAAGGAATTTAATCGCATTACGTAATTTCGTATTAAAGTCATGCTCTTCAATAGTAGGACTCAGACGAACTTCCTTGATGTTGATAATCTTTTGATTTTTACGTGCTTCTTTGTCCTTCTTTTGTTGCTCAAAACGGAACTTACCATAGTCCATGATTCGACATACAGGCGGTTTCGCTGTTGGAGCAACCATCACTAAATCAAGATTAACATTTTGTGCCATTTCAAGTGCCTCTTGACGGGACTTGATACCAAGTTGGTCTCCATTTGCCCCAATCAAACGTACTTCACGTGCACGAATTCCTTCATTAACCATCATGTCCTTGCTAATAATGAGCCACCTCCGAAATATTGTTCCGCAACTTCCTTCTTGCACAAATGAATTGCAAATAAAAAAGTGTGGGTTTCGAACACCCACACTAACGAAATGTATATCATACATTAATTCATCGTTTTTTTAACCTGCCAACTACAATTTGTGTCAATCAGGTGAGAAGCGGGTGCTCCTGCTTGTTCATTACAAACTATTCAGTTACCTAAACAACTTTACCATCTAGATTAGACCATGTCAAGCGCATAATGTAAAAATTTAACCAGTAAGAGGTGACAATTAGAACAAGATCAATTTATTTTTTTACTTCATCTAAAATTAATGCTTTAAACTGGTCAACGGAAATAGTCTCAGACTTCTGTTCACCATACTTACGAACATTAACTGCATTTTCTTGTATCTCATTATCCCCAACTACAAGCATGTAAGGAATCTTTTGCATTTGTGCTTCACGTATCTTATAACCAATTTTCTCATCACGTGAATCTAATTCCACACGTATACCTTCAAATTGAAGCTCCTCTTGAAGTTTCTTCGCATAATCAAGGTGTACAGAAGGTGATACAGGAATCACTTGTACTTGTACAGGAGCTAACCATGTTGGGAATGCACCCTTATATTCTTCAATTAAGAAGGCAACAAAACGTTCCATTGTTGATACCACCCCGCGGTGAATTACAACTGGGCGATGCTGCTTACCATCTTCTCCTACATATGTTAAATCAAAACGTTCAGGTAGTAAGAAGTCAAGTTGTACAGTAGAAAGCGTTTCATCTTTACCAAGTGCTGTACGTACTTGAACGTCAAGCTTTGGACCGTAGAATGCAGCTTCTCCTTCAGCTTCGTAATAGTCTAACCCTAGGTCATCCATCGCTTCCTTTAGCATACCTTGTGCTTTTTCCCACATTGAATCATCATCAAAATATTTCTCTTTATCTTCTGGGTCGCGGTAAGAAAGTCTGAAAGAATAATCTTCAAAACCGAAATCCTTGTAAACAGCTTCAACTAAACGAACTACACGAATAAACTCATCTTTAATTTGATCTGGGCGCACGAAAATATGAGCATCATTTAATGTCATTCCTCTAACACGCTGCAAGCCTGTTAAAGCACCAGACATTTCATAACGGTGCATTAACCCTAACTCCGCAATACGGATTGGTAATTCACGGTAGCTGTGAATATCATTTTTATAAATCATCATATGGTGTGGACAGTTCATAGGTCTTAATACTAGTTCTTCATTATCCATAGACATTACAGGGAACATGCCGTCCTGATAGTGCTCCCAGTGACCCGAAGTTTTATAAAGGTCAACACTACCTAATGCAGGTGTGTACACATGTGAATACCCTAGTCTTATTTCCTTATCAACAATGTAACGCTCAATAATACGTCTGATTGTTGCACCTTTAGGAAGCCATAATGGGAAGCCTTGTCCAACCTTTTGAGAGTTTGTAAATAAGTCTAACTCTTTCCCTAGCTTACGATGGTCACGTTCTTTTGCTTCTTCTAATAAACGAAGGTGTTCCGCTAAATCTTCTTTCTTGAAGAAAGCTGTACCATAAATTCGTTGTAGCATCTTGTTTTTACTATCGCCACGCCAGTATGCACCTGCGACACTCAATAGCTTAAATTCTTTAATTTTTCCTGTTGATGGAACATGTACACCACGGCATAAATCGAAAAATTCTCCTTGCTCATAGATTGTAACTGTTTCATCAGCAGGAATTGCTTCTAATAATTCCAGTTTCAATCCATCGTTAATGCTTTCGAAACGAGCCTCAGCTTCGGCACGTGAAACTTCAACACGCTCAATTGCCAGGTTTTCATTCGAAATTTTTTGCATTTCTTTTTCAATGCGAGATAAGTCCTCATGAGTAATTGATTCTTCCATATCAATGTCGTAGTAGAAACCACCTTCAATGACTGGTCCTACACCTAGACGAACGTTTTGATCCTTATATAAACGTTTAACAGCTTGAGCCATTAAATGCGCTGTACTGTGGCGCAAAATTTCAAGTGCTTCTGATGAGTCCTGCGTAATAATCTCAATACTTCCATTTTCTTGGATAGGATGACGCAAATCGATAAGATTTCCATTAAACTTTCCAGCTATTGCTTTTTTTCTTAACCCTGGACTGATTGATGCTGCAATATCTTCTGTCGAAGTACCTTTTTGAAACTCCTTCACCGATCCGTCTGGAAATGTAATGCTCAGTAATTCAGACATTCTTTTTCTCTCCTTAAACTGATTTTCACAATGACAATTTGTCATAAGTGATAGTAATTAAAAATAGGCTCTGTTAAACCTTGTTGTTGATTTTCGTTCCAAGAGTCTCGTGTCCTTCCAATTCAATCAACCCTCTACGTTAACACAGCCTAAAAATAAAAAAAACTCCTCCCTAAATAAAGGGACGAGTTTGTAGTCGTGGTTCCACCCTTCTTTCCAATCTCATGAGATTTGGCTTAAGAAGTTCAAGATAACGGTTGATACCGTTAGTACATAGTAGGACTTTCATCTGTTCAGTACTAAAGTTTAAAGGTGGTAGGTACATCTTTCGTGTATAGGAAGCTTGCAGCCTGTGGACTTCCCTCTCTGTGAAACCGTAAAAATAACCCATGTCCTTCTCATTACTAGTCTAACATATAGTGATTATGTAGGTTATTATAGCCACAATTACGGTTTGAAATCAAGTTATTTTCTTAAATTTTATTATGTATGATCAATTGGATATTTTTCATGAAAACGTTCATAAGGATATATGGCTACTCGCTCCTGAAAAATACTAACTACCGTTTGTACAATTCCTTGGTCTAAGTAAGCAGAATATAAGTGAATAGAAGCTGGACTTAATAATAATAAGGGAGCAATTAACTCCTGATCTACTTCGAATCCGTAATTTGAAACAAACTCTTCTTCCATTTCCACCCTAACTTCAATCTCGTTAAGCATTTCGTCATAAAAGATAAAACGTTCCTTCTCTTGAACCACATGGATGAGTTTGTTTTCGCTATTTTTAGTGGCAATATATTTTCGTAACGTTTCTATAAAGTCTTGATAATCTTGTTCTAGTTTATATTCATCAATTGCAACCTCAATATATTCTTGTAAGCGTATTAAATAATCCTTTAATCGGAATGTTAAAAACGCTTCAAATGAGAACTGAACATGTTTAGTCAAAAACATCGTTAACGCCCGTTTAATTATTTCTTCCCTTGGATATCCTTCTTTTAACGAAGGATGTAATCGTTCTTCATCATCACTCACTAGTGATTGCACCATTTCAATAATTTGCAGCTGTTCTGTTTCATCCTCATAAAAAAACACTGTACTTAAGAAATAACGAATATATTGCGGTTCTTTAATCTTCAATACAAACTGTGTTAATGAAGGAATAATATATGTTCGAATACATTCTTCATCACTTTTAGCTAGATCAATGAATAATGTATGGTCAGTTTTGATCTTTAACTTAAAGGACCGATTCTTTGAGTTTGAAAGCAGCTTATAAACATATTGAAGATCTAACTCGGTGTCAAATGTTATATGCATATGGTTGTCCCCCCTTTTTGCATCTGATTCTATTTATATGAAGGGGAAACAAAAAAATGAATTACATTTTATTCACAAAACAAAAAAAGGCTGTTTGTATAGTTTGTTGTTTTTCGTAAAAATCTCAGGAAGCCAGATTTTTACCTTTGTATCTAAGTACTTCTATACATAAAGAGAGTTGCTCTTTTCTAGTTTCAACCTCGTTTTACTCTAAAACTAGTTGTGTACGTAAAGCAACAAAGTTTTAGAAAAGAGCCTAAAAAAAAGAGCTTTCCAGCTCTTTTAAATCCGTCTATTAATATCGACTAATTCAATCTCTTCCGTTAAAAATTTAATTCGCTCCAGTATTCGTTGTGCTTTAATACCTTCTTCTTCACCTTTTTGAGAATACGTATAATGGCGAAGTAACTCATCTAAATTTAAGTTGGAAGTGAAAAATGTCGGAAGATTTTCTAACATTCTGTATTGCAAGATAGGACCTAGTATCTCGTCACGCATCCAGCTTGTCATTGATTCTGCACCGATATCATCAAACATAAGGACTGGAACTTTCTTAGCTGCTTCAAGCTTTTGATTAAAAGCCCCTTCATTACTCATTACACTTTTTAATTCACGAATAAATTCAGGGAAATACATGATCATGGATTCTGTATGATCATCTGCTAATTCATTTGCAATCGCACATAAAATAAATGTTTTCCCTACACCAAATCCACCATGAATATAAAAACCTTTTATTTTCTTATTTGATTTGTACGATTGTATGAAGTTCCATATTTGTTGTTTAATTTGATATCGATAGTCATCGTCCTCATAAATATCCATAAATGTCGCATTCAATAAGTTCGAAGGGATATATACAGACTTTATTTTATTTCTCTTTTCCTTCTGAATATCAGCTAACACCTTGCTCGGACACTGCTGATAATCAAGTTCAATTGATTGTTTATTTTTCAGTGCAAGCTGTGGATGATACCCTGGTACCATATTGACACATTCCTGCAGGCTTGGACAATTGGCACATTCTTTACTTTGAGTGTGATACTCATACATTTTTAAAAGGCCTCTATCAAAAATTTTACGATTTAAGAAGGGGCGATTTTGCTCCAAGAAATCTTTAATATCCGGATCATTTAATACAATATTCTTATATTTTTCATATTGCTCTTCCATTCGTTTCGGATATGGCATTGTATTTAATGCATCCTTAATTGATTTCATAAACTCACCTCTCTTTTGCATTTGTTATTTATCACGTTGTTTATTTAGTAACTGTTGTTTTCTTTTCTCAATATAATCCGGATCTGTCATCCATTCCGGCAGTATTTCTTTACGAATTGGTTTTCTTAAACTACTACTAGGATTTTGTTTTGTTTTTGTTTCTTTGTCTTTATATTCTGCCACATCTTTTTCAAAATCTTCTATTTGGTTAAGTGCTTCCTTGACCGTTTTAATTTTTTGCCTTGCCCAGTTACTAGCTGTGTTTTCGATATATTTTTTATTTAAGTTCATCTTTTTTCGATTCACAACATAATCAAGAAGCACGTTGACAACACCTGGTGGAATCTGTTGATTAACCATAATACTCTCTACAATCGCTAAATCACTGCTTGTAGGGGAAGCTCCACCAGCAAGTTCTTTGAGAAAATCTTTTGGAGTTGTTGTCTCAAAATGATGGATGCGTCTCTCCTGTTCTGTTTGAGGTTCTACATATCTCATCGTTTGAAGCTGTAATGGTTGTATTTTTTCAATTAATAACGGGGATCTACCAAAATGTTCAATCTCATAATACATTTTTGCTTTTTCAGATAGTATACCTAAATCAATTTCATCTTCGTTTCCAAACGTGGCGTTCATGACAACCTTTTGCATATCCAATGGAGACAAGCCGTACACATATGCAAGTAGCTTAATACGCTCTCCGACTTCATCTGTAATTAGCTTGGAAGAAACAAAATTATCAGAAAGGCCATATATAAATAAATCAAAGTCGAAATCAAACTTCCCAACTGATAGTGAAGAGAGTTGTTCCCGTTGAATATATAATTGCTGATCTTCCTGCTCCATATTTACGCCCTTATGTTCTTTAGAGGGTGAATACACATCAGCAAAGGATTGTGAGATATCTTTAAAGTCATTGGAATTAATGCTTTTCGTAGCAAATAGCGATTTTAACTTATTGTATCTGAGTTCGCCTACCTCTTCTTTTAAGAAAATACTAAATGGAAAATCAGAACTAAAAAATACATGTGGAGAAAAAGGAGGCTTTATTTCATATATAAAATTTCTAACTTCAGCTGTTTCCTGAACATAGGTTTTTAGTAACCCAATTCCCTCTAACTTTTTTCGGGCCATTAGTATATCGTCTAAGTTCATCTTCAATGAAGCCATTAGTTGGCGGTGAGTGGAAGGTGAGCCCCAATATTTATAAGCCTCAACTTCTCCCCAAAGTAGCATATACAAAGAAAAACTAAGAGGACCTATAAGCGGCTGGTAAAGTAAAGTCAGCACCCTGCGATCTAAATCATGTAGAACGGTGTCCGTTTTCACTAAATATTGATCTAACGGTAATACTTCTTTCCAAGATTGCATGTTTATTATCCCCTTTTATTACGTAGGACTTCCATCGTATCATTGACTATAAGCAGCAACTTTATTTCTTGAAAGCTGTTTTCTTATAGATTGTTGCTTTTTCGTAAAAATCTCAAGAAGCCGGATTTTCTCACCTTAGTATATAGGTACTACTATACAAAAAGAGAGTAACTCTTTTCTAATCCACCCTTGTTTTGCTTTTAGGACTGGTTGAACACACAGAATAAGTGTACGAAAAGCAACTTAGTAAAGAGCCTTCAAGAATGATAACTGTCAGTTGCTAATGTCCTCTGTGATCATACATTTAATACTTAAAAAAATAGAGCTTTCAGCAATGTATGCCTAGTCGCTCACTAGTTTCTAGTTTTTAATAAATCTTTAAGCTCATCAATAAATACATTGATATCTTTAAATTGTCTATAAACTGATGCGAATCTTACATAAGCGACATCATCAACTACCGCTAAACGATCCATAACCATTTCACCAACGATATCACTTTTTATTTCAGAAACTCCTTGATTGCGAAGCTCCACTTCATGAGTAATATCCTCTAGTACCTTTAAGGGTACTGGTCTTTTTTCACATGCCTTTATCAGACCACGCAAAATTTTATCACGGCTAAACTCTTCTCTTGTTCCTTCCTTCTTAACAACAATAAGAGGAATTTCTTCGACCTTTTCAAATGTAGTAAATCGATACTGACATTCTTCACATTCCCTACGTCGTCTAATTGATTTTCCATCGTCAACAGGGCGTGAATCAAGTACGCGAGTACCGTTATGGTGGCAGCTTGGACATTTCATTCTATCAACTCCAAAGCATTAATCAACAAAACAAAATAAGTATAACATGATGTTTCATTCCATTTAATCTTATTGCAAATTCCGACATTAGACAAGTACTTTCATTCTAATGTACTACCTTAATGAAGTAAGCTTATCATCTATCATATTATATAGTTTTTTCACTATTCCCTTTGTGTATCCTAAACTTAGTAAACCTTCGTATGTAACTGAAAAATCAATTGCTGTTTCATAGGGTCTCACAGAGATAATTGAAACAACAATAAATGCCTTTTGTGGAGATTTCATCTCTACACTTAATTCACCATGTTCTTTTGAAACAGATGTCACTTTCATTCCAGGTTCATTTGATAATAATTCCTCAACTGTTTTCATTGCATTACTATTCGTCACCTTGTAATAACGTGTTCTTAACGAGGGGTCTTCGTGTTTTTCTCCGGTCTCACAATGATTTGAGAAAAATTGCCCAACTGAACGAATAACTCCCATAGCCCGTACCCACTTTCTAATTAATAGTATGTATGTCCATTAAACACTATAAAGAGAATAATGTAAAAAAAGAGGTGTAGATTACACCTCTTTTTTTTCTAGCAACATATTATAAAGCTTTAACTTTAGCCTGTTTTACTTGAACTGGACCCATTCCACGAGGAATTTCGATGTTTTCTCTAGTTTGTGCACCTAATGCTTCTGAGATATAATCTGCCGCAATATTAGGATCTAAATCTCCACAAGTATAGACATCGATACTTGCATAGCCATGTTCAGGGAAGCTGTGAATAGTTAAATGTGATTCAGAAATAATGACTACCCCGCTTACACCCTGAGGAGCAAATTTGTGAAACGCTACCTCACGTATTTCAGCACCGGATTTTAAAGCTGCATTTACAAAAGTTTCTTCAATAAAGTTCATGTCGTTAAGTTTTTCAAAGTCACAACCCCATAATTCTGAGATTACGTGACGACCCATTGTTTCCATTATAAAATTTCCCCCTTTTACAATTTTAGGTGTTCATGAATTTCTTTCGCGTATAGGCAAGCATACTACCACGGGGGAAAGTTAGTCCAAAGAGGTCCTAACCCTTTAAGTAGCCTCTTTACCGAAGCAATAGGTAAGAAGTTCACGAAAAATAGTATACTTTGTTTGATTCAATATTGCAACACATCATTGGAAATTTTTTTTATTATTATCCTTCTATTTCTATATGACGGTCCTACAAATCAAACAACTATTTTGCTTTGGTTGTGTTCGCACAGATCTTTGACATTCAAATAAGGCGAATATCACTGTAATCTCATGGTTTTCTGACAACTTTTCGTAAGGCTGTTTTTTCGTATAGATTGTTGCTTTCTCGTAAAAATCTCAGGAAGCAGGATTATCACCTTAGTACAAGTTACTACTATACATAAAGAGAGTTGCTCTTTTCTAATCCACCATCAGGTTTGCTCCTAAAACTGTATGACCCTAGAATAATTGTACTAAAAGCAACAAAGTTTTAGAAAAGAACTTTCGTAAAGAAGAAAAGCCACTCTGTCTAGGACAGTTTAAGATGGTTTAAATTAATTACTCCAGACATACGAAAAAGATACTTTAATAAAGAGCAACCCATGTTATTTCCAAGGGCGCACCTATTACTTTTACCTACTGTAATGAAATTATCCAATCAAGTGGTTCAACCTTATGTACTTACCTTATACCCTCTTCTAAACTTTTAAAAGAGTATGCTTCTTGAACCCAAAATGTTAATGATGACCTAATTTGATTACTAACAACATGTTAACCAATAGAGTAAAAGCAGAAAAAAGACCTTTTAAATGGTTACATTTAAAAGGTCTTTTTTGCACGGTTATTAGATTGCAGAAACTTCTTCTTTCATTTTAACTAATTGGTCAGAAACAATTTTAGTTAGATCTACTACACGAGTTGAATAACCCCACTCGTTGTCATACCACGCAAGTACTTTCACTTTTCGATCACCAATCACCATTGTAGATAAACCATCAATGATTGCAGAGCGTGAATCTGTATTAAAGTCAATTGAAACAAGCGGTTCAGTTGTAAAGCCTAAAATACTGTTCAATGAACCTTCTGAAGCAGATAAAAATGCATCATTAATATCATCTATTGTTACATCACTTTTTAAGTCAACGACCAGGTCTACAAGTGAAACATTTGGTGTTGGAACACGTAATGCCATCCCATGTAATTTCCCTTGCAAGCTAGGTAACACTTTAGCAAGTGCTTTAGCGGCACCTGTTGTCGTCGGTATGATTGAAGAAGCACACGCTCTCGCCCGACGTAGGTCTTTATGTGGATTATCAATATTTTTTTGATCATTTGTAAATGAATGAACAGTTGTCATTAGTCCATTTTCGATCCCAAATTGCTCGTCTAATACTTTTACAACCGGAGCAAGACAGTTCGTTGTACAAGAAGCGTTTGATATCACAATATGATTTTCGATATCTAACGTATGATCATTAACCCCAACAACA
Organism: Bacillus sp. BGMRC 2118; assembly: GCA_008364785.1. Taxonomy (GTDB): domain Bacteria; phylum Bacillota; class Bacilli; order Bacillales; family SA4; genus Bacillus_BS. The sequence goes on along the minus strand of VTTJ01000002.1, from coordinate 197,775 downwards.
ATTGTTACATCCTCTTCTTTTCCAGGTGCTGTTAGTATTACACGTTTTGCTCCTGCCTGTACGTGAAGCATTGCTTTTTCTTTAGAATTGAATTTACCAGTTGCTTCAATGACAATATCTATATTTAATTCCTTCCAAGGAAGCTCAAGCGGATCTCTAGAACTCAATAACTGAACTCTTTTTCCGTTAACAATGAGGGCATTTTCTTCAGCAATTACTTCCCCATCAAATTTACCATGAATTGTATCATACTTAATTAAATGTGCTAATGTCTCAGCCGGATAACTTGCATTTATTGCCACAATCTCTAATTTGTCCTCTTGGATTGCATTTCTAAATACCATTCTCCCAATTCGGCCCAACCCATTGATTGCTATTCTACCTCTCATGTCGTAGTCTCCTCCATATATGTTATACTTTTTATTCCTTATCCTACTATTAGTATAACATAAAACGGTTTCAATGTGATGGATTTTTTTAATTTGTACATAATATTTGTGTTATTGGTTAATCTATATTATTTAGTACCTTATATGATGTATGTATATATGTGAATCTCTTACTTAAATTGTTTTACTAATTAACGCTATAGCCTCCATGTAAATAAAAGGTTCTTTTCTAAAACTTTGTTACTTTTATTTTCTGGGTGAGAACCAGTTTTAGAAGCAATTTGAGGTTGAATTAGAAAAGAGCAACAACCTAAACGAAAACAGCATAAAAAAAAGACCTGCATGCAGCAAGTCTTTTACTAGTTATAGCAGTTTCCATTTCATAAGAACTTGTCGTAACTGCTCCTCTGTTTCATTTATTGTTCCATTATTAGTAAGAACCTCATCAGCTAATTTTAATTTATCCTCGAGTGGCATTTGTGATTGAATTCTAGCAAGTGCTTCCTCTTTTGTTAACTGATTTCTATTCATGAGTCGATGCAGTTGTGTATCAGAATTAACATATACAAGTAACGTTTTATCAACCATAAATGTTAATTCGCTTTCAAATAACAACGGTATATCTAATATGACTGCACGATGGTCCTTTTTTAAGTAATTTTCCTTTAATTCAATCATTCTTTTTCTTACTGCAGGGTGTACGATGCTATTTAGTGTCCTTCTCTTACCTTCGTTATGAAAAACAATAGCCCCTAGTTTAACACGGTCAATTGAACCATTTGTCGTAAGGATTTCTTCCCCAAACTCCTCAACAATTAAAAGGTAAGCTTCCTCTCCTACCTCTACCACTTCACGTGCAATGATATCTGCATCAACTACTGGAAAATTAAGCTCACGGAGCATGGATGAAACCGTGCTCTTTCCACTCGCTATTCCACCTGTAAGTCCAATTGTTACCTTCATTTTAATCCTCCGCTATAACTTCCATATACCTAACATGATTAATAAGAAACCTGGTAGAAAGGCAAATTTTTGTACCCATTTTAGCTTTGATAAGCCCTTACCACACTTTAATCCACCAAATAAAAAGATGGAACTAATTCCAGCTACTAATATTGCCATGACAATTGGAGAATAGCCTAGTAAGGCAGCTCCAATACCTGCACCAAATGCATCTAATGATAACGCAAAACCTAGTAGAAATGCTTCAATCCCTGTGATCGCCCCTGATTTATCAATGTCTGCATCCATTGGTTTTTTTAAGATGTGAATAACTACACCCAGTGATTTTATTTCAAGTTTAATAAGTACAGGATCTCCATTTGATTCGGCTTGATCTTTTTCGGGACGAAAAAATTGATATAATACCCAAGCACCAATTCCAACAAGAACAATGCCTCCAATTTTTTCTGCCCATTCAGGTGAAAGAAAGACGGAGACAATATTTCCTACTCCCATTGCAATCATTAACGTGAAGGCAGAACAAATGGCAATTATAATAATTGAACGTATGGGTAAATGCATTTTCCGAAGACCGTAAGTAAAACCAACACTAAAACTATCCAAGCTAACAGCAAAGGCAAGCAGGACAAGAGATACTGACAGAACCATGATCAAGCTCCTTCCATATTCAAGCTATGGTAGTATATGAAAAGAGCCCATCCAATGTTATTTTAAATCTGCATTTCATAGCATTTTTACTTTTTCTGTTGGCATTTAGGACAAATATGCGTGCCCCTTCCTCCGACAACAAGCTTCTCAATTTCTGTACCACACCTTTTGCATGGTTCACCTTTTCTACTATATACGTATAGCTCCAACTGAAACATACCAATTTCACCTTGAGAGTTTACATACGAACGAATGGTACTTCCACCTTTGTCCACTGCTTCTTGAAGAGTTGCTATAATTTCCCCATGTAATCGTTCAATTTCCTTTTTCTTTAAGGAACTTGCTTCTCTTTCAGGATGAATACCAGCACGAAATAATGCTTCATCCACATAAATGTTACCTAATCCGACAACTGTTACTTGATCTAGAAGTGCTACTTTAATTTTCCGGTTTGTTCTCTTTAGCTTCTCAGCTAAATATTGAACGGTAAATGCTTCTGCAAATGGTTCAGGTCCTAGTTGTGATAATGGTAATTCACTTTCCTCCTGACCAGGGTTAAATAAATGCATTGTCCCGAATTTACGTACATCTCGATAACGCAGCTGCGAACCATCTGTAAATGTGAACAGAACATGTGTATGTTTATCATATGGCTCATCCTTTGGGTGCAAGCCATATCTGCCTTCCATTCGAAGGTGAGAAACAAGTACATAATCCGTTAAAATGAATTTTAGAAACTTGCCTCGCCTTTCAACATCTAAAATGGTTTGTCCAATTAGTGCATCTGCAAATTGCTTGGGCGGTTCTGGTTTTTTTATAATCTTTGGCCATAATATTTCAACATATTCTATCGTCTTTCCTTTTACTAGCTCGACTAGCGTTCGCCTGACGGTTTCAACTTCTGGAAGTTCTGGCATTCTCGCACTTCCTTTCAGCACATTTACTTATATTTTTTTACTTCGCATCATACCATGTTGGTCCATAAGCATAATCTACTTTTAGTGGTACTTTTAACTCAAGAGTATTCTCCATTACTCGAGGAACTAATTCTGTTAACTTCTCAATTTCATGCTTAGGTGCTTCTAGTATTAGTTCATCGTGTACTTGTAATAGTAACTTTGCTTCAAATTTTTCGTCCCTTAATGCATCAGCTAAATCAATCATCGCTTTTTTGATGATATCTGCTGCACTTCCTTGAATTGGCGTATTCATTGCTGTTCTTTCTGCGAAACTACGTAAATTGAAATTTCGATGTGTAATATCAGGAATATATCTGCGGCGTTGCATTAAAGTACTGACATACCCTTTTTCTTTCGCCTCAATTATTATATCGCTCATATAATCTTGAACACCCGGGAAGCTCTTTAGGTATTTATCAATAAAAATTGATGCATCCTTACGGGTAATACCAAGGCTTTGTGAAAGTCCGTAGTCACTAATTCCATAGACTATACCAAAGTTTACTGCTTTGGCCTGTCTACGCATATCTGATGTTACTACATTCGCTTCTACACCAAACACGTCCATCGCAGTTTGAGTATGAATATCGAAGTCATTGTTGAATGCATGAATGAGCTTTTCATCACCTGCAATGTGTGCAAGAACCCTTAGTTCAATTTGCGAATAATCGGCTGCGAATATAACCCAATCTTTATTTGTCGGTACGAAAGCTTGTCTAATCTTCCGTCCTTCCTCCAGTCGAATCGGTATGTTTTGCAGATTTGGTTCGATTGAACTTAATCTCCCGGTTTGAGCTAATGTCTGGTTAAACCTCGTATGGACTCGTCCGGTTTTCCCGTTTATCACCTTTAACAAGCCTTCTAAATATGTAGAATTTAACTTACCTAACTGGCGGTATGTTAAAATTGCACGGATAACCTCATGTTTTCCTTCAAGTTTTTCCAGTACATCAGCAGAAGTAGAGTATCCTGTTTTTGTCTTTTTAACAGGTGGTAATCCAAGTTTTTCGAATAGCATTACTCCTAACTGTTTTGGAGAATTAATGTTAAATGCCTCTCCTGCTAGCAGATGAATCTCTCGCTCAAGTTCAGCTAGACGAATGGAAAGTTCTTGTTGCATATCTTCTAATCGACTTTTATCCACTTTTACTCCTGTGTATTCCATTTCAGCTAGAATAAACGATAAAGGAAGCTCTAGTTCACGATATAACTCTAATTGATCATTTGATTCTAATTCTTGTTCAAACGTTTCTCTAAGAGAATGAATCGCTACTGCTTTTCGAACGAGATGTTCACTTAATTCCTGAACTGCAGGAATACTTTTCTTCGCACCTTTGCCATATACCAATTCATCAGATTGAACATCATGATAGCCTCTCTTCTGGGCTATTGCAGCCAAGTCCTCTGAAGGATCAGATGGATTGCATATATAATCAGCAATCATTAAGTCGAAATCAATCCCCTTTAATTCTATGCCTTGTCCATGTAAAGCAACAATTGCCTGTTTACCATCATAAAGAGCCTTTCTCTTATTTTCATCTTTTGCCCATTGTTTAAATTGACTCGATTGAAGGGCAACGTTTGTTGGTATATAGTAATGACCTGTCTCATTTGAGATCGCCAAACCGAGTACGTCTGCATGGTGATAATGGTCACTGAACGTCTCTACACTTAAGCTCGAATGATCTGAGAGTACATCGTCATTTAACTCTTCTACTATTTCAAACTGAAGCTTTGTAAGTTCTTTTTTAGGTTCTGTCACTTGAATATCCATTTTTTCTAATAATGAGTGAAAGTTGAGCTCCTTAAATAGCTTAATTACAGCATCTTTGTTAAAGTTCTCATATGTTAAATCCTCAACACTGACCGTAATAGGTGCATCACGCATAATGGTTGCAAGCTTTTTACTCATCAGCGCCTGTTCTTTATTTTCTTCCAGCTTTTCTTTTAATTTCCCACTCACACCTGTAATATGTTCGTATAGATTTTCAACAGTCTCATATTCCTTCAAAAGCTTTATTGCTGTTTTTTCTCCTACACCAGGAACACCTGGAATGTTATCAGACGCATCTCCCATTAACCCTTTCATATCAACAATTTGATTAGGTGTAATCCCTAGCTTTTCATTTAGGAATTCAGGAGTATACGAATCTACCTCTGTAATTCCCTTTCGCGTAATATCAACTGTTGTATGCTCTGAGACTAGCTGAAGGAGGTCTTTATCTCCAGTTATCACTTTAATTTCTGTATCTTTTCCCTCTGCCAATTTGGAAAGAGTTCCGATAATATCGTCTGCTTCATAATTTGGCAGTTCATAACGTTTCACTTGAAAAGCATCTAATAACTCTCGTAAAAAAGGCATCTGCTCTGATAGTTCTGGTGGAGTTTTTTGTCTGCCTCCTTTATACTCCTTAAATGTACTATGCCTGAAGGTTGTCTTACCTGCATCAAAGGCAACTAACATATGAGTGGGTTTCTCTTCCTGCAGGATCCTCATTAAAATCATTGTAAATCCATATATAGCGTTCGTATGTATTCCTTTGTCATTGTTTAATAATGGTAAGGCAAAAAATGCACGATAGGCTAAACTATTTCCATCAATTAATACAATTTTTTGTGTCATATCGTTTTCCTCCTCTTCCACGTATTCTACTAGTAAAAAACCATTTTCCTTATCTTATCATTTCTCATGATAGAAAGGAAAATGGCACGTATTTATTCTAAATATCCACTTAGCATTTTAGCATATGGAGAATCTGATGGAATAACAATTACCGTTTCTCCATCGACTGTCTTTTTATAAGATTCTAATGTGCGATATAACTCATAAAACTCTTGGTCTCTACTAAAAGCTTCATTATAAATTTGGGCAGCTTGCCCTTCTCCTTCTGCCTTAATTGCCTCTGCATCTGCCTTTGCTTTAGCCAGAAGTTCTGTTACTTCTTTATCTGTTTTGGCAATCATTCTATTTTTCTCTGCATCACCCATTGATAAATATTGCTGAGCCGTAGATTCTCGCTCTGATATCATACGAGTATAAACTGATTCCTCATTCTCTGTCGGTAAGTCAGTTCTTTTCATTCTCACGTCTGTCACAACAATTCCGTAGTTTGCATTATTCAATAACTCATTCACACGTTCTGTTACTCTGTCATTCAAGCTACCTCGTGAAGACTTTTCATCATTTATAATCTCATCATAGTCAAGTTGACCTAGTTCAGCACGTATGACAGAGAAAATAAATTCTCCCATTTTTGTTTCCGCATTTACAACACTACGTGCATTCGAAATCATCTTCTTTGGATCTTCAATTTTCCAAACTGCATAATTATCGATGATCATACGTTTTTTGTCTTTTGTATTAATTTCTTCCTTTTCTACATCGTATACCATCTGATACTTTGGAAGAGTTTCAACAGACTGGACAAACGGAATCTTATACGACAGCCCTGGAGTTGAGTCTATTCGGACAACCTCCCCGAATTGTCTGACTACTTTATATTCTCCTTCTTTCACAATGAAAAGGTTTGTGATGACCATGATGAATACTAACAAAAGCAGTAAGAAGAAAATTCCAGCCTTTGTATACTTTCTCCAATCCGTTGGTTTCTTCTCATTCATATCTATAACGTTAGGATCAGTCATTCTTTTCACTTCCTTCTGTTTCCTTTACAGGAGGTGTTTGTTGTTTTTCAAGTGGACGAATAGGGAAATACTTCATCGTATTACCATCGTCATTCATAATATAAATTTCAGCATTCGGTAAGACATTCTCTAATGTTTCTAACACTAATCGCTTTCTTGTAACTTCAGGTGCTTTTACATATTCAGTATATAAAGCATTAAATTTAGAAACATCCCCTCGAGCTTGCTCAATCCTTGCTGTTCGATCTCCCTCAGCCTTTGAGATTAAGGCATCCTTTTCACCTTCAGCCTCTTGGCTTCTCTTATTAGAATATTTCTTCGCTTCATTTATTTTTGTATTCATTGTTTCACGTGCACTTGTTACATTTGTAAATGCTTTTCTTACCTCTGAATTAGGCAGCTCTACATCTTGAAGCTTTACCGTTGAAATAGAAATACCAATATCATATTTATCAATCAATGAAGCCAAAAGGTCCCTCACCTCAGCCTCAATCTCTGCTTTTCCTGATGTTAGTGCATCATCAATTTTAGAGCTTCCGATAATACTTCTTAAAGAAGCAGATGTTGCATTGTACAAAATAACTTCAGGGTCAATTGAATTATAAAGATACTTTGATGGCTCTGTTATTCTCCATTGAACAACCAGGTCAGCTAATACGATATTTTCATCACCCGTGATCATTTTCGTATCATCTGGGAATTCTTTAACTTCTCCACCTTTTTCTTCATAACCAAACTGTAAACTGAACGTTTCCTTAGAAAGGATCTCGACATCTTGCACAGGCCAAGGTAACTTGAAATGCAAGCCTGGTTCTATTACAGCTGTATCGACTTTCCCCAATGTTAATATAACTGCCTGATCTGATTCATCAACCGTATACCAGGTCGTAAAACCGACAATTGCCAAAATGACAATTCCAACACCCATCCCAGTATACGTAAACAAACGTTTAAGACTCATGGTGCTCCCCCTCTTCTTTTTTAGCATACTATTATTACGTATCTTCTCCCAAAAAGTTTCATTTTTCCCAAAAGTAACTGAGTAAAAAAAGGCTGTTTTCGTATAGATTGTTGCTTTCTCGTAAAAATCTCAGGAAACCTGATTTTCACCTTAGTATTTAAGTACTTCTACATAAAAAAAAGAACGAGAACATTGTGTTCTCGTTACCAAAAAGGTAATAGATGAAGGGGTAACTCTTCTACATCATACGTTTATAACGTTAAGCGGCTATATGAATACTGTAAAGGCTTTGTAAATTATACCCTTTTCTTATTTAACTCAATGGTAAACGTTGTACCAACAGACTGTTCACTCGTTACGGTAATTAAACCACCGTGAACGTCAACAAGATGCTTGACTATGGCTAACCCTAAACCTGTACCTCCCGAATTTCTTGTTCTTGCCTTATCCACCCGATAAAAACGTTCAAATATTCGGGGAAGATCTTCTTTTGCAATCCCAATTCCAGTATCCACAACGTGGACCTTAATTTTTTTTGATCGCTCTTGAATTGAAACTGTAACATTTCCACCGGTTGGAGTATATGAAATACCATTGTTTATTAAGTTAATAAAAACTTGTTTTAAACGATACAAGTCACCTTCCAGCCAATACTCACCCTTTCCTTCAAGAATAAGCTTCACATTTTTCTGTTCCGCTTTTCCTTCCAGAAGAATCATAACTTCCTCAATCAACCCTCTTAATTCTACCTTTTGCCAATTAATTGAATACCCTGGTTGTTCGATCTTTGATAAATCCAGAAGATCTTGAATTAAACTTTGGAGTCTGTCACTCTCTTTTAAAATAATCGATAGGAAGTTCTCAAGAAGATTCTCATCCTTCATCGCACCGTCTAATAGTGTTTCTGAGAAGCCTTTAATAGAGGTGATTGGGGTTTTTAATTCATGAGATACATTGGCAACAAAGTCCTGTCTAATCTGCTCAAGTTTCTTTAGGTCAGAAATATCATGAAAAACAAGTAAAATCCCCTTCCATTCATCATTTGCATTTATAATCGGGGACCCGTATACCTCAAAATGCTTTTGTGTAAACCCAAAATTCAGATTCAAATGTCTTCTAATTTTGATCTCTGTCATAAAAATTTCTTCTAACAAAGAAACTACTTCTGAATGCTCAATAACATCATAGTAAGATTTATATAAATAATTAGAAATATCCACCTTGAATATATCTTTGTATGTTCTGTTTACAAGGTTAATATACCCTCTGCTGTCAATAAGAATTAAACCACTTCCCATATTTTCAATAAGTGTAGTTAATCTAGATTGTTGAATTTCTTGAGTTTTGACCATGTCCTCAAGATTGCGTGCAAGAATATTAATCGATTGGCTTAACATACTTGTCTCCTGTGACTGATCAACATACGTTCTTGCTTTATAGTTTCCTTTGGCTAATTCATTTGCCACAATAGTCGCAGACTCAATTGGCTTCATGTAATACTTAGTAATTCGTGCTCCAAAAATTAGCATAACAATAAATGCTAGACCGATACTCGTAATAAGAACTGCCCATATTTGTTTATATGTTTTCTCATACGAGTCAACTGGCTGACTTAATAATAAATACCCCTTTTCTTTCATAGGGATTATGTAGTAGAACCTGTTGTCTTCACGTCCCTCAATATGAAGTGGTTGGTCAGCAAGCTTTTCTGTCAATAGACGTTCCCTATACTCCTTGATTATTTCAGAAGTGGAGTCCTCATCGTTGCCTTCAGAACTGAGTTGAATATCTCCATTTCCATCAACAATCGTTACTCTTGTTTTTAGAGAATCAGCGACATCTTCTAGTTTCATATCAACTTCTTGCTCAATAATCTGCAAGACGAGGTCTGCTTCTTTTTCTAATCGTTCGTTATAGGTTACAGTATAAAATGCTTTAAATATTTGACCAATTAAAATTCCCATCCCAATCATGACAAACAGCGTAAGCATAACGAGCCAAAGAAGTAATCGAGATTGAAACCTACTCATTCATTTTAGGCTCCTCTAATTTATAGCCTAATCCTCGAACTGTTTTGATATATGTCGGTTTTTTCGTATTTTTCTCGATCTTTTCACGCAAGTGACTGATATGAACATCCACAATGCGTGTATCTCCTGCGAAATCATAATTCCATACAGCACTTAGCAGTTGATCACGTGTCAATACACGACCCTTATTCATGGCCAAGTACAGTAACAATTCAAACTCCTTTGGTGTCAGTTCTAACAATTCACCCGCGAAATAGGCTTCGTAATGTTCTGGCTTAATAAGTAAATCTAATATAGTTATTTCTTTATCATCTGTATCCTTTATTTCTTGTTCATTAGATAATTGAGTTCTTCTCAATATTGCCTTTACACGCGCAACCACTTCTCTTGGACTAAACGGTTTTGTTAAATAATCATCTGCCCCTAATTCTAAACCTAGTACTTTATCAAATTCATCATCTTTAGCTGTTAGCATTAAGATTGGGATCATCACTTTTTGCTGTCTTAATTCTTTACAAACTTCAATTCCATCCATTTTAGGCAGCATTAAATCAAGCACTATCAGATCCGGTTGTTCTGTCATCGCTAACTCTTTACCAGCAAGACCATCATTAGCCGTAATGACATCAAATCCTGCCTGTTGTAAATTATATTGAAGCAACGTAACAATTGATTGTTCATCATCTACAACGAGAACTTTTTTGTTCATCCATTTCCCCAACCTTTGCATATTTTCTGACTTCATTATACTCTCCATCATACTACTAAACAGGCTGTTTAACATAGTCTTTACATTTTCTTTATATTCTTTACAAATTGAGCTGTAATAGTTAACCCTTTATTTGTTTATTCTCGAGGATTACTCGTCCTTACTCATTCAAACTAGATACCAATCTTGGCGAGATCGACGTTTTAAAATAAAGGCTCTGTTAAACCTTGCTGTTGATTTTCGTTCCAGGACACTCGCCGGATACCGCGGGCGGGTTCGGAAGACTCTTGCATGCAAGAGTCTTCCGAACCCTCGCTTCTCCCGCAGGAGTCTCGCGTCCTTCCACTTCAATCAGCCCGGTTAAATATAAACACTCTACTTTAACACAGCCAAAATAAAAAAGGCTCTGTGTGTACAATCAGTTTTAGAAGTAAATTGAGGTTAGATTAGTAAAGAGCAACTCTCCTTATTTATAGAAGTAAATATATACTAAGGTAACAATTCGGCTTTTGGGATTTTATGCAAAGCAACACTCTTTAAGAAAAGAGTCTAAAAAAAAGAAAGCATTTCTGCTTTCTTCATCCTTTAAAAGTTATCAAGCGCTTTCCCTGTCATTGTTTCAATTAGGTGTGGAGGTTCCACTTTCAACATTCCATCAAGCACGATCTCATCTTCTTCATTTGTTGCTTTTATACGTAACTCAATTTGATTATTTTCATCATGGACATGTACTACCTCAAAAAAGAATTGTACCGTTGCATAATGATAGACAGGAAGATGAAATTTTATATGTTGCTCAACAATCGTACTCCCTGGACCGGGCATATACTTCGACACTGCTGCAGACAGGATGCCTGATAGCATGATAGTAGGTACAATTGGCTTTTTATATGGTGTTTGTGATGCATAATCATGCTGAATAAATAACGGATTGGGGTCATTCGTTAAGCCTAAGTACAGTAAAATGTCTTTATCTTCAATTTTCTCTGTTAATGTAAATTTTTCGCCAACCGTAATTTCTTCAATCTTGCGTCCTAGCTTTCTTTTCTTTCCAAGTACCATCGTAGGCACCTCCGTTCCATTATGTAGGAATAGTGTAATCGGTTACATAAAAACTGATTTAATGACTCCTTACGCAATTTTTTAAAGCAAGGAGTTTTATTTAGTAAGTAGTAGTAAAAACAAAGCTAGCACTCCGCTAGCTTTAATCTCGCTTATAATACAGCCATCACACTTTTCACTGATTCTACTGATTGATCAAGAGCTGCTTTCTCACTATCAAGTAATTCTAGTTCGATAATTTTTTCAATCCCATTTCCACCAATAATAGTCGGTACTCCTAGATATAAATTCTCGTATCCATATTCACCTTCTAAATAGGCAATCGTTGGAAGCACTCGTCTTTGGTCTTTTAGGATGGCTTCAACCATTTCTACTAGTGCAGCAGCAGGTGCATAATAGGCACTGCCATTTCCTAGTAGATTTACGATCTCACCGCCACCTTTTCTAGTACGTTCCACTATTGATTGAAGTCGATCACTTGGGATTAAGGTTTCTAATGGAATTCCTCCAGCATAAGAGTATCGAACTAACGGCACCATATCATCACCATGTCCACCAAGAACAAAACCAGTAATATCTTTCACTGACAAGTTCAGTTCCTGAGCAACAAATGTACGAAAACGTGCTGTGTCAAGCACTCCTGATTGACCGATTACACGATTTTTAGGAAAACCAGACTCTTTATAGACTGTGTAAGTCATTGCATCAACTGGATTTGTTAAGACAACAATGATACATTCTGGTGAATACTTTACCACTTCTTGTGTAACACTTTTCATAATTTTGGCATTTGTACTAACTAAATCATCACGACTCATCCCAGGCTTTCGGGCAATACCCGCTGTGATCACCACGATATCTGAATCTGCAGTATCTGCATAATCAGAAGTGCCGATAATTGCAGCGTCAAAGCCTTGAACAGGACTTGCCTCTAACATATCAAGAGCTTTTCCTTTTGTTGGGTTTTCTAAATTTGGAATATCAACTAATACAATATCTCCAAGTTCCTTTTGAGCAGCCATTAATGCAGTAGTTGCACCAGTAAAACCAGCACCGATTACAGAAATCTTTCTACGTTTAATTCCAGCCATTTCAAAGTCCCCTCGTTTCTTGTTGTCAGAGTATAGCTCAGATTAGCACAAAAGGAAGTTAAGATTAACTTCCTTTTGTTTGTTTTATAGGTTTACGCCATATTGTTAATTAAAGCATCACCGAATTCAGAACATTTAACTTCAGTTGCACCATCCATTAAACGAGCGAAGTCATATGTTACTACTTTAGATGCAATTGTCTTTTCAACTGAATCCATAACTAATTTAGCCGCTTCATGCCAGCCAAGGTGTTCCAACATTAATACTCCAGATAGAAGTACAGATGAAGGGTTTACCTTGTCAAGACCTGCATACTTAGGTGCAGTACCGTGAGTTGCTTCAAAGATTGCGTGACCAGTTTCATAGTTAATATTTGCTCCTGGAGCAATTCCAATACCACCAACTTGAGCAGCAAGTGCATCAGAGATGTAATCACCATTTAGGTTCATTGTTGCAACAACATCGAACTCACTTGGACGAGTTAGAATTTGTTGTAAGAAGATATCAGCAATAGAATCTTTAATGATAATCTTTCCTGCAGCTTCAGCATCAGCTTGTGCTTTGTTAGCAGCATCCTTACCTTCAGCTTCTACGATACGGTCGTATTCTGCCCATGTAAATACTTTATCACCGAACTCTTGCTCAGCAAGCTCGTAACCCCAGTTTTTGAAAGCACCTTCTGTAAACTTCATGATGTTTCCTTTGTGAACTAGTGTTACTGACTTACGTCCTTCGTTAATTGCATAGTTGATTGCAGCACGTACTAAACGCTTTGTACCTTCTGCAGAAACTGGCTTAATTCCAATACCTGAAGTTTCTGGGAAACGGATTTTGTTAACGCCCATTTCATTTTGAAGGAAGTTGATTAACTTTTGAACTTCTTCTGATCCACTCTTATACTCGATACCAGCATAAATATCTTCTGTATTTTCACGGAAGATAACCATATCTGTATCTTCAGGACGTTTTACAGGTGAAGGTACACCTTGGAAGTAACGAACTGGACGTAAACATACGAAAAGATCAAGCTCTTGACGTAATGCCACGTTTAATGAACGAATCCCGCCACCGATTGGTGTTGTAAGAGGACCTTTAATTGCAATTATGTAATCACGAATTACATCTAGCGTTTCACTTGGTAACCATTCACCTGTTTGGTTGAATGCTTTTTCACCAGCTAATACTTCTTTCCATACAATAGACTTCTCACCATTGTATGCTTTTTCAACTGCTGCTTCTAATACTTTGGAAGCTGCTGCCCAAATATCAGGACCGATTCCGTCTCCCTCGATATAAGGAATGATTGGATTGTTTGGTACGTTTAATGTTCCGTTAACAACTGTAATTTTTTCACCTTGTGTCATGCTATTTACCTCCAAATGTTAAATGTTGTTTACTTAATTAGAAGAAGATTTCTTTTTATCGAATTACTCTTATGCTCTTTGCTCAATAGGTACATAGACTTGCTTGTCAGGTCCAGTATATTCAGCACGTGGGCGGATAATACGGTTGTTCTTATATTGCTCTAGAATATGCGCAATCCAACCAGATACACGACTCACAGCAAAAATTGGTGTGAACAAGTCATGGTCAATTCCTAAGCTATCATATACTGAAGCAGAGTAGAAATCTACGTTTGCAGGAATACCTTTTGAAGATGTTACGATTTCTTCAATTTTAACAGACATTTCATATAGCTTTGGCTCGCCAGTCATTGCTGTTAATTCTTTAGACATCTTCTTTAGGTGCTTCGCACGTGGGTCACCATTTTGATACACGCGGTGTCCGAAGCCCATGATTTTTTCTTTATTAGCAAATTTATTTGCTAAGTAAGACTCAACATTTTCTACATCACCAATTTCAGAAAGCATTTTCATTACTTGCTCGTTTGCTCCACCGTGCAATGGTCCTTTTAAGGCACCGATAGCAGAAGTTACACCGGAATATACATCTGATAATGTAGCGACACATACGCGAGCTGTAAATGTAGAAGCATTTAACTCATGGTCTGCATGTAGCACTAGTGCAGTGTTTAACGAGTTTACAGCAACAGCATCCGGTTCTTTACCGGTAAGCATATATAAGAAATTCGCAGCAAGTCCTAAGTCAGACTTTGGAGCAACAGGCTCTAATCCCTTTCTAATTCTAGAGAATGCTGCAACAATTGCAGGAAGTTGAGCTTGAAGACGAATTGCTTTGCGATAGTTCGCAGCCTCATCCATTACTTCTTGCTCTTCATCATATAATCCTAATAGGGAAACAGCTGTACGAATTGCCCCCATTGGATGAACCTTATCAATTGGATATGTCTTGAAATGATCAAGAACTCCTTGTGGAAGAGCTGAGTTTTCAGCTAATTGTTTTGTCAGTTCATCTAACTCTGCTTGATTCGGTAATTTACCATGCCATAGTAAATAGATTACCTCTTCAAAACTAGCATGTTCAGCAAGGTCATCAATATTGTACCCTGCATACGTTAGAACATCATCAATAATAGAACTAATAGCGGAAGTTGTAGCTACAACTCCTTCAAGACCACGTGTTGCTGTCATTTTAACCTCTCCTTTTACTAGAATATTTCCATCCCGTTAAAAACGTAAATGCTTACATTTTATAAAAAACAAAAAATCGTGATAAACTTTGTTCCTCATGTTTATCATGACATATGTAAGAAGGATGAGTCATGTGCTAAGCACGCCCTAGATTTCTCACTGCTTGCACCCATCCCCCATTATAAACAATTATCAGATTTTTGTGAATCGCTAGGAGGAAATTACTTCACAAGAATATTATAACGCAAAAACAAATTTAATAATTAAATACATAAAATTATTGCTAAAAAAGCTCCATAAACTTCATTACAATAAATGCAATTCCTGCTCCAATTAAAGGTCCCACTGCAACACCATTGAATAATGCAACCGATAAGACCGTCCCAAACACTAACGCAACTGTTATATGAGGGTCTTCCTTTAATAGTACTAATCCACTTTTTGCAATTAAGGCAACAGCAATACCAGAGGCAATTGCTACCCAAGCGTAAGCTGATTTTAATGCCTCCCCCAACTGTTTAAAACCAATCTCTCCTGTTGCAATTGGAACTAAAACAGCAATCGTAATGACTGTAACACCCCAATTAATTCCTTTTGCCTGAATATGAGGAAATAGCTTATCTCCCAGTCCAACTATTTTAATTACAAATAGAAATCCAACGGCAATTAATAGAGACTGATTTTTCGCAAGAAGACCGATAAAAAATAAAATGGTTAGAAAGAAAACCGGCTGTGAAAACACTGGTGTCACCTTCCTTTACCTTAACAAGAGTTGGAAGCATTCTTATGGTATCATAAAAAAATTTTTCCGAACAAGAAATGTGCCTATAAATAATAAGTTTCCCCTTTATTTCATAGCCTCATCAATGTAAAATATTACTAAAGATGCTTGTTCAAAGCTTGTCTGAACTTCCTCTTTAAAAAAGTGGCTTTTTTACACTATGATGATTTCTATTATAGGTGCTTCTTATTCATTCAAAGCTATACATAAAATCGAGAAAAAAAGGAGGATTTCTGGTTGAATTTAAGACTTGTACATCAAATTTTACGATCACTTTTGGTCGTTGCGATCGTGGTCTTCGGATTACTTGCATTTTATCACGTATCAACCGTTACTTACCCGTTTATTATTGCCTTAATCATCGCTTATATGATTAATCCGCTTGTTACACTTTTTGAGAAGAAAGCAAAAATACCTAGATATTTATCTGTCTTCCTAGTGTTAATCCTTGTTTTTGCTCTTATCGCTGGTTTATTAACGCTATTAATTGCAGAAATCATAAGCGGCTCTAATTATCTAGCAGCGAATGTACCACAACATTTTGAAAAACTAGTTGTCTATTTGGAGCAATTTTTCGCTGGACAGATTATTCCTTTTTATAATCAACTAACAAACACATTTGAAAACTTAGATCCAGGTCAAAAGGAAACAATTAGTGCAAACATTGAAAGCTTTGCTGCAAATATTATTAATTTTGGTAAAGATGTACTTGAAAATATCCTAACAAGTATTCCAGCTGCCGTAGGTTGGATTCCAAATTTTGCCACAGTTATTATTTTTGTCCTTCTAGCAACTTTCTTTATTAGTAAAGATTGGGATACTTTACGAAGACGATTTTCTTCGATTCTCCCAAATAAAGCAAGAGAAAGTGGTAGAACCGTATTTACCGACTTAAGAAAAGCATTATTCGGCTTTATCAAAGCACAAGCAACCTTAATTTCAATCACTACAGTCATTGTTTTAATAGGTTTACTATTTTTACGAGTAGAATATGCGATTACGATCGCACTCATCATCGGAATTGTCGATATTCTCCCTTATCTCGGGACCGGATTAATTTTTGTACCTTGGATCATCTACTCCTTCTTTACAGGAGACGTTGCCTTTACAATAGGATTGCTCGTTTTATACGTAATCGTTATTGTACAAAGACAAATCATGGAACCCAAAATACTATCATCGAGCATTGGATTAGATCCACTCGCAACACTTGTTGCACTGTTTGTAGGTTACAAACTGTTCGGATTCCTGGGACTTATCATAGGGCCAGTAGTATTAGTAATCGGGAAAACCTTACATAGTGCTCATATATTTAAAGATATTTGGAACTATATCGTAGGTAAGAAGGTTGTATAAGGAGTCTCTTTGTGGGGGCTCTTTTTTTATGGAAGCACGTACTGTCTCTTTTTATTGGAACCTGTGTAACGAAGGTTTAGAGCAGTCAGCAATCGTTTTGTTGTATGAATTGAGGAGATATTTAGAAACTGTCTTGCTTCCTGATTTGTAATGTCTTTTCCAATTAATAATCTGTAGTCACGGATTGCTTTAATGTGAGCATCCTTTGAAATATGGTTACATTGTTTGCAACTCCATCTTCCATGCAATCTTTCCATAGGCATAATACCGCAATTAGGGCATTGTACACCTGTTAGAATGTCTTTATTCGTGATATTAAAACGATCGAGGATATTCATTTCTATAGGCTGATTAACTTTAAGTAAATATTTTGAAAGACTTCTTATTTCCTTTCTACTAAGTCTCAATTCTTGATACTCTTGTTCTAGTTCCTTTATTCGCTTTGAGAGTGTAGCACTGTGAAGTAATTTTTGTGATACATTATTATGATTTGTTGTTGATTTTATTACAGTTAGAGGGTTACTAATAACAGCTAAAGTCTCAATAGGTACATATGAGATATTTCGTTTATTTAAGAGAGTAATCAGTTGAAACTTTTGTCTCTCTATTTGAGCCAGAGGATTAGGCAGAGCTTCTTCTTTGCCGTTCTGTGTTCTGATAAGTTGGTTGAAATTTGTATCGTAGTGTATAACACCTGAATAGTTTTTAACTTCTATTATGAGAATAAACTTTTCTGTAATTAGTAATATATCAATTTGAAAGTAGTACTCTCCATTATAAATCCTTAGATTATGAAGGATGGTATACTTATCCTTCGATAAAAAACTCAAATAATAATCTAGAGATTTTTCTCCCTTATAACCAGCCATCCTTCGAGAATAATCATCGACTACTTTTTGATATTTTGGATGAGTGGATGTTAGTCTCCTTTCTAACGCCTGAAGTTTTTCTAAATAAAGTGGTATATCATTTTCCTTGTTGATCATTTTATCACCTCATTAATTCTATTTAATCTAGTAATAAACTGTTTGAGATTACTTTACAAATCAATATAAATAAAATTTGACATCTGTTATATATAAAAATAATGATTTCTTATTCGTACACTTTTGTATTTCGTTAACATATGGACAGTGGTTAGTAGCTTTTTGTTTTTTAAAGGCTATTTTCATATAGATTATTGCTCTGCGAAAAATCCCAAAAGCTGAATTTTCACCTTAGTATTTAGATACTTCTATAGATAAAGAGAGTTGCTCTTTTCTAATCCCAACTTGTTTTGCTTCTAAACTAGTTATAGACACAGAATAATGTACGAAAAGCAACAAAGTCTTAGAAAAGAGACTTTTTATAAATGAGATACTCATTTCCTCAGCAACCTATTAGCGCTTTCATTCTTTTAATAGCGAGGGAATCCATATATTAGCTATATTCACTGATTTCTTAGCGAAAGTGACCGGTTTATTAGCGATTATTTAGAACTTATTGGCGAAATCATGCTCTCAATTAGCGAACACACTCAACTATCAGCAGATAACGTTTTTATTAGCGAACCAACTGTACCACCGCACCCTCTCCGTATTGAAACCAACAAAAAAAAGCCCCTAAAGGCTCTCTCACATCTTCATCGTATAATCGTCACCGTACGGCGATCCATATAATCACGAATCCACTTTAAGATAAGCGGCTTTATTACCATTCGGGTAGTAGGAAATAGCAAGAAAAAACCAAGTGCGTCTGTGATAAATCCAGGGGTAAGAAGTAAAACGCCGCCAACTAGAATACAGAGGCCGTCAATGATTGCATCTCCTGGCATTTGACCCCGCGCCATTTGTGATCTAACTTGTTCTATGGCACGAATTCCTTGTTTCTTTGCAAGCCATGCCCCAATGACACCAGTTGAGATAATTAACAAAATTGTCGGGATTGGTCCGATTGTTTTACCAGCCATAATGAAAATTCCAATTTCGAGTGCAGGAACAATTATAATTAATGCAAGTAATAGTCGAAACATCACTTTTCCTCCGTTCAAAAGAAAAATAGAGAAGGGCACGTCCCCTTCTCTACAATATATCATATTTTGAGATAAGTTATTACAATACGCTTGCGTGACCGCTGTAAATGGTGCCGCGTGAAGCATCAACTGTTACATCTTGGCCGTCCTTTAAAATGCTTGTCGCATCTTCTACGCCAACAATTACTGGGATACCAAGTGATAATCCCACAACCGCTGCATGACTTGTTAAGCCACCTTCTTCTACGATTAAAGCAACTGCCTTCTCAAGTGCTTCCATCATATCACGATCGGTGCTATTTGTTACGAGAATATTTCCTTCTTTCATCTTCTCGTTTGCTTCTGCGCCACTATTAGCCACAACCACTTTACCGAAAGCAGTCTTTCTACCAATACCTTGACCCTTCGTGATGATGTCACCTACAACATGTACTTTCATTAGGTTCGTTGTACCTGTTTCACCTACAGGAACACCAGCAGTAATCACAATCAAATCACCATGTGTAATTAGCCCCGTATTCATTGCTTGTTGAACAGATAGTTCTAACATTTCGTCTGTTGTGCTTGCTTCTTCACCAAGCTGTGCCATGACACCCCATACTAATGAAAGACGACGTTGCACACCTGGATCTGATGTTACAGCTATAATCGGTGCCTTTGGACGATACTTGGAAATCATGCGTGCTGTATGTCCACTTTCTGTTGGTGTCACAATAGCAGATGCATCTAGGTTTAATGCTGTATGAGCAACTGATTGACCAATCGCATCCGTAATCGTATTGCCGCTAATTTTGCTTCTATTTTGTAGAATTTCTTTGTATTGAAGTGCCTGTTCTGCACGAGTTGAAATGTTATTCATTGTTTTCACTGATTCAACAGGGTAGCTACCAGCAGCTGTTTCACCAGATAGCATGATTGCATCCGTACCATCAAAGATTGCATTCGCTACGTCACTTGCTTCTGCTCGAGTTGGACGTGGATTACGTTGCATAGAGTCTAACATTTGAGTTGCAGTTATAACTGGTTTTCCAAGCGCATTACACTTTTTAATAAGCTCCTTTTGCACTAACGGAACTTCCTCTGCTGGAATTTCTACACCTAAGTCTCCACGGGCAACCATAAGGCCGTCTGAAACTTCTAGAATTTCATCAATATTGTCTACGCCTTCTTGATTCTCGATTTTAGGGATGATCGCAATGTGTGATGCTTTGTTTTCCTCAAGTAGTTCACGAATTTCAAGAACGTCAGATGCACGACGAACAAATGATGCTGCGATAAAATCCACACCTTGCTCGATACCAAAGCGAATATCGTTTGCATCTTTTTCCGTAATTCCAGGCAGCTTCACTTTTACATTTGGTACGTTAACACCTTTTTTATTTTTAATCGTCCCACTGTTTAGGATTTTTGTTTGGATATCAGAATCAGTCTTTCCGATTACTTCAAGCTCAATTAATCCATCGTCTAATAGAATTTTTGAACCTACTCCAACGTCATTAATGAGTCCAGGGTATGTCACAGAAAACCTTTCAGCTGTTCCAACAACTTCTTCCATTGAAATAGCCACTTCATTACCCGCTACTAGTTCTGCTGTTCCATTTTCGAACGTATTCGTACGTATTTCAGGACCTTTTGTATCAAGAAGGATGGCAACCGTTTTCCCAGTTTGCTTTGAGGCTTCTCTAATGTTTTGAATTCTTGCACCATGCTCCTCGTAGTCTCCATGAGAAAAATTCAATCTCGCTACATTCATACCGGATTCAATTAATTGTGTTAGCTTTTCAACTGTTTCACTTGCTGGACCTATCGTACAAACAATTTTTGTTTTACGCATGTTTACACTTCCCTTTACCTTTTGTTATTGCTCTATTGTAAAATCTTATATAGATAATTCCTCTGATAACTTGTACATGGAAAGATCAATTGTGTGCTTTTGGGACAATGCTTCTGAAATTGAAAAATCAACTAGCTTATTGTCTTTAATTCCAACTGCTCTACCTTTTTTTCCATCTAGTAGAAGCTCAACTGCATATGCACCTAACCGGCTTGCTAATACACGGTCTGAAACAGTTGGTGATCCACCACGCTGAATATGCCCAAGAACACTGACACGTGTTTCTAAATTTGTTGCTTCTTTAATTTGCTTCCCAATTTCAACACCACTGCCTACACCTTCTGCTACGACAATGATACTGTGACGCTTACCGCGGTCATGACCTCTTTTTAATCTTCCTATCACATCTTCCATATCGACAGAAGCCTCTGGAATCAATATCGTTTCGGCACCACCAGCTAACCCTGACCAAAGTGCAATGTCTCCTGCGTGACGGCCCATTACTTCAATAATGTATGTACGTTCATGTGACGTTGCAGTGTCACGAATTTTATCTATTGCATCAATAACCGTATTCAATGCTGTGTCAAAACCAATTGTAAAATCAGTACCAGGTATATCATTATCAATCGTACCTGGAACACCAACGCAAGGAAAACCATGTTCAGTTAGTTTTTCGGCACCACGGTATGAGCCGTCTCCACCGATAACAACCAATCCTTCAATACCGTGTTTATTTAGCTGTTCAATTCCTTTTTTCTGACCTTCAATTGTCTTGAACTCCTCAGAACGAGCAGAATATAAAAATGTTCCACCGCGATGAATAATATCTCCAACAGAACCAAGCTCTAGCTTTTTTATTTGACCTGTCATTAGTCCAGTATATCCTTGGTAAATACCATATACTTCTATATCATGAAAGATTGCCTTTCTAACTACAGCACGGATGGCCGCATTCATTCCTGGTGAATCTCCACCACTTGTTAAAACTCCTATTTTTTTCATGCCTTCACCTCATCACTTATTCATTCGCTAATTTCGTTTGTTTTATAAATGATTTTTTTAAATCTATCTGTGACATTATGTATAGTATGTGAAAGTAATCATATCTTTCATTCCACCGTAATAAAAATACCACGTAAAAATAGTGAAAACAATAGACAAAAATGGCGAAAACGTGCATCTCCCAAGGGTTTAGAGATGCACGTTTCCTTATTTCAAGCCAATGGTATCGTTTTCAAAGCTAAACTTTCCGATTTTTTTGTATTTTTCATAACGGTGTTGAACTAGTTGTTTTTTATCAAATGCCATTAGTTCTTTTAACGATTTCAACAAATATTGATCCACTAAGTTTGTTTGTTCAACAAGATCTCGGTGTGCTCCACCTTTTACTTCAGGAATAATCTCCTCAATTACTCCTAATTCCTTTAAATCAGGTGCGGTAATTTTCATCGTATCAGCTGCCTTTTTTGCTTGACCTGCATCTTTCCATAGCAAAGCAGCTGCTGCCTCTGGAGATATTACAGAATACCATGAGTTTTCGAGCATTAATACATGATTTCCAAGGCCAATAGCAAGTGCACCACCACTTGCACCTTCGCCTATCACAATACAAATGACAGGTACAGTTAAGCTAGCCATCTCAAATAAGTTTTTTGCGATAGCTTCACCTTGTCCTCTTTCTTCAGCTGTTTTACCAGGAAATGCCCCTTTTGTATCAAGGAAACAAATAATTGGACGATTAAATTTTTCAGCCTGCTTCATTAATCGCAATGCTTTACGATATCCTTCAGGATGTGGCATACCAAAGTTACGACGGAGATTTTCCTTCGTATCGCGGCCACGTTGATGACCAATAACGGTTACAGGTAATCCATGATATTTTGCAATACCAGATACAATTGCTTCATCATCACCATAGTAACGGTCACCGTGACATTCGAAGAAATTTGTAAATAAATATTTAATATAATCAAGTGTAGTTGGGCGTTCTGGATGTCTAGCGATTTGAACACGGTCCCATGGCGCTAAGTTACTGTATATATCATTTTCTAGTTTTTCTAAGCGTTTTTCTAACTTTTCTATTTCACTGGATAGGTCTACATCTGCGTTATTTGTAAATTCACGAAGCTCTGCAATTTTTGCCTTTAATTGGTTAACCGGACGCTCAAATTCTAATTCTCCTAGCATTCTAGTTTCCCTCCTGGTTCGTGAATCATGACAATATTACTTAGGACTTCTCTCATTTCTAAACGACTAATAACCGCATCTAGCTGACCATGTTTCAATAAAAATTCAGCCGTTTGGAAATCTTCAGGTAAATCTTCACGAATGGTCTGCTCAATTATTCTTCTACCTGCAAATCCAATTAATGCACCAGGTTCAGCAAAATTGTAATCCCCCACAGAGGCAAAGCTTGCTGTTACACCACCGGTTGTCGGATGTGTCATTACAGATATATAAAGCAATCCTTCATCACTAAACCTTTTAAGGACAGCACTTATTTTGGCCATCTGCATAAGGCTCAGTACAGCCTCCTGCATTCTAGCACCACCTGATGCTGTAAAAATAATAAAAGGTACTCTTAATTCCATTGCATGCTCAATTGCTCTAGTAATCTTTTCTCCTACCACTGAACCCATACTTGCCATACGGAAAGAGGCGTCCATTACAGCAATTACAATTTTATTTCCTTCTATTTCTCCTTCACCTGTAAGAACAGCTTCGTTTAAGCCGGTTTTCTTTCGATCCTTCTCAAGTTTCTCCAAATAATCAGGGAACCCTAGTGGATTTTCAGAGACCATTTCTCTATCATATTCCTTGAATGTACCTTCATCTAATAAGCTATCAATTCTCTCAAATGCAGTCATCGGATAATGGTAGCTGCAATTCAAACATACTCGCATGTTTTTTACTAATTCTTTTGTATACATGATTTTCTTACATTTCGGACACTTAGACATAATTCCTTCTGGTACTTCTTGCTTATTTTGCTCAGAAGGTATCGTTGCGTACTTCTTCTTTTTTGTAAATAAATCTTTTAACAAAATTTAACCTCCCTTATCCATGATGGAGAGCCTCTTCTTAGATGTTATTCATCAATCCATATAATTGTTGTCCTATACACTTTACTTAAAATGTCTGGAAGATGGTGTAAAAGTTTGTCGTTTGAAATTCGACAAATAATTTATTCGTACATTTTCTGTAATTGCCCAAATGCTAGATTTAGATTCTTCTCCTCAAAAGCTGTGAGTAGATTTTCATATATTTTAAGATTTTGTTTAGTATCTACAGGAAGTGAGGCAATATAATACTCAGATAGCAGAAGCCATATTTTTAATAAAAGACGATTGCCAGTTGCCAAAAAAATGCTTTTCATAAACTCGTCCTCACAATGCTCAGGAGAACACTCCAGTAAAATCCTCAGTTTCTTTATTTGTTCTGTTGTGCTCTTCGTCATTGCTATGGTAATGGCCTGTTCTTCAATCAGTCTTTTTGTTTCAACTAAATCATCCTTCGCACTCCCGGTTTGAAGAATGAAGCCACCAATTAATTCAACTAGATGGTGACCTCCGAAATCCTTTATGAAGGTCCCCTCTCCTCTTCTTGTTTCAATTAGTCCTAAGAGCTCGAGTGCTCTCAAAGCCTCTCTTACAGAAGACCTTCCAAAATTTAAGCGCTCAGATAATTCTCGTTCTGAAGGTATTTTGTCACCTATAGTCAATTGATCTTTTGAAATAATATGTTGAATTTGTTTGATCGTCTCGATATATACCTTAGATTGTGGTTGGTTCACCACGTTCTTCACTCGCCTTTTCCGATAATAGCTAGGTCCCTTGTCTTCTGGGCAACATCCTCAGGGTCCATTTTAATTCTCGCTACTCCTGTTTCCATCGCAGCTTTTGCAACTGCTGCAGCAACTGCAGGTGCAACACGAGGATCAAAAGGAGCTGGAATTACGTAATCTGCAGTAAGCTCATTTTCCTTTATTAAGCTAGCAATAGCTTCAACAGCTGCAATTTTCATTTGTTCATTAATGTGTGTTGCTCGTACGTCTAATGCACCTCTGAAAATTCCAGGGAAAGCCAGTACATTGTTTACCTGGTTTGGAAAATCTGATCTTCCTGTACCAATTACTTTTGCTCCTGCTTCCTTCGCATCAGCTGGCATAATTTCCGGATTCGGATTGGCCATTGCAAAAATAATAGGATCAGGGTTCATTTCTTTAATCATTTCCTTCGTTAATGCACCCTCAACGGAAACACCAATAAATACATCAGCGCCTTTTAAAACATCAACCAATGACCCTTCGATTTTTTCACGGTTTGTGTAAGAGGCAACTTCCTCCTTCACACTATTCATACCAAATGGACGGCCTTCATAGATTGATCCTTTTGAATCGCACATAATAATATCTCTAACTCCATAACGATATAAAAGTTTGATAATGGCAATTCCGGCTGCTCCTGCCCCATTGGCAACTACTTTAATTTCAGACATCGATTTACCAACTAATTTCAATGCGTTCACGAGACCAGCAACTGTGACAATCGCAGTACCATGTTGGTCATCATGGAAAATCGGAATGTTTGTTTCTTTCTTTAGGCGCTCTTCAATGACAAAACAGTTTGGTGCCGCAATATCTTCTAAATTCACACCACCAAAAGTAGGTTCTAGTAGTTTCACTGTTTCAATTATCTTCTCTATATCAGTTGTGTTCAAGCAAATTGGAAATGCATCTACTCCCGCAAAGCTCTTAAACAACACAGCCTTTCCCTCCATTACTGGGAGGGCAGCTTCAGGTCCAATATTCCCTAGACCTAGTACAGCAGTTCCATCTGAAACTACTGCAACCATGTTGCCTTTCATTGTATATTCGTACACTTTATTCTTATCATCATAAATTGCTTTACAAGGCTCTGCTACTCCTGGAGAATACGCCAAGCTTAAATCTTTTGCATTACGCACAGGGATTTTAGACCCAGATTCTAGTTTTCCTTGATGAATACGGTGAATATGTAATGCTTCTTCCTTTAATGTTGACATTCTTTAGTTCACTCTCCTAAATATTGTTACCAGGTCTTAAAGTGGTCTGACCACGATAACTATTTTACAATCATATCAAAAATTTTAAAGTTGTAAAGAACTTTATCGTGATTTCAGCACAACATTTTTCTCTCCAATTACCTCACGAATTTTGCTCAAACATTGCTCTGTAGGCGTTACAAAAAAGTTTTTTGGAAGTTTTATTGTCTTTTGATTTTCTTCATAATACATTACAACTTCAGTATCACCATGATGCTGTGATAATAACTGTTTTAATGTAAACAAAGTTTCTGAATTCTCGTATTTCGGCTCAATTTTAATAAATAATATGTGTTCCACATACGATTCCTTCAATTCATCCATTGTCTTTGCTTCCTGAACAACAAATTGAACGGAATTATTTCTCGTTTCAAATTTTCCTTCTAACAAAACGACAGTACCTGTTTCTAAGATTTTATAATATTCTCTATGTTTATTTGGGAAAACCGTTGCATCAATCTCTCCACTTTCGTCACTCATTACAAGAAAGGACATTTGCTCACCCTTTTTTGTACGAATTGTTCTTTCATTAGTGATGAGAGCAACAATTTTCACTTTCTTACCCAGACCATGAGTACTACCATCAGAAATCTTGACAGGCTTGTAGCTTCTCCAATACTTTTCATAAGCAGTTGCAGGATGGCTTGACAAATAAAAGCCAATTGCTTCCTTTTCAAACTTCAGCTTATCTTCTGGTTTTAGAGGCTCTACTTGGATATAGTTAGGTTTGAGTAAAAGTTCTTCATCAAATGAAAAATCAATTTGGTCATCACTTTCTGGTTTCACAAGCTCAGCATAATCAAGAGCCACATCGATACTTGCTATTAACGTCGAGCGATCTTCCCTGAATTCATCAAAGCACCCAGCAAATATTAACGACTCTAGTGTTTTTCGATTCGTATTCGTTCGGGTACAAAACTCAAATAGATCTTGAAATGGCCCTTCCTTCCTACTAGCCAGTATTTTGCGAAGCGTTTGTGCGCCTACATTTTTTATAGCTGCTAAGCTGAACCGAATTGCACCGTTTTGAACGAGAAAAGCAAAGTGACTATTATTTATAGACGGTGGCAGGATGTCAATTCCCTTTGTCTTTGTTTCTCGAACATAACCTGCAATTTTATCTTCATTACCAATTACACTAGTTAATAAAGCTGCCATAAAATAGATTGGAAAATTTGCCTTTAAGTAGGCTAAGTGATAGGCTACCAAACTATAGGCTACAGCATGACTTCTATTAAATCCGTAATTCGCAAATCGTACGATTAAGTCATATACCTCATGTGCAACAGTTTCGTTAAAGCCTTTCCTCAAACATCCATCAACAAAATGTTTCCGCTCTGAATCCAGTACATCTTTTTTCTTTTTACTAACAGCTCTTCGGAGTAAATCAGCTTCTCCTAACGAGAATCCTGCCATTTTCGAGGCAATTTGCATAATTTGTTCTTGGTAGACAATCACACCATTTGTTGGCTTTAGTATCTCTTCAAGCTGTGGATGAAGGTACGTGATCTTAGTAGGATTTTGTTTATTTTCAATATAGGTAGGGATATTTTCCATTGGACCCGGTCTATACAGCGCATTGACTGCCACAATATCTTCAAAGTGTGTTGGTTTTAATCGTTTCAACACACTTCTCATACCAGATGATTCCAGTTGGAAAACTCCTGTCGTGTCACCTCTACTTAATAAGCTAAAGGTCTTTTGATCATCTAACGGAACGTCTTCCAAGTTAATTGTCAGCTTCTTCTCGTACCGTATCATTTCTAAAATTCTCTTTAAGATTGTTAAGTTACGCAAGCCAAGAAAGTCCATCTTTAACAGTCCAATTTCCTCTAGGATATCCATTGAATATTGAGTCAAATATACTCCTTGTCCACCATCTTGAATGGGAACAATATCTGTAAGAGGCAAATCACTAATAATGACACCGGCAGCATGTGTAGATGTATGTCTTGGTAACCCTTCAAGCTTTAATGCAACATCAAACAACTTTTTTATAATGCTAGATTCATCTATATGCTTACGAAGTGACGCTGATTCTTGATAAGCCTCAGAAAGGGTTATACCTAGCCTGGACGGGACCTTTCTCGCAATTGCATCCGATTCTTGTGGAGATACTCCTAATACTCTTCCCACATCACGGAGAACTGCTTTTGTTGATAACGTTCCGAACGTTATGATCTGGGCAACGTGAATTGCACCATACTTACCTGAAACGTATTGGATCATTTCGTCTCTGCGGTCATCAGGGAAGTCTATATCGATATCTGGCATTGAAATTCTTTCAGGGTTTAAAAATCTCTCAAATAATAAATTTGCTTGAACAGGGTCCACATTTGTTATACCAAGTACAAAAGAAACGAGAGACCCAGCTGCTGAACCACGTCCAGGGCCAGTTAATATTCCTTGATCGTGAGCATATTTCATAAAATCCCATACAATCAAAAAGTAATCACTAAACCCCATCTCTTTAATGATGCCTAGTTCATAAGAAAGGCGATCCAGGTAGTGACTTTTATCTAGTTTTCTAGTCTTCAAACCTTGGTAAGATAACTCTTCTAAGTATGTATGGGCATCCTTTTGGTCCGGCACAGGATACTTTGGTAATAGCTTTTGTCCGAACTCTATCGAAACATTACATTTGTCTGCAATTAATTTTGTATTTCGTAACGCTGATTCATATTCCCTAAACAGGCTCTTCATTGCTTCTTTAGATTTTAAGTAGTATTCTTCGCTTGGCAGCTTTTCACGAGTTTTATCTGAGAGCTTTGTACCGTTTTTAATAGCTAACAAACACTCTTGAACGAAAGCATCTTCTTGATGTATGTACTGAACATCATTGGTTGCTACTAGTTCTATTCCTAAGCTTTTGTTCCAATTCATCATTACTTCTCTAATACGATATTCTTCTTGTAATCCATGATCCTGAATGGAAAAGTAAAATTCATTTTGAAAAATTTGCTTATATTCTAACGCAATTTCTTTTGCCTTATCATAGTCATCCTGTAAAATAAGCTGCTCAATTTCTCCTTTTATACCTGGAGAAATTGCAATAATTCCTTCACTATACGCGCGCAACCATTTCTTTACGATGGCACCGCGATTCATTGTTAATGACGCACTGCTAATTTTGATTAAATTTTGATATCCTTTATTATTTTTCGCTAATAAGACTAACGGATAACTTATTTTTTGTTCCTCATCTTGATAGATAGAAATTGTCAAACCGATAATTGGTTTCAGTCCGTTTGCGATGCACGCTTTATAAAACGGAATTGCACCATACATATTATTGATATCTGTAATAGCTAATGAATGATATCCCAGCTCCACGCCTCTTTGCACTAGCTCCTCAATTTTACAGCTGCTCGATAACAGACTGTATGCACTCTTCACTTGGAGGTGAATAAAATCCACTTTTCCCCACCATCCTCTATATTTTTTCGATTACTTATAATCAACTTAAAATTCTCACACGGAATTCACTCTTATTACAAAATTGAAGACACCGTTTTTCATCTCTACGGAATCTTCCGCCTATTATGGACGCCTGATATACCTCAAAACCGATTGTTTGTTCGTTTCCTTCTATCTCTCATTATAGTTAAGCAATAATCGCAAATCAAAACATACTTATGAAAGTCTGTCCATATAAATGATATTAAGAGAAAGGGTGACAACAAAATGGGTGTTAAGGTAGGTTTTATCGAATATTTTTTCACAAGTTATTTCATCGCTCTTGGCGTTATTCTTGGTGGGTGTATTTTAGGTGGGTTAGGTGCATTTTTTATAGGCAATGCCCCATTATTAACGATGTATCGTTTAGCAGGAAACTTAAAGATTTGGGCGATCGTTGCAGCTATTGGTGGTTCATTTGATGTGTTTTACAGCTTTGAACAAGGAATATTTCAAGCAAATACTAGGGGAATCATCAAGCAAATTTTTGTCATATGCTCAGCAACGGGAGGCGCGCAAACTGGTGCATTAATTATATACTGGTTAACTCAGGAGAATCCGGATTTATGAGAATTCCACCTTATTATGAAAAAGGAAGTTGGCAGCGTTTCTTTGCAGGCTGTGTCTTTGGAGCTATTTTTAGTTGGATCGCCTTTGCTTATATGTTCGGTGTTTACCAGGATACTCAAATCAAACATATTTCAAAGCAAGCCCAAGAAATTAAGAATTTGCGTGAGGACATCACCATTTGGCAGGAGGATTATAAAAAACTAAATGAAGAGAATCAAAAAGGGTTAACTCTTCAAGAAGTAAAAGTAAACCTCTTAAACGCAGAAAGATATAAATTCGATGGACTACGCGAGCTCACTCTTGAATCTGAGGCTAGAAAGGATATCAGTCACTTAATTGCAAAAGAAATATCGACAATCTATGAAAGCAGGGAACTTATCCGAAAGACAATCGAAAACAAAACGTTTACAATCGATGAAAAAGACTATCAGCTTGAAGTACGCGGTATTTATTTATTATACACTGAGTTAGAGGTTCAAGTATCAATGAAGTTTAAGGATGATAAATCCAGGGAATTGTGAACATTTTATTATATTATTCAGAATCATTAGCAATCCTCTTCCTTACCGTATACAATAAGAGTAGGCACCTTATCATGAAGTTAAGGAGGGGAATGAAAGTGATTATTAACCGTAAACAATTAGTACACGAGAAAGTTCAACAAGTGATTGCGGGTTATTCTGCTTATGCAGAAACTAAGGAAGTAGCGTTAATGATAAAAAAGGAACTCCAATTGTTAAATATTGATGTTTACGAAGACATTACAAACATAGGTTCATGGTTTATCCCGGTAAAAGCTGAGGTTATTAATTAAGTTACTTCTACCCGCAATTTTCCTACTACAAACATCTCTTATAATTCTTTTATACTTCCTCAAGTGAAGGACATAACTAATAGGTAAAAACTAAGCAACATCCGAGTCCGTAGAACTTGGGAGCTGCTTAGTTTTTTATTGTACTTGTATTCACATCGTGTACCCCACTATATTGCCCTGTTTTGAGTTATTAAAGATTCTTCATTATTAAGCAACAATCAATACGAAAACAGCCTTCTTTATGAAGATGGACGACAAAGTTGTTCCAGGTCTTTCAATACTTCTGATGCTTCTTCCCATGTATAAATAGATGCCCCTGCCGCCATTGGATGGCCACCACCACGGTACTTTGCAGCAATTTTATTAATGACCGGCCCTTTCGATCGAAGTCTAACACGAATTTGATCTTCTTCCTCAACAAAGAAAGCCCATGCCTTAATGCCACTAATACTTCCTAACGAGCCAACTAGCTGGGATGCTTCACTTGTGGTAACATTGTACTTTTCAAGAATATCTTTTTTAATAATCATGGAAGCAACACCTGTTGCTGAAAGCGAGAAATTTTGTAGTACATATCCACTTAACTGAGCTACATTCACCTTTGTTGTATATAAGTTTTCGTAAATGGCAGTAAAATCGAATCCATATCCTACTAATTCGCCTGCGTATTTGAATGTATGAACATTTGTGCTAGGAAACAAAAATCTCCCTGTATCCCCTACAATTCCAGCGTAAATTAATCTTGCACCCTCTTGATTTAGTGTCAAACCTTTATCTTTTCCATATAAATAAAACTCGTAAATCATTTCACTTGCTGAACTGGCATCTGTATTCACCCACAGTATATCTCCGTATGGATCTTCATTTGGATGATGGTCAATTTTTATTAGTAAGCTTCCTTTATCGAATCGGTTATCGCATATTCGTTCTTGGTTTGCTGTATCACAAACGATAACTAATGCACCTTCATACATATCATCTGTCACGATATCCATCGTTTTTAAAAATGATAAGGATTCTTCCTCTTGCCCAACTACATAAATAGACTTTTTCGGATATGACTCCTTTAATATCTCAGCCAGTCCACCTTGTGAACCGTACGCATCTGGGTCAGGTCTTACGTGCCGATGAATGATGATCGTATCAAATCGCTCTATTGCCTCTAATATTTGTTCTTTCATTTACGTCACCTTTTTCTAATTATTACCTTTATTTAAACATAAAGTATGTGTTTGGAAAAGCAAAGTGGAAATTCCTCAAAAAAAGCTATACAATAAGTACTGTAAGTCTATTATTTGGAGGAACGATATGCCGATCTTTATTATTATCATCATTTTATCATTAGCGTTTTATGTATATACAAAAATAAAATATGTACGTGTAAAAGAAGCGATGCACCGAAAATGGATTTCTGCAAAATCGAGCATCTCCTTAGGGGTTTTCGTGGTTGCATTCTCGCTCAATCAAATGATCATGCAAACGACTACTGTTTCCTTAATTATAGGAATTATCCTCCTTGTAGTTGGAGGAGGTAGTGTTTGGGCTGGTATTAAATCTTATAAATATTACTTGCCTAGAGTGATAGAAGAAGCAGAAAACAAAGCTTAATATAAGGCTTCTTATGTATAGAAGTATCTAAATACTAAGGTGAAAATCCGGCTTTTTGGGTTTTTACTCAATTTATACTCAGAGCACAATTGATACAAAAACAGCCTAATATAAAAAACAGGTGTGATATCTTAACCTATCACACCTGTTTTTATTTATCGGTCAATTAATTGGACCATCATCATCGCTTTTCCTACAATAACTCCATTATTGTATATCGCTACATCTACTTTACCGAACTTTCGTCCTACCTCCAGAACAGTTGGCTTAATTGTAATAATACTTTCTAACTGTACAGGCTTAATAAAGTAAATGGTTATATTTTCTACGACAAGTTCACCTTTTTTGTACGATCTAAGCGCACGGCTACCCGCTTCTGTCACAAGAGTTGTAAATACTCCATATGAAATAGTTCCTATGTGATTTGTCATCTGCGGTGTGACCTCGCATTGATACACCGTTTCTCCTGAAGAATCCAACGATTCAATAAACTGATTGATGACACTATCATCAATGGTTTGGCCAACTTGTGGCTGTCTCTGAATCACTTGTAATGCCTTTAAAACATCCTGACGACTGATTATACCTTTTAGCTTTTGATATTCATCAGTAACAGGAAGAACTTCAATTCCTTCCCATATCATCATATGAGCTGCAGAAGCTACCGACGTTTTTTCATTTACGGTCATTGGACTTTTTGTCATGATTTTTTCAATGAGTGTAGAACGATCGACACCTAGTACGTCTTTTCCCGTAACCATTCCCTGTACTTTTGAATTATGGTCCACTACTGGAAACCGACTATGCTTCGTTTCACCATTACATTCATACCATCTATCAACAGTATCATCCATCTTCAAATAAACGGTTTCTTCAATAGGAGTTAAGATATCCTCTACAACGACAATTTCCTTTTTGATTAATTGATCGTAAATGGCACGATTAATCATTGTTGCCACTGTAAAGGTATCATAGCTTGTCGAAATAATAGGAAGCTTCACTTCATCTGCAAGCTTCTTTACGTCTTCATCAGTATCAAAGCCTCCGGTGATGAGTACCGCAGCCCCTGCTTCTAACGCTAATTGATGAGCATTTGTACGATTCCCCACAATTAATAAATTGCCGGCACCTGTATATTTCATCATCGCTTCAAGCTTCATTGCTCCAATTACGAACTTGTTTAGGGTTTTGTGAAGACCTTCTCTTCCACCTAACACAGTTCCGTCTACAATGTTCACAACTTCAGCGTATGTAAGTTTTTCAATATTTTCTTTTTTCTTTTTTTCAATACGAATTGTTCCAACTCGTTCAATGCTGCTAACAAATCCTTTGTTTTCTGCTTCTTTAATTGCACGGTAAGCTGTTCCTTCACTTACATTTAATTCCTTTGCAATTTGCCTTACAGAAATTTTATGACCTACTTCTAAATCATCGATATATTGTAAGATCTGCTCATGTTTCGTACTCAAAGATCATCCACCCTTACTTTTTTCCTACGTGCTAAATGGTTATCCCTATTATAAGGGTGAATGACCTTCTGTTTCAATGCTCCACTGCAAAGTTGCGAACTTTTCGCGCTTGTTCACGTCGAAGTCGAATTTTCTTCTTCTTCTTTTCGCTGTATAGGAACCCTGCTAAGTTCCCACCGATCACAAAAAAGGCAAGTAAGAACCAAGAAAACGCAAAAACTCCATCGATGCCTGAGAAGTGGACCGTCAGTCTTGGAACTGCGTAATAGAGCATTACTCCACAAATTAATAAACATAGCAGTAATCGGTTTCTCATTTCCATCCCTCCAGAGCTTGTTCCATAAATATGTATGCACTGAATCAAAAAAAAGAAGCAAATGACAAAACATTTGCTTCTTCTAGCATCTATAGTTCCAAAACTTCGCCTGGTTTTAACAATTTACCTACCCCAGTTGGCAAGCTATTTACATATGCTTGTGGGTCCTGACTAATTACAGGGAACGTATTATAATGTATCGGCACAACTGTTTTGGCATTTAGCCACTTTGCTGCTAATAACGCATCTTCCGGTCCCATTGTGAAATTGTCGCCAATTGGAAGGAATGCAACATCAATATCATTTAGTTCTCCAATTAACTTCATATCTGAAAATAAAGCGGTATCTCCTGCATGGTAAATCGTCTTTCCATCAACGGTTAATAAAATCCCACTAGGCATTCCTGTATAGATAAGTTGACCATCTTCTTCATATGAAGATCCATGAAAGGCTTGGGTAAGCTTCACTCTTCCAAAATCAAATTGAAAAGCACCCCCTATATGCATAGGATGAACTCTAAGTCCCTTCCATCCTAAAAATACAGCCAATTCGTTAGGTGCTACTACTAGTGAATCATGACGCTTCGCAATTGAAACGGTATCTCCTACATGATCACCATGTCCATGAGTTAATAAGATTACATCAGCCTTCACTTCGTCAGCTGATAAATCTGTTAGAGAATTACCAGTAATAAACGGATCAAATAAAATTGTCTTACTTTCTGTCTCAACCTTCACAACAGAATGGCCATGATACGAAACTTTCATACACACTCCCCTTTTCTCACAATTATCGACTATCTTCATTTTGTCCAAATTCTTATGTAGTACATAACCGATATACTCTCAATTATAAATTTTTATCATTTATAATGGAATCATTAACCATTTATTCGGTATGTACAGAAGTTTACACAATCAGTTTACACTGATAAAGTAAAGATAAATAACTCGTATGAAGGAAGGGATAAAATGAGTAACCAACGTATACAACAATTTACAAGCTGGTTGAAATCTGAGAACATCTCTGCAGGCTTTATTACTTCAAAGGCCAATATCTTTTACTTAACAAAATTCTACACCGATCCACATGAACGCTTAGTTAGCCTTCTCGTATTTCAGGATGAAGCACCTATTCTTGTTGCCCCAAACATGGAGCGAGAACAAATTATATCTAGCGGCTGGGAAAACGAAATAATTGGCTACTCTGACACCGATAATCCTTGGCAATTTATTAAGAATGCTGTTCTGAAAAGAAACATTTCCATCGAAACGCTTGCTATAGAAAAAGAACATATGACTTATGAACGGGCAGAAAAAATTAATGAAATCTTTAGTCAGCCAGTACTCATTTCAGCAGAAGATAAACTACATGACCTGCGCATGCTGAAGGATTCTGATGAGATTGCTATTTTAAGAGAGGCAGCAAAGCTGGCAGACTATGGTGTTGAAGTCGGGGTACACAGCATCAAAGAAGGAAGATCAGAACTGGAAGTACTTGCTACCATTGAATTCGAATTGAAGAAGAAAGGCATTCGAGAAATGTCATTCTCTACAATGGTACTGACTGGTGAGAAAACTGCTGCACCACACGGGAAGCCTGGATTAGAAACAATTAAAAGTGGAGACTTTATTCTTTTTGATTTAGGCGTGGTGTTGGATGGCTATTGCTCAGATATCACTCGTACAGTTGCACTTGGGCATGTGTTTGATAAGCAACGTGAAATTTACGAAACGGTACTGCAGGCAGAACTCTCTGCCCTAAACATCTGTAAACCAGGTCTTGAAATTGGTACGATCGATACAACAGCTCGCAATATCATTACGAATAAAGGGTATGGTGACTATTTCACTCATCGTATTGGTCACGGACTTGGAATCGATGTTCATGAGTTCCCTTCCATGACGAGCACAAATACAAATACGTTAAAGCCGGGAATGACGTTTACAATTGAACCAGGTATTTACGTGCCAAAAGTTGGTGGAGTAAGAATTGAAGATGATGTTCTCATTACGGAAAACGGGTTTGAGTCACTGACCAATTATCCAAAGGAACTTCAAATTTTATAGACTACCATAAGGATAGATGGTTCATAGAAACCTTCTATCCTTTTATTTAGTTCTCAGGTTAATTACGCTTGGCCAGTAATCCTTTCGTGATCATGGGTAAGGTGCTTGGGCTTGGATGAGGTTGTAGGAATTTTTATGAAACTGAAGGGGTATTTCAATATGTTGTAAGAATTTACGTGATTCTGAAGGGATATCTCTAAAAATTGTAGGAATTCGTAAAATTCTGAAGGAATCCACCACAAACCACAAAAAAAAGGATGCGAACATCGCATCCTTTTTTCCATTTTATAAGTACATTAAAGTTTCACGTGCATCTGCATACTCAAGACCATGAGATTCTGCTACTGCTTTATACGTTACAAATCCGTTTAATGTGTTAATTCCTTTTAGTAAGGCTTCGTTTTCTAAACAAGCTTGCTTGTACCCTTTATTTGCAATTTGAACTGCATAAGGAACCGTTACATTTGTTAATGCCATTGTTGATGTACGTGGTACTGCTCCTGGCATGTTCGCCACTGCATAGTGCAGCACACCAAACTTTTCATATGTTGGATCATCATGTGTTGTAATTCTGTCTGTTGTTTCGAAAATACCACCTTGGTCGATGGCAATATCCACCACAACTGAACCTGGTCTCATGGACTTAATCATTTCTTCAGTAACTAGCTTAGGAGCCTTTGCACCTGGGATTAATACTGCACCAATTACAAGGTCAGACTCAGAGATTTCTTCAGCTAAGTTTAACGGATTAGACATTAATGTCGTTACACTATTACCAAATATATCATCTAACTGACGAAGACGGTCTGGATTAACATCTAAAATCGTAACGTGAGCACCTAGTCCAACAGCAATTTTCGCTGCATTTGTACCTGCTACCCCACCACCGATTACTGTTACTTTTCCACGACGAACACCTGGTACGCCACTTAATAAAATCCCCATTCCACCCTTTGGCTTCTCTAGGTATTGTGCACCAATTTGTGCTGACATTCTACCCGCTACTTCACTCATTGGTGTAAGTAATGGAAGTGAGCCGTTTGCTAGTTGAACTGTCTCATAAGCAATTGCTACTACCTTATTATCAATTAAAGCTTTTGTTAATTCTGGCTCTGGAGCCAAGTGTAAGTATGTAAATAAAATAAGGCCTTCTCTAAAGTACCCATATTCACTAGGAATTGGTTCTTTTACCTTCATGACCATTTCCATTTCCCAAGCTTCTTTTGCTGTTTCTACAATACGAGCCCCGGCTTCAACATATTGCTCATCTGTGAATCCTGAACCCATACCTGCATTTTTTTCTATAAATACTTCATGTCCAAACTTAACAAGGTTGACTACCCCTGCAGGCGTCATCGCGACACGATTTTCATTGTTCTTAATTTCTTGTGGTACACCTATACGCATCCTTCATTCCTCCTACTATATATAACTCCTAAAGTGCTTGAAAGTCCTTGATAACCCCAAGTCTTTCTTAGCTAATACAGACCGTATTAAATATAACACCAAACGACAATTTATGAAACTATTTTCTCACTAAACATGTAAGTGCTTACACACTCTGTTTTGTCCACCTAATCATTTTAGACAAAACTTCTATTTTTAAACGAGAAAAGAGAGGCTAATTTATGCAGCCTCCTTTGTTATCACAATTATTGTGGAATATTATCATTTTTGTCCCAATGCCAAGTATAAAGATTTCCGTTTGGATCAATCCATTTTACAACAAATTTATCAATGGTCGAATAACCATTCGATTCAAGATTTTTCCTTAACTCTTCAACTGTTGGTCTTCCTGAAACATTTAAGTCCGCAAAAAGCTCCTCCACTTTCTTTTTTGCTTCCTCACCTTTCATCACCTTTGATCCGACTTCCCATTCATAATGAGTAGGATTTTCATATTCAAATTCTATTTCTTCACCATTATTCTCAATCGTAACTTTGAATAATAAACTGTTTGTATAATCAGCAGCTATCGTGACATGTTCAACCCATACAAATTGTATTGCCAGTATTAATGTTAACATTGCGATCCTCATATACTCACCTCTTTATTATCTTGAGATGAAATTTACCTTTCTATTCACCTTACCGGAAAATTTTGGAGAAGTTTGTATATCTACAAAAATAGTGAATGTCGTTATAATAACTAGTAGACAAACACATTAGGAGTATTGATATGGAAAAAGAAATGAAAAAGCCAGATATTATAGAAAGATTTGGACTTGATCCTGTCCCACAAGAACTGCGGACAACAAGTTGGTTTGAATATTTTTATATTCAAGTTGCCTTTTCTGTTAATGCAGGTAACTTTTTAGTTCCCGCATTAGCTGTATTAGAGGGTGGTTTAACCTTTACACAAGCGGTTATTAGTACTGTTTTAGGAGCAATACTTGCGTTTTTCTTCGTTTCTTGGCTTAGTTTCCCTGGAGCCACGAACGGGATACCCGCACAATATGCGATACGCTCAATTATCGGAATTAAAGGGGCTCAATATATTTCATCACCGATTCGAACCGTTACATCTTTGTACTGGTTTTCGGTTCAAACGATTGGCGGAACGTATTTAGTAAAAGAAATGGCGGAACGGTTATTTCAAATTAGCATCCCTTTCTACCTTATTTCTATTATACTTGCAGCAACCATGTCTATTTTAGCTCTCGTTGGGTTTGATTTAATCAAGAAGTTAACAAGATATTTTATTCCTGTCTTGCTAGTAGGTCAGGTTGTGATTTTTTATTTGTTAGTCACATCTGCATCGCCTATTACTACGTTTGAAAGCAGTAGTTATACCTTTTCAATATCCAGTTTTATCTTCTTCACTGGATTAACATTTGTTCAATATGTATCAGGAGTTAGTGCATCTTCAGATATGGCCCGCTTCTCTAAATCCAAGAAGCACTCTTTTTGGGGAATATTCACAGGAAATGTAACCGGATTTACATTGACCGCCATTTTAGCAGCCTTTACTGCGGTTCGATACCAGGATGTAAATCCCTTTGTCGTGTCAACGACATTAACAAGTTCTTATGTCGTTCTTTTGCTAATTTCGGTTACTGCCATTATATCGATGCTTTCCATTAATATGAATAATGCGTATACAGGCGGATTTAGCTTGCTAAATAGCATTCCAAAGCTTGGCAGAATTAAAAGTGCCCTAACATTTGGTATACTCGGAATTACGTTAAGCTGTTTTCCAGCCATTGTGACAGAAGCAAAACAGTATATTACGTTATTAGGTGGATTTATCATACCGCTTTCTGCTGTTATTGTGACAGATTTTATATTATATAAGAAAAGTAAAATTGAGATTACAGACTTAGAAGCAATGTATCTAGATAACTTTACATTTAACAAACAAGCTATGATTTCGATCGCTATTGGTATGCTCCTTTATTTCTTAATCGACGAAACGTTATCACCAGGAATTTTAGTTTTCATGATTACAGGTGTTTTTTACACACTATATAAATATGCTACTATTAAATTTATAGAGAATAAACAGAAGTCACCTCTTTCTATGTAAAGAGGTGACCTATTATAAAGGAAGTGACACAATGGAAGAAAAGGATCAAACATTTTACATACCGCCAAGTGGCGAATTTGAAATATTTCAAGATGAAGATCATTATGCAGAAAAGGTCCGTGATTGGGGATTAAGCACAACGAAAGAAGTGAAAAAGGAATTTTGGTATAAAGATCGTACACACCAAAGGCTCGTAACGATTAAAGGTTATGAAGTATTCGGTGACACATTAGAACAAAATACACTCGTTATCGAATTTCAAGACGGTAATCTCTCATGTATTCACCCAGCATACTTAAAGGAAATGCAGTCTTCCAGTTTCGGAAAAGAATTGATTAAGCTAGATGAAGATGCTACTGAAAAAGTTCCACAAACTGTAACGAAAGAGAAAACATCTACATCCACAACTGGAGCAAAACCAGTGACTAAAGCAAAAAAAGAAAAACCTGCAAAGCTTGTTTTACCTGAAGAAAAAGTACATTTTACAGCAAAAGTGAAACAATTCGCCTTAAGCTGGAATCACTTTAATGAAGAAAATGATGAAGTCGTTGTACTTGAAGACGTCCGAATTGAGCAGGACGAACCAATTGATGTTGGACTAGCATGGTGTAGTCATAGTAAAACATTAAAAAAATTCGAGCTAGCAGCTGGTCAGGAAATCGAGTTCGATGGAAAAATTGTGAAGAAAAGTCTGCCAAAGGGGAAAGATGTGGAAGACGAAAGTTTATTGTTAGAAGTCAGTGCCTTGTACAAAGTGAATAACCCTTCTAAACTTATCAAAAAATAAAAGCTATGGCACGAAGCCATAGCTTTTTTATGACTGTTAACTCGATAAGTCCTTATAATAAAGAACAGTTGAATGCAATTGCCCGTTATCAGATATCGCAAATTTTGGGATTTCCCCTACCCGTATATAATTTAATTTTGTATACAAACTATTCGACGGATCTCCAGCTCTTGTATCGAGTACAAGTAATGTTCTATTTTCTAAAAATGCCCTATTTTCTAACGCTTCCATCAAGCTGCGACCTATTCCGTATCTCCGGTATGCTGGGTGTGTCATTAATTTTGCTATTTCAGCTCTATGTACACCATTTTCCTTCATGACTAAATGAAGCTGAACACTCCCTACAATTTGATTATCTACCTTAGCAATCAGTAAGATGACATTTGATTGCCTCTGTACTTCATCCCAATACTCCATCGAAACACTTAAAGAAAGCGGCGGCATGAATCCGATGGATGCCCCATCTTCTACTACCTGAATTAATAGTCTGCTTAATTCTGCCTTCACATTCTGAATTTGAGTAACTTCTAAAATTTCCACACCATTAAGCAAGCTCATTCCCCTTTACACTTTTCAACTATTATATTCCAATTATTAGTAAAACACGATAAAAAAAGGCTCTTTTCTAAAGCTTTGTTGCTATTCGTACACTTATTCTGTGTGTACAACCTGTTTTAGAAGCAAAACGAGGTTCGATTAGAAAAGAGCAACTTTCTTTATGTATAGAAGTACCTAGATACTAAGGTAAAAATCCGGCTTTTGGGATTTTTATGAGAAAGCAACATTCTATACGAAAACAGCCTAAAAAAAGGGAAAAATCATCATGAATATGAATCGTTTGTAAAGTTTGTAAAATTATATACCGATATAATGTTAAGAATTTGTAAATTTTTCATCATAACTCTATTCGTAATATGAATTTTGAGTTATGATTATTTCGTTTGCTAAATTCAATTTAACTGGGCAACATACATAATAGAAGTTTTACGTGCCTTGTAAAAAATTAGATCATTTATTCGGGGGTATTATTCATGGCTTTTAAGAAGAAAGACAAGTTTGCAATTCATCTAAGTGAAATCTCAGTGAACCTCAAAGAAGGTGCAAACTTCTTCGCAGATTATAAATTGAACAATGTAGGAGACCTCAAAATCTTTTCCGAAAAAATGAAAGAGATTGAGACAAAAGGTGATTCTCTCGTTCACGAAGTAATTAAAGACCTTAACAATGCGTTTATTACACCAATTGAACGTGAGGATATTTTAGCTTTAGCCATGAGCATGGACGATGTTTTAGATGGTTTAGAGCACACTTCAGCAATGTTCGAAATGTATTCCATCACTCAGGCAGATGAATTCATGTTAAAGTTTGTAGAAGCAATCCGTAGCTGTGCTGATGAGATTGTATTAGCTGTTGAATTACTTGCATCAAAGAAATTACTCGAGATTCGTGAGCACTCAATCAAGATTAAAGACTTAGAATCAAAATGTGATGGTATCCTGCGTCAGGCAATCAAACATTTATTCCATGTTGAGAAAGATCCTATTCGCATTATCCAATATAAAGAAATTTATGAGGAATTAGAAGAAATCGCAGACTATTGTCAAAAAGTCGCGAACACGCTTGAAACAATTATAATGAAGAATGCGTAAGGAGCTTATTCATGGATACAATTCTTATTTTAACTATATTAATCGTTATTGGAGCACTTGCATTTGATTTTATAAATGGCTTCCATGATACAGCCAACTCTATCGCAACTTCTGTATCAACAAAAGCTTTAAAACCAAGACATGCAATTATTCTTGCAGCTGTCATGAACTTTGTTGGAGCACTATCTTTCACTGGTGTTGCCAAAACCATTACGAAGGATATTGTCGATCCATTTACACTTGATAATGGTTCCGTAGTTATCTTGTCTGCCTTGTTGGCAGCCATTGCCTGGAACTTAATTACTTGGTATTACGGAATTCCAAGTAGTTCATCACATGCTTTAATTGGTTCTATAGCTGGGGCAGCCATTGCTTCTGCAGGTTTTGGTGCATTGCACTATTCTGGATTCTTAAAGATTATCCAGGCATTATTAATATCACCAGTACTAGCATTCGTTGTAGGATATATCGTTTATAGTATCTTTAAAATAGTGTTTAAAA
The DNA here is from genome assembly GCA_008364785.1 of Bacillus sp. BGMRC 2118. Lineage (GTDB taxonomy): Bacteria > Bacillota > Bacilli > Bacillales > SA4 > Bacillus_BS. Next base: position 154,934 of record VTTJ01000002.1, on the reverse strand, counting down.
ATAATAACTTATCTAAGACAAACCGTAACTTTAGATTTCTTCAAATTTTAACTGCTGCTTTGCAATCCTATACTCATGGTACAAACGATGCTCAAAAGGCTATGGGTATCATCACAATGGCTCTAATCGTTAACGGATTTCAGTCAAATGATGACATTCAAACATGGGTACAAGTATCTTGTGCACTTGCAATGGGTCTTGGGACTTCAGTAGGTGGTTGGAAAATCATTAAAACTGTTGGTGGTAAGATAATGAAGATACGTCCAGTAAACGGAGTTGCTGCTGATTTAACCGGTGCAGCTGTTATCTTTGGAGCTACGTTTATCCATGTTCCAGTTAGTACCACACACGTTATTTCCTCCTCAATTTTAGGGGTAGGATCTGCTCACCGTTTAAAAGGGGTAAAGTGGGGAACTGCTCAACGGATGTTAATTACATGGGTCATTACACTTCCCATTTCAGCTACGTTAGCTGGTTTAATTTACTTTATATTAAATTTATTCTTCTAAAAGAGGCAGCCTGTCTGCCTCTTTTTTTGTTCTAGGCTGTTTTCGTATATAAATTGTTGCTTTCGTAAAAATCCCAAAACCCAGATTTTTACCATAGTATCTAGTCACTAGTATACATAAAGAGAGTTGCTCTCTTCTAATTCAGCCTCAGTTTTCTTCTAAAACTGGTTGTACACCCAGAATAATTGTACTAAAAGCAACAAAGTTTTAGAAAAGAGCCTTGTTCTATCTTATACCCCTTCATCATATATTACTTTTACACCCTTTTTTAAGGTCGTAAATATGATTAAGGAGGTACTCCAGTGACAAACTTAGAAATTATTGCATGGATTATCGTAACTATACTAGGCGGTGCCTATATTACTTCTATAATCCTTCTTATTAAAAAACCTAAAATGAAGCAAAAGGAATATGATAATAGTTAATTGGTATGTCTTTATTAAATCGAGAGTTATTTTCGCATAGATTGTTATTATTCCTATAAATAATAGTCTTAAATAGTGACAGAGCTTCCCAAAAAGCGGTGGAAGCTCTGTTAGTTATTTGTAATTAAAAGGGATCTTGTACAAGATTTATTTTTTATATACGAAATCTTGAAACGTCGCGTAAAAGTTCTTCTGCTAGTTGTGAAAGCGACGTAGCAGAAACTGAAATTTCTTCCATAGAAGCAAGTTGTTCCTCCGTTGCTGCTGATACATTTTGGGTACTTTCGGATGTAGTTGCAGCGACTTCAGCAATTGCCTCGATTGATTCTACAAGTAGTTTGGATTGTTCAGACATATCCTTAACTGAAGTAGCTACTTCATTAATTCGTCCCTTTACCTCATTTACAGTTACTTGAATTTCTCCAAATGCACTATTAGCTGTTTTCACAGTTTGAATTCCAGAAGATACCTCTTTATTCGTAGTTTCTGCAGCCTGCATAGCCTCAATTGTTTTTGTTTGAATTGCAGTCACTAATTGTAATACCTGTTCTGTCGATTTACTTGATTGTTCTGCTAGTTTTCGTACTTCTTCGGCTACGACTGCAAACCCTTTTCCTGATTCGCCTGCCCTTGCTGCTTCAATTGCAGCATTTAGTGCTAGTAGGTTTGTTTGCGAGGAAATTGATTGTATTACGTTTACAATTTCTCCTATTTCAGTAGAGTGAGCTCCTAAGTCTTTCACAATATTAGTCAAATTTTGAGTTGTTATGTTCATTGAGCTCATTTGTTCCATAACCTGGCTAATTGAAGATTGTCCCTCATCAGTTTTAATTGTGGCTTTTTCTGTATACTGCACAGATTCTTCAGCATTCTCTGTTACTTGTCCTAACTTTGTAGCTACCTCTTGAAGCAGGTTTAAACCTGTTTTCGTATTATGAGCTTGTTCCTCTGTACCTACTGTAACCTCAGTAATTACACTTGCAATATGATTAGTTGCTGATGATGTTTGTTCGGCACTTGCACTTAATTGTTCGGATGAGGATGCAACATGTTCAGCGTGTGCGCCTACTTTACCAATTACTTGTCTAAGGTTATTCTTCATAGAATTTGTAGCTTCAGCAATTTCTCCAATTTCATCTGATGAACTTACATGGATATCCTCTTCTGTAAAGTTTCCTTCGCCTACTGTTTTCAATTTTGCTGCAACCATACTTAAAGGTTTAATTGCATTGCGAATAAATAATGTAATACCTATTGCAATTACTACAGTTAAAAATCCTAGGATCGCAACTGTGATTTTCTGTATATTCCCAAAGCTTATTGTACTTTCTGCATGAAGATTCATCTTTTTTTCTGCGTTTGCTGTTAACTTATTTAATGCGTCAGATAAAGGAAAGAAAACATTCGCTTCTTCGTCTGTTTCATACATATAATGATATCCCTTTTTACGGTCAACTTCTGAAGCTTTCATGACTTTCTCATTAAATGTTAAATAATTATTTGCTGCTTCAATTGTATTATTGATATCTGTATTATCTGAATTTGTTAAGTGAACTGCTACAGATTTTAGATCTTCCAGTGACTTCTTCAAATCCTCTTGTGACTGATAAATTGCATCAAAAGTTAATTGAAGGATCTCAGGGTCTGTGTTTTCAGGAGTAGCGGTTAAAAATAAAGTATTATCATCTATTGTCATAAAGCTTTTATATGCTGCTTCTGATGCTAACATATATTTTTGATCTATTGACTGAATCTCCTCTACCTGAGAACTCATTTTTGAGGCTAATAAAAAAGAAGTGATGACATTTGCTAGAACAAAAAGAATCATAAAAGATATAAAAATAAGTACTTTGTTCGCTAAAGAACTTTTTTTCCTTCGAATTTTTATCATTACAACCGGACCTCCATATGTTAAATTATTGATTAGTTCTAAATTTTTATCGGAGCTGAGGGATAAATATGCAGTTGTAAATAATTCCATCACATATAAGTTAAAACTAAACGAGTTTTGTTTTAAAATAGAAATGGAGGTGAGAAAGTTTGATACAATTTGAGGATTTATTCATTAAGAAATCTACGTCTTTAGGTGGCGGTTCAAAAGAGTTAGTTATACATGCTAAGACTGATACAGATACGTTTGAATTTATCATGTTTCAACCTACTGAAGGAGCAGAATGGCTATTAGATGAACTTGCATACATTTATTATAAAAATGATGAAAACAATGCACTACAAATATTCATCCAGCCTAATCAGTTCAAGGAATACCAGTCATACTTGGCAGAACATCCAGTTGTACGGAACATCGCAATTTAAAAGATAAAAAAAACAGCTTATCACTTCGATAAGCTGTTTTTCATGCTATTTACTTCCCTTCTTGCTGCGGATCATGTTCCTCGGTAACTGTATAATCATAACCACTTTGATAAGCATTCGTAATTTGGTCCATAATTTCCTTTTCTCCTGCCTCATCATAATAAAATGTAAAGGTATCTTTTTGTTCTTTTCCCATGATCATCACTCCTTTCCATTATTATTTGCGCCCTGGCACTCGATATGCTAGGCAGTTAACGGAAATAGATGGGATTAGAAAAGTTGTTGATTTTTGTGTAGAATGAATGTATTGGGATATGGGGGAATAGTCATGACAAAATACTTTTTATTGGATGTGCGCCTTGGAATTGAGTTACCACATCTTGAACAATCGTGGGAACAATATAACGATTTGGAACAACAAGAGATATTAGCTAACTGGGAAAGCATACGTGGAAGGATTCCAGACCGTATAGCAGAGCTTGAATCCATCATTAATGAAAAACAACACCACCTTGGAGAAGAAGATGATTTTACACAATCATGCATCTTGAATTCGGAGATATCTGACTTGGCTTCTATCATCAATGACTTATGGCTATGGTATCGACTTAACCAGAATGTAACGGGTAGAACACATTTTTAATAAGTGGCTGGGACATAACTAATTTATCTCTCCTTAAAGACGAATAATATCTAAATTATTATTCATAAACTTTATTATTTATTAGTGAGTTAAGTTGGAAGAAAGAGAAAGAGTCCGTTCCATTGCGCTACAGCCACTCGCTTTCCGCGGGGAGGAATCTGAGCCTCCTCAGCTACGCCTGCGGGGTCTCAGCCTTTCCTCTACCTCCCGCAGGAGTCGAGTGGCTTTCGCTCCATTCCACTATGGTTTTTAAATAACAATCAACAAATCAACTTAAAACAAATAAAGACCCAAATTATTAGGCGTAAGATTTATTAAACTTGCACCTAATAGTTCGGGTTTATTATTGACTGAAATATATATGTCCCAGCCTCTTTTCTTTAGAGCTACTTCTTTAACTCTCGAGCTACATGTTGTAACTCTGGTAAAATTAACTTTTTCATCGCGAGCCTGACAGCACCCGTTGAGCCCGGCATTGCAAAAATCCCTGTACGGTTTCGTGTACCTGCAGCTGCACGCGACATCATTGCAGCAGTGCCAATATCTTCTGTATAGCTTAGGTATCGAAAAATTTCACCAAATCCTACAATCTCTTTTTCAAATAATGGGACAATCGTTTCAATTGTTACATCTCTTGGAGAAATACCGGTTCCACCATTTAACAAGATTACTTCTACTTCGTCATCCAGACTTCCACTAATAACCTCGTCACGGATTTCACTAGCCTCATCTTTTACAATCACATGTTTTATGATGTGATGGCCGGCTTCCACTAGTAGTTCGTTTATTAAGCTTCCACTTTTATCTGTTTCAATTGTCCTAGTATCACTTACAGTAATAATTTTACACCTGACTGTAGCAGGTGCTTCTTTTTTATGTTCAAATACGCTCATACATGTCATCCTTTTCTGTTAAGTAACGCAGTAGATAAAAGTAATGGGCAAACTCGGTTACTTGTTTTGTTAATGTATAGTTGACTCCCGCTCCTATGCCGATCCCAACTAACGGAATACCTTGTATTAATTTTCTTTTTACTAATAGTATAAACAAGCCTTTCGCAACTTGTTTCAGGGGAAGACCTAACCAAGTTTTATCTGTAATTACTTCATGATCATCATTCCAAAAATACGTGTCATTATTTTCTTTCATTTCTTCAATTAAACTTCGCCATTCCCTTCCTTGCAAGTGCTTTGGTAATGTTGCGATATGAAACACTTTAAATGATGTCATCATTTCATAAGGAGTATTTACTTCATATCCGTATATGAGTGAAAGTAATTGCACAATTCTCAAGTTAATTGCAATCACCATAGGGATATCAGCTGCCATAAAGAAAATCCCACCTGAACCTGCTAATCCTCCCTGTGCGAAGGAATATAATCGGTGCTTGGCAATCTCTTGTTCTGCATAATACATTAAGCTCTCAACTGGAAGAGCTCTCAAATCTTGCACTTCCTGAATATAGGGATAATTGGCTTGTGCTGATTTTACGATTCTGTCTGTTGCCTCTTTTTGTACACTGGAACTTTGAATAATTGCATGAAGATGAAACAATAGATTATCTAGTGTGCTAAAAAAAAGCTTTTGCTGACGATCTGGAAGCTTATCAAAAGTAGAGTCTACCCACTTCTCATAGGAATGTTTCGTACCTCTTTCCTGAAGGTAGAGCTTGTTTTCCCATACGCGAATCCTTTCCACAAGTTGGTGTTCTCGTTTGGTAAGCAAAAGACCCCCTCCTTCACCATTGATTAGTATATCATATGGCTTTAATACCCAAAACTTACCCGTATTAATCGAAATCCCTGATGCCTGAGAAAAAATAACCTAGAAGATGTTAACTAGGGTGATCTCGGTGCTCTCAAAAAACAGCTTTCTCTTAGGAAAAGGCTGTTTTCGCAAAGATTATTGTTTTACGAATAAGACGAATACTACGTTAATTTCAAGGTTTCGGGGCATCTTTTCGTCAATGTAATGAATAATTACCCTGACCTGAGCGATTATAGATGACCTTATATAATTACTTGCAACAATGTTTACGAGAAAAGAGCCTAGGAAATAGAAAAGACCCTTATTCAAGGGCCTCGTGCTTTAAACTCTGGCTAATCGGGTTACATCTCTTGCTATCATAACCTCTTCATTTGTTGGTATAATCAAAACTTTAACAGGGGAATGTGGATAGTTAATAAATGCTTCTTCTCCGCGTACTTGATTTAATGTAGGGTCCCAATACACACCCATGAATTCTAATCCTCTTAGTACTCTTGCACGAATGACATCACTATTTTCACCAATACCCGCAGTGAAGATGATTGCGTCTACGCCAGACATTCTGGCTGCATATGAACCAATATATTTATGAATTCGACTAGCAAAAACCTCTAATGCTAACTCCGCTCTCTCATTTCCTTGTGCTGCTTGTTGTTCGATATCTCGAAGATCACTAGAAAAACCAGATACTCCTAATATTCCACTTTTATTGTTTAATATCGTTAATACTTCATCGGCTGTTTTCCCTGTCTTTTCCATAATAAATGGAATGAGTGCCGGATCAATATTACCTGATCTCGTACCCATCGCAACTCCTGCAAGAGGTGTAAAGCCCATTGATGTATCAATTGATTTTCCTGCTTCAATTGCTGCAATACTGGCTCCATTTCCTAAGTGACATGAGATTAATCGTAATTGATCAATCGGTCTGCCTAAAAGATCTGCTGCTCTTTGGGAAACATATTTATGTGATGTACCATGGAACCCATACTTACGGATTCCGTATTTTTCATAATATTCATAAGGTAAACTGTATAAAAATGACTTTTCCGGCATTGTCTGATGAAATGCTGTATCAAAGACCGCCACCGCAGGAACATTCGGTAATACTTCACGAAATGCTTTAATTCCTGTTACATTCGCTGGGTTATGTAAAGGTGCAAGCTCTGATAACTGATCAATTTTATGTAACACTTCATCATCAATTTGTACACTGTCACTAAATTCTTCTCCTCCATGCACAACACGATGACCAATTCCATTTATTTCATCTAGACTATTGATAATTGAGAGACTTGTTAGTTTCTCTAATAATAACTTTACAGCGACAGCATGATTTGGAATATCTGATACTTCCTTTATCTTCTCATCATTAACCGTAATTGTAAAAACACTATCCGGCAACCCTATTCGTTCCACTAACCCCTTTGTGACGACGTCTTCACTAGGCATTTCAAATAATTGAAATTTTAACGAAGAGCTTCCAGCATTGATTGCTATAATTTTAGACATAAATGTATGACAACTCCTTAGTTTATCTTTCTTTACATGATTATGTATTTGTCTTAGGTTTTTCATTAACACCATCATTTAAACACCGAATAGGTAAGTTTTCAATGTTTATTATTTTTGACAACGCTTACTAGATAAAGTAATTATTTTCAGAACAGTATCTCTGTTTTTTAAATTCAATTTTGTACGCTTGACCTCTGTTTTTAAGGAACTGGCTAGGGGATAAAAACGTTTTAGAAAAGGCTTAAGAAACAAATTAAGGCTGTGAATTCGAGATTTCCTATGCTCATATGTGCAAAAAGAAAAAGGAGCATACTTAGCTCCTTTCAATTTATTGATATGGGATTTTTGTTAAGTTATTGTTTACTCCACACGTTAACTTAAATTTTCAGTTGCAAACCATTGATCAATTCTCTGGACCATGCCTTCCATTGCCTTCATATTTGAAAATGACGGAAGTTCTGCTAATAGTGCTTGATTTGGCAACTTAACCTCTGGACCCTGCTTTTGTAAAATTAGGATACTTTTTGCATGCTGCTCTTTTTGAAACATTGTTAAAGGCAATTGAAGCATACCTAATATCGCAGCATGCTTTTTAATAAATTCATGTAACTTAGCTGCCTGTTCCCCTTCAAATAATGAATTAGGAATAAGGAAAATTAGTTTTCCTCCTGGCTTTGTGTAATAAACACTTTGCTCAATAAATAAATAGTGGGCGAATGAATGTCCCTCTTCATGATGTAAATCAAATTTCTTAGCTCCGATATCGTTTGGATAGTACCCTACAGGTAAATCACATACAACTAGGTCAACAGGATCGATAAACAAGTCTTGAAGAGCATCTTTTTTAAACAACTCAATGTGATGTTCTTGTAAGTTAGCTTGTATGAATGCAAGCTTCACTAATAGATCATCAATTTCAACCCCAAAAGCTTGTACCTCTTTGTTCGGCATGTGATTCATTACGGCTGTTAATAGATTCCCTGTTCCGACAGCAGGGTCTAATATAGTTAGATTGTTCTTTTTAGTAGATAGTTTGTCCACTAAATAGCCAATAAACAAAGCAACAGCATCTGGTGTCATATGATGATGGGCTTGTGTGGCTTCTTTCATTCCTTTTAGGACAGCAAGTTGAAACCCTTTACGAATTTCTTCCTTCGAGAGTTCCTTCATGTTTATGGAATTATACTCATTCTCAATTCGTCTAGAAAGAACCTCATTATGTAATACGTCTTCCTGCATAATTTGACCTTCGAACAAGTTATCTCCAGTGAATCCTACAGCTTCAAGATACGATATTTGAAGTTCTTCCTGTAGTAATGTCGCTGATTGATTAATGACTGTAAATAACTGCTCTACCTTTGTTATACCCATTGTTCTTCCTCCCCGAAAAAACATTATATGTACAAGTACATTTTCATGTTTCCATTACATAAGTAATGGAACTTTTTTTAAAATCCAAACTCTATACGCTATGTAAAAAACGCCTCGAGAGCCGAGGCGCAAACCGTAAATACTAATTGTATAGCTTTCTATCACTTTTATTTTGCAGCTTTTACTGCCTCAATTGCTGCTTCATAATTAGGGTGATTTGTTCCTTCACTTACATACTCTACATATGTCACTTTGTCATTGCTATCAACAACAAATACTGCTCTTGCTAATAATCGTAGTTCCTTCATATGTACACCATATGCTTCCCCAAAGGAAAGATCACGATGATCTGATAGTGTTACTACATTGTCCAAACCACTAGCTCCACACCAGCGTTTTTGAGCAAACGGAAGGTCCACACTGATAGTTTGAACTTTCACATTATTGATACTTGCTAATTCTTCGTTAAATCTACGTGTTTGAGCATCACAGACTCCTGTATCAACTGAGGGAACAACACTAATTAATCGAACAGATCCCTTTGTATCTGCCAGTGTAACTGGTGATAAATCATTTGCTAATACTGTGAAATCTGGTGCAGTATCTCCAACACGAACTTCATTTCCTACTAACGTAACTGGATTACCCTTAAATGTAACAGATGCCATGAACAATTCCTCCCTAATATTTGCTAGTATTTGTTTAGATTCATACCAATTCTACCCACAAAAGCAAGGAATTGCAAATATATGAATCACTTTACTCTCGCAGGAAAATTTGTTCTAGATAGATATCCTAATGATTTAACCGTATTTGAGTTTCCCTTTACTAGTTAAGTCTAAAACAAACTATATCCCTATTTTCTTTGTTATGCTTATAACATCTATATGTGTATGTGGTGTTCTTACGGCGAATACATTACTTTTCTGGCGAAACTTTCCACTCTTGATCGATATTCGGAAATATATTAGCGAAATTCAAGCAATTATTAGCGATTTATAAAGTTTTATTAGCGAACCTTAACAAGCTATCATCAATATTCTGTTGGTATCATCGAACAAATCCTTATTTAGCGAACTACCTGTCCTTTGCGATAAAGCATCACCAAACATAAAATAAGTTAACCTCATAGGTTAACTTATTTAAAAGTCAATGTTTTGCTTTTGGTCTTTTTGATCCTTATTTTGGCTATCATTTTTTTGATTGCTATTCCCACTGTCTTGGCTGTTCTTTTTAAACATTTGTTGAATCTTTTCCACAGCCTGTGGTGCAACTTCTAAAATCTTTTCATATAGGTGTGTGCTTTCATCTAAATGAAGCATTTTTACTCCTGAAGCATTTACAATTAAGAAGGCAATAGGTGTGATTGAAACTCCTCCACCACTACCTCCACCGAAAGGAAGCTTTGGCTTCTCTTCTCCTTTTCCTCCACCTTCAACAGAAAACTCACTGCCACCTGCTGCAAAACCGAAACCTACTTTTGATACAGTTAAGATGACACTTCCATCTGGTGTTTCCACTGGATCACCAATAATAGTGTTTACATCAATCATCTGCTTTAGGCTTTCCATAGCAGTTTGCATTAATCCTTGAATTGGATGATCAGACATAATTAACTCCTCCTACGACAATGATTTCTCAGTATTTTTCGCTTTTAGAATAGATGGGCCATTATGAAGTGCTGGTTTTCCACCTTTCCAAAATTTAACGATTCTAATTCCTGCTAGAATAGCATTCCCGATTCGAAATGAAATGATACACGTTAATTGAGTTTGCGAGTAGACTTGCAGAAATAAAGGTGTAATGCTCATTTCAGGCATTACCTTAAGTCTCATGTATTGACTAATGATTCCAACAATACTTCCTTTTAGAGCCCAGCCTGCTCCGACCAGAACTCCTGTCAACGCAGCATCTCCTATCCCAAAGTTCGTATGCCATTCGAGTTTATGTACACTTACTTTACGCAGAAAATTGCGGACAATCTTATGTAGGGATACAACATGTTGTAAAATTTCCTTTGTATCTTTGAAACTGTTTAAAATCTCGTGAGAAGTAAATTGCTTAGATTTAGGTTCCTCGTTTTCCTTTTTCTTAGCGACTACAATACTATTTGTCTCTTGGTCTATTCTAATTAAAGGAATGTTTAGGGTATATCGAATAAACCATAGCCGAAACTTTATGGATAGCTGATCGTCATCCTTTTTATGTGAATAAGAAATTTTAATATGTAATTTGGAGATGAATAATAAAAAAATAAATAGTAAAAGTCCTCCTACAATATATAGCCAAATCACCAAGATGCACCTCGCTCGATACTCAGTATCACCTACTACAAAAAAAATAAACCTATTCCTGAAAATATATGGAATAGGTTTACTTTCTTATTCTTTATCACTAAATCGTTCCAGCACGACACTTGTATCTGCAAACATATCATGGATTCCTTGATTTTTTGTACTAAACGCTACAACTAGAAAACCAATAAAGAAAATGGTTTTTGAGATAAATTTACCGACAACTTCTCTAAAAATAACCGTAGACCAGCTTAGCGAGCCATGTCCGTTTAAATCGACCACTCGCAAACCAAATAGCATTTTACCGAGAGTTTGTTTAAAATACTTGGTCATAAGGACGAAATAAATATACATGATTAACGCTGTCAATATGGCAATGGGCGCAAACATACTAGATTGGTCAAGTGAAAGGTCAAACAGCTTGAAAATAGGGTATACAATGATTTGATTAATACTTGCAACCACAAGTAAATCTAACAAATATGCCCACAACCGCATCCAGAATCCGGCATAAAACTGCCTTTTTTCGAGACGATTTATCTTGTCTGTTGCTTGCTTCTCTTCTTCAATCTCGTTTGTATAGATAGGTGTATCCATGTTCTCCCCCCTATTCTTGATACATGTACATTGGTCTAGGAGCATTCGGTTGACTTAACAGCTTCGTTAAACCGATAAGTTCTACGTCATCAGAAAATACTTTTTGTGCACTCATTGTTAACAATGAAGCGAAGTTTGTTCCGGCTTCGTATTGAACAACTGACGCATTTTTCAACTTGTGATCCTTCTTTAACCCTTCGAGGGCATCATCCCAAAAGCCATGTGCATCAATTAATCCTAACTCTAATGCTTGTCGTCCATCATAAATACGCCCATCTGCAATTTCACGAACTCTCGCTTCTGAAAGGTTTCTTCCTTCTGAAATAACATTTACAAAACCATCATATGAGTTGTTGATCATCTCTTGCAAGATTTGTCGCTCTGGTTCTGTCATTTCACGAGTAGGATTCATAATGTCTTTATACGGTCCACTTTTCACTGTATCGTATGACACTCCATATTTCTCAGCCAAGCCACTATAATTTAAGCTTTGAAAAATTACACCTAATGAACCTGTTAATGTTTCAGGACTTGCATAGATTTTATCGGCAGGAGCGGAAATATAATAACCACCTGATGCTGCCATACTGCCCATCGATATGTACACTGGTTTCTTATATTTTTCTTTAATCTCTGTTATGCGGTCATGAATTTCTGCACTTTCGACAACTCCGCCACCTGGTGAATTGACACGTAGTAAGATTCCCTTTACAGCATCGTCTTCCCCTGCCTGATCAAGCATCTTTAGAAAGGCTTGATGATTGTACCCAGCTGTTTCAAAAATGGAAGATACATCACCCGTATCCATAATGGCCCCATTCACATCTAATACGACTATTTTCTTATCTAAGCTTTTACCTTGCTCCATAACAGTTTCTACATAAGCTTCATCCATTGCAAATAAATCATTCGAAAATGGCATATCACCAAATGCAGCTGTTGTCGCGACTTCGATAATCGCTGAGAAGATGAACAACCCTACAGCAACACCAAGTGCTATCCAACGTTTACTACTCATAATCCTTCCTCCTTCTCGGGCAAACTATCTCTAGTTTATAATGATTTTTCTGTTGTATTCATTAATAAGCATATATTATGATGAGCGAATTTACTATAATTTACTATTGACAGAATAAATTGGAGGTTACTTTCATGACTTTAGATCGTCGTAATATTTATTTATTTTATAAAAGAGAAGCTGATTTGCTGCCGCATGTCGAACAGCTAAAGGAAATCGCATTGTCTCAAGGCTTCAACATTGTTAAAAATCATACAGATGCTACCATTATTGTGAGTATTGGTGATGATGGAACATTCTTGCAGGCAGTAAGAAAAACGGGCTTTCGTGATGACTGCTTGTTTGTTGGTTTGACAACACATTCAACGTTAAGCTTATATTGTGACTTCCGTATTGAGGAAAAAGAACAGATGATTACAGCTATGAAGGAACAACAAGTAGAAGTTAGGAGATATCCCATTATTGAAGTTTCTGTTGATAAATCTACATTCTTTTATTGTTTAAATGAACTTTCAGTCCGTTCAAGTGTGATCAAAACATTTGTAATGGATGTTTATATAGATGATCTTCATTTCGAGACATTTAGAGGAGACGGTTTGATTGTAGCGACACCTACAGGAAGTACTGGCTACAATAAATCTGTAAATGGTTCTGTTGTAGATCCAATGCTTCCTTGTTTACAAGTTAGTGAACTCGCTTCTGTTAACAATAATAAATATCGCACACTTGGTTCACCATTTATTTTAAGTGAAGCTAGAACCTTAACACTAAAAGTGATTCAGGATGGCAATGACTATCCTATTATCGGTTTAGATAATGAAGCATTAAGTATTCAACATGTAGAAGAACTTGTTATAAAGCTATCCGAGAAGAGAATAAAAACAGTTAAACTAAAAGATAATTCATTCTGGGAGAAAGTGAAACGCACATTTTTATAAAAGGATTTCTTCTTATTAGATTATTACTCCTTATAAAAATCTCAAACGCCGAATTATTACCTTAGTATCTAAATATTGCAATCCATGAAGAGAATTGTAATCCATACTCATTTTTTTCTATAACTTGTTGTCGACCAGAAAAATTGGGCAAGTAAGTTTTAAAATAGAGCCTTATAAGACGAATGAAAGCACTGTTACTTGACAGTGCTCTTTCACATGTGAATACTCGTCTGTTTATTTAAAGAAGGCTTCTGGATAGAGTAACTCCCCACCTACTTTCAATTCCTCCCCTTCTCGCAATTCTTTTACCATGAAAACGTCATCAGGCATGTTAAATTGCTTCAATTCGAACTGATGCCTACGACCAGGCTTAAATCCAAAACGAGGATAATAAGAAGGATGACCAATTAAAAAGACTAAACCATAGTGTAATTCCCTACTTCTTTTCAAGCCTTCCTTAATTAAAGCAGAACCGATACCTGACTTTTGCATTTCAGGATTCACTGCAATCGGAGCTAAGACCAATACCTCAATTTCTTCAACTTCATTCTTTAACAATGCCTTACTAATTAATAGATGTCCGACAATTTTTCCATCTAATTCTGCCACAATCGATAATTCAGGTATAAAGTTAAATGATTTACGGATTCTTTCAATTAAATTTGACTCATCATCTCTGTTACCGAATGCTTTGTAGTTCAATTCAAATACTGATTTATGATCATCTATTTGTTCTGTTCTTATCTTCATTTACTTCTCCTCACTCCTTTCTCTAATATTATCACTTTTTAATTACCATAAATAACTAATTGATAACGAGAATCATTAATATAATAATTATTAAATTATAATAATTATTATTTAGTTTTTAATCATTGTATGATATCATCTAATTAACAAGGTAAACTAACATTAAATAAAATTAGATTTTCTATAAAAATGGTTAACTAAATGATTTTAATTCTCAATTAAACAATTGTAAATGAGAATTAGTTTCACTAATTAAAGGAGGTTATATCGTGCATACTGAACTTAAGTTTTTACAAAAACAAGTTCCTATTGAAATCTCAATACTTCGCAAACTGAAAGAACACATTGAATTAATTGCAGCACTAATGAGCGGACTACTGATTTTAATAGGATGGCTTTTATCCAGTAATCAAATGGAATTTGAATCTGTTCTCACTTACCTTACTGCTTACGTAATTGGTGGCTATGCAAAAGCGAAAGAAGGCATTCTTGATTCAATACTTGAGAAGAAGTTAAATGTTGAGTTACTAATGATACTTGCAGCCATAGGATCTGCCTTAATTGGTTATTGGAAGGAAGGTGCGATGTTAATTTTTATTTTCGCAATAAGTGGAGCTCTTGAATCATACACAATGAGAAAAAGCCATAAAGAGCTATCTTCCTTAATGTCATTACAACCAGAAATAGCTACGATCATTAAACATGGTAAAGAACGCAGAATACGAGTAGCTGAGCTACTAATCGAAGACACCATATTAATAAGACCTGGTGAACGGATTCCATCAGATGGAACAATTATTGAAGGTCAAACATATGTTGACGAAGCTGCAATCACAGGTGAGTCCATTCCTGTTCATAAATCACTTCATGCAGACGTCTATGCAGGAACAGTGAATTTACGTGGTACGATTATTGTTCAAATTACAAAGCCAGCTGATGAAACTCTTTTCCAGAAAATTATTAAGCTTGTCCAACGTGCACAAAGTGAAAAATCACCTTCCGAGCAATTCATTGAACGGTTTGAAAGCATCTATGTTCATACAGTTTTAATGATTGTCATTCTTATGATGTTTATTCCACATCTCTTGTTAGGATGGAGCCTGACTGAGACCTTTTACAGAGCCATGATATTATTAGTTGTTGCTTCACCGTGTGCATTAGTTGCATCGATTAGGCCTGCAACTTTATCAGCCATATCCAATGGTGCCCGTAATGGAATTTTATTTAAAGGTGGAGCACACTTAGAAAATATCTCAAAGCTAAAAGTTATTGCTTTTGATAAAACAGGAACATTAACAAAGGGGAAACCTGAAGTTATAGATGTGGTCACACGCGAAGACTTAACTGAAGATCAATTTTTATTCTCAGTAGCTTCTTTAGAGAAGTATTCGAATCACCCACTTGCTTCTGCCATCGTTACGTTTGCAACAGATAAAGAGGTAAATCTAGAAAAGCCTCAGAACATGGAAGACATTGCTGGCTATGGAGTTCAAGCAACAATTGACGGGAAAAAGTGGAAAGTCGGGAAAGCAGATTTTGTTGGAAAAGAAGAAGCCAAAAAGTTTAACAATCACTTGTTAGATGTATTCGAAAATGAAGGGAAAACAGTTATTTTTGCAAAGGATGAGCATGGAATTGCAGGAATGATCACATTAAAGGATACGATTCGTACAGATGCTGTTTCTTCTATTCAAGCCCTAAAACAACAAGGAATCCTACCTGTAATGTTAACAGGTGACAGTGAAAAAACAGCGTCCGCAATTGCGTCTGAAGGCGGAATAGATGTGTATATTGCAAATTGTCTTCCAGAAACTAAAGTTGATGAAATAAAAAAACTTCAGCAAACGTATGGGAAAGTTGCAATGATTGGTGACGGTATTAATGATGCACCTGCTCTAGCAACCGCAAATGTAGGTATTGCAATGGGTGGAGGAACAGATGTTGCTCTAGAAACTGCGGATATTGTATTAATGAAGAATAACTTAACTAAAATCTCAAATGCTCTTCATTTGTCAAAGAAGATGAATCGTATTATAAAACAGAACGTTTACTTTTCGATTACGGTCATTTTATTACTAATTGCCTCTAACTTCATGCAATCATTGGCATTGCCTCTAGGTGTAATCGGTCATGAAGGCAGTACTATTCTCGTAATCCTAAATAGTTTACGACTATTACGTAATTAAGCGGCTGGGACATAATCTATTATCAATAGTTATAGACGGGGTAATTTTGAAATATCATTCGTACACTTTGTTGCTTTTATATGAGATAGGTTGGACGAAGGTGTTCGTTCCATTGCGCTACAGCCAATCGCTTTCCGCGGGGAGGAACCTGAGCCTCCACTACTTCCCGCAGGAGTCGATTGGCTTTCGCTCCATTCCACTAGGTTGTAATGATAGTATGCACATACAAAATAATAAAATAAAAAATCTATTTATAAAAAATTAAGACCCGAATTATTAGGCGAAAGATAAATTAAAATACCACCTAATAATTCGGGTTTATTATTGACTGTAATATTTATGTCCCAGCCAATTTGGGTTTTATCTACTATTAAGATGTTGCTGATTGAAGTGCGATTTCAATCATATCATTGAATGTTGTTTGACGTTCTTCAGAAGTTGTTTCTTCACCTGTAAAAATGTGATCACTAACAGTAAGAATGGATAATGCATTCACTCCATACTTTGATGCTAGCGTATAAAGTGCAGTTGTCTCCATCTCAATTGCGAGTACACCATAAGAAGCTAATTTCTCAACAATCTCCATACTGTCACGATAAAATACATCTGCCGTTAATACATTTCCTACTTTTAATGATAAACCTTTTTCAATACCAGCATCATATGACTTCTTTAAGAGATCAAAATTAGCTGTAGGTGCGAAATCCATTCCAGGGAATGTTAATCGATTAACATTTGAGTCTGTAGACGCAGTCATTGCTAAAATTACATCTCTTACTTTCACATCCTGTTGGATTGCACCACACGTTCCAATTCGAATAAGATTCTTTACTCCATATTCCCTGATTAATTCATTTACATAAATAGAAATAGAAGGAATACCCATACCTGTACCCTGAACGGATACTCTCTTTCCATTATATGTTCCTGTGAATCCTAGCATCCCTCGTACTTCATTATAACAATGTACGTCCTCTAAAAATGTCTCTGCTATGTATTTTGCGCGAAGTGGATCTCCTGGTAATAAAATACTTTCTGCAATTTCCCCTTGTTTAGCACCAATATGAATACTCATGAATGAACCATTACAATTTCAGCAATTGTAATGGTCTCACCTCCTTATGTTTATTTTCTGTGATAGTATAGCTTGTCCATCCTGTAGCATTTCTAAATACTATAGTAATGTACAAGTCCTAATAAGCAGGAACTAGCTCATCTTCCGTAATTGTTGATTCCATTCACTTAACTCATCTTCAAGTTCAACTAATCGTTTTTCAAGCGGTACAATGTTTCCATTTACGTACTCAAGTTTTTCTAGATTATGTTGAATTTGTAGATATTCGTCTTTTAACTCAATAATCTTGTGTTGAATTTCCTCTTTCGTCACCTTCACCAACTCCCACAAATAGTTTATCACGTTCGCTCTAATTTCTCTAATTAGAATATCTAAGAATCATAATTATCAATAGAGAAGCACTATAAATAATAGAATCCAGAATGGCCATATATTATTCTACTGTAAAACATATTCCCCTTCATATGTTAAGCAAGTTCATTCCATAGAGCTTCAGACACTCACTTTTCTTTACTTCCCGCAGAAGTCAAGAGTGTCTTCCACTTTCGAACCACTAGTTACGAAAAGTTGTATGCAAAAATTTGACGGCAACAAATAAACCCCAACTATTAAGTAAATGTTTTTCATTAAAACATCATCTAATAGTCGGGGGTCATTCGCATCTTATGTAATCACCTTAAACCTATCCTCTGCTATAACAATTCTACCTCAACCGAATCAATTTGTTTTATTGTTTTTACATCTTCATACACGTCTGATGTATACCGGTCTTGATGGACTGCAATTTGCAAATCAGCTTGTCTGTAGTTATTATCTTTTTGATCCTTAATACGAATGCGTTCAATTTTAATGTCTAAGCTTCTAATTTGAAGAAATGTCTCCTTTAATGAATGCTCTTTGCTTACTTCAATTTTTAATCGCAATTCCTTTTGACGTAGTGCCTTCGGTCCGATTTTTTTTAATAATGGGCTTAGCATTTCAACTGCAATTAACAACAATACAGTTGCTGTAATGGCTTGGCTATAAAAACCCGCTCCTACTGTAATTCCGACACCAGCAGCCGCCCATATCATCGCAGCTGTCGTTAACCCGCTAATTACATCATTGTTTCTACGTAATATGGCACCAGCACCTAAAAAACCGACTCCAGAGATAATTTGAGCTGCCAGACGCAGGGGATCCATTGGTTTCTCATAGGCAACAGCATATAACTCAGTTGCTTCTATTGATACAAATGTTAATAAACAAGAACTGACCGAAATAATGATGGTTGTCTTTAAACCGAGTGGTTTCTTCTTCAACTCGCGCTCTATTCCAACCGCTGCTCCTAGAACTAATGACAAAATCAGCTTTTGCAGCAAACTATAATCAATCGCAAACTCCAAGTTCCCCCACTCCTTTTCAATGTAAATGGTATATTGATATCTATTACCCATTCTTCTACTTTAGAATGTTTCGGTTGGTTCCTTCTATACATATGCTCTAAAGGAATAATCTAGATGATGCAGAAGAAAATACAAATAACACGTCTTTTAGGAGGAAATCATGCTTAAATTACAAAGAATTTTCATGTTGGTGTTCCTATTATTAATGAGTTCGCCCCTAATCATAGACGCACATGTGAAATGGTTTACAGAAGTCGAAGCACAGAAGGCATTGATTGAAGATATACTATCACCTTTTTTCATTGCTCTTTCTTTATTAATCGCCCTATTATTAGCAATATTAACGCAAGTTCTTCCGTACCTGGATAAGGTCCAATCATTAAAGAAAATTGATCATAAATTAGACCAGTATCGGAAGTCTTCACGATATATTTTAAAATATGGAACAGCCTTAGCACTCGTTATCCAGATTTTTTCAGGCAGTCTTTTTGCTCCGGAATTTGCAATACCTAATCAAATTGTGCTCATTACGATGTGGGCAATTACCATTTTATTATTTATCCCACATCATTTAGCTACAAAGGCTGGTGCACTAGCATTATTGTTTTTATTTATCTATCAGCTAACATTAAGTGGAACGTTCCATATGCTCGATTACGGATTTTACTTAGCGATTATTGCAGTACTGTTACTAGAGAAAACAGACTTAGAAGAATGGGGATTTCCTTTCTTATATTTAGGAACAGGGTTATCTCTTTGCTGGGTTGCTGCTGAGAAGTGGGTGTATCCAGTAATGAGTATTAATATCATTGAAAACCATGGAGTTCCTACTTTCGGATTCCCGCCTGAGACGTTTATTGTGTTAGCTGCTTTTATCGAGTTTGTTGTTGGTTATTTGCTTATAGTCGGGATACTAAATCGCCTTCTTGCTTTTGTGTTAACGTTAATCTTCATCTCTACTACGATGCTATTTGGCTATACAGAAGTAGTCGGCCATTTCATTATTCACATCATTCTCATTATCTTTATCATAGAAGGAGTCTCATTCTATCAGCCTCCTATTAGAATCCACAAAACGAAAATAGATCAGATGGTTTTTGTATTCCTAAATTTTATATTCGTTCTTTCAACTTTTGTGTTAATATACTATCGATTTGCATAAATAGCGAACAAAAGGCTGGGTCACAACTAAAGAATACTAAAAATGAACAATGCCAGAATAGATTGGCTTTTAAACAAAGAAATCCGAACCCATTCGAATCCTACTAACGAATTTGAAATGATTTGTTCGGATTTTTCTTCGTCTAAGATACTTTTGTCCCACCCTCTATTTTTATTGTTTATGTACTATACAGATAGCTAAATATTGCAGGAACCCGCTTTTTCCATGCCAATTCGTTATGTATAGCACCTTCTACAATATCAAATTTACAATTCTTCACCTTTTCCTTTATTAGTCGGTATACACGTTCACTGGATTCAATATAGTTTTGATTGTCTACACTTTCAGTAGATTCCTTCGTACCGACATCTAAGTAAAACTTCTCCACCTTGCTTAAATCTGATTGAATTACAAGCTTTTCCAGTTCCTCTTGATTAAACCAATAGGCAGAGGAGACCGAAGCAATCTTCCGGAAGATATGTGGATATTTACAAGCTGCATATGTTGAAATAAACCCACCCATTGAACTGCCGGCCATTGAAGTGTCATTTGTGATCGTACGATATTTTTGATCGATCATAGCTTTTAATTCAGTAACAATAAAATCAATATACTCTTTGCCTTCACCGCCAATTTCTCCTTCCAATGAAGGCAGCTTTTCTTTTATCGTCGAACTTACCCAAGGTGAATATTCATCGAGACGTTTATATCCCTCTGTATTGCAATCAATTCCAACAACTATCAAATCCATTCTGCTTTGTTCCAAATAATCTGAAATCCCCCACGACATTCCATAGCCTGCATCTTCATCTTTATATAAGTTCTGACCGTCATGCATATACAGGACAGGGTACTGTTTTTCAGTATTTACTTGATAACTATTTGGTAAAAAGACCCTAACTGTCCTATTTCGATTAAGCGGAGTGATGTTCACCTCGAACTGTTCAAACATTACTTCACACCTTTCATCGACTGTAATTTTTCATGAAGCTCTATAAATACTTTTCTTAACTGCTCCTTCGGTACGAGTGGATAATTATCACCGATACTTACTTCAAAATAACTTGCATGATCATTAACTTCTTTTAGATGACCAGTCAGACCGATGTCACTATTTTCATATAACTCGACCAGCAGAGGCTCTAGCTCCTCTTTCGGAAGGTCAATATGAACATGAAACATGTTAGAAACAGGGACAATTGGATTCGTTGTTACACAATCAATAGAATTATATTGTTCTGCTAATTCCTTCGCATGTTCATAATATCGCTTCATGTTATGTATTCGTAAATCAAAATAATAATCTGCACTCGCTATATAAGGATATAAGCTAATTAAATCTCCTCCATGACGTCGTTTCCATACCTTTGATTCCTTTATAAATTCTTTTGTCCCTGCTAGAATTGCACCTGCAATACCACCTATTCCTTTATAAAAAGAAATATAAACACTATCAAATAGAGAGCATATTTCTTCAGCTGATTTTTCATAGTAAGGAAGAATCTCATATAACCTTGCTCCATCAAGATGAATCTTAATATTTTGTTCACGACAATATGTTGAGATTGCTACAAGAGTTTCAAAGCTCGGAAGCTGCCCACCTATTTCACGTTGTGGAAGCTCCAACAATAAACATGCAATATCCTCTTGTAAATTCTGTATGTCTTTTAACTCAATTAAACGATTCTTTTCAGCTAGAAGAATTGGTGTGATTCCATGTAGCTTTCTTAATCCATCTTCCTCATGTATTTCAAGATGACTTAACGGATGATACGCTACTTTCATTACATCCTTTTCGTCACACCAAATGCGCAAGGCAATTTGCTGAGCCATCGTTCCACTTGGAAAAAACACAGCCTCCTCTTTCCCTAAAAATGAAGCCATTTTCTCTTGGAAGTCTTCAATTATTTTTCCATTACCATAAATATCACTTTCTACTTCTCCATCTATTTTTTCAAATACCTCTTTTAATACATGTACATTTCGATTTCCATGCCCAGCTAACTGGTAAGTTGTATGTTTAAAGGCCTCTGATAATGTTTTTTTACTCAAGAAATTACACTCCTTTCAATTCTTATTATTAATTCGATAAACGAAACATAATTCCTCTATAGTAACCAAAAGTGCTTTGCTTCATTGTGAGCAAAGCACCATTCATAGTATACGTTTATTTGTAATGTCTAATTTCTTTCTTTTTCGGAAGTCTACTTTTTTATGGCTTCCGGTAAAAGAAAAGTATGCGTTCACAAGAAGACTTCATTCTCTAACATGTTAGGTTTCGAAAGTACTGCAATAGATTCTAAATTACCGGAAAATAGGGATCGTACCGAGGATTAAAATAATAAGGTGGTCTAGGTCCGATTTTTGGCATTTCAAAGACATGGCCGTTTGCAGTGTATACCACCTTCACTTTTTCAGTAGAATGATTGATTAATAATAGCTTAACTTCATTATTCAATTCATATTGTTTCATTTCACCCATTCCTCCTTTTTATCACTACTTTATTCACCCTTTACCTAAAGGTGAATAGACAGACACCGTTTCGCCTACATGACATATGTTAATTCGGACCCACTTTTTACAAAGAGGAGGCTAACAATGTCTAATGAGAATGAAAAAAATTATCCTATGCAACCGAACTACGGTAAAATAACCCAATTCGAGGATGTTGCACTTACGGTTCCTGAACAAAGGCAATATAGACAGCCAGGGCTTGAGAGCTTGATGGTGCCTAGACCAATTATTGAAAATCTGAATGATAAAGGCAGTGAAAAACTAATAGGAAGAGTTGCCCTCATTACAGGTGGAGATAGTGGTATAGGGGCAGCCGTAGCCATTGCATTTGCAAAAGAAGGTGCGGATGTGGCGATTTCATACTTAGACGAACATGAGGACGCGACTCGAACTAAAAATAGAATAGAAGAGCTCGGTCAGCGATGTTTAGTATTACCGGGAGATGTACGTGATAAAAATCATTGTAAACAAATTGTGGAAAGAACTGTTGAAACGTTTGGAAAACTAGACATTCTTGTCAATCATGTTGGTATTCAATTTCAACAACTAAGTTTATTAGATATTACAGACGAACAATTTGATGATACATTTAAAGTGAATATTTACTCTCACTTCTATACGACCAGAGCAGCACTTCACCATATGAAAGCCGGAAGTACAATCATTAATACCGGTTCCGTTGTCGCATATGATGGAAATAAACAACTTATTGATTATACTGCAACAAAGGCTGCGAATATTGGCTTCACAAGGGCTCTGGCGAATAATTTAGTGACAAAAGGGATTCGTGTAAACGCGGTTGCTCCAGGAAAGGTATGGACTCCATTAATTCCTTCCAGTTTCTCAGCAGACCAGGTACCGTTGGCTGGAAACCCTATGGATCGTCAAGGACAACCATTTGAACTCGCCCCTGCTTATGTGTACTTAGCTTCAGATGATTCGCGCTTTGTTACGGGGCAAACGATTCATGTAAACGGCGGTCAAGTTACTTCATCATAGAGATAAATAAAAGCCATGAATGTTCTCATGGCTTTTTATAGCTATGCACTTATTTTCTTATCCGTAAGGTTTGTACTCAGTTTCATCACATACAAATATCCAAAGAATGTAATTCCTGTCATTACCCACCCAACGACTTGTTTAAAGATAATTCCCTGGTCAAATGCGTCCACTCCGTATTTCATAATTAACTGGCTGTTGATCACCCCAATGATCAAGCCTCTAAGCCCCATAGCAATCGTTATGAGTATGTATACTTTATATATTTTCGGATTACAGAATAATACTCTCGTTTCCTCACGATTATATCCTTGCATTTCTACTACATCTAAGGCAAATAGGAGTGCCATTGGCTTTCGTATTAAAATGGTAACTATA
Organism: Bacillus sp. BGMRC 2118; assembly: GCA_008364785.1. Classification (GTDB taxonomy): domain Bacteria; phylum Bacillota; class Bacilli; order Bacillales; family SA4; genus Bacillus_BS. Next base: position 131,091 of record VTTJ01000002.1, on the reverse strand, counting down.
AAAAAGACACTCATAACAAAAGAATAATACACATTGTTCCACAATAGCTGTAACGCATTCCCGGATAATACGTCCACCAATACCCCAACTGTTAAGGTTGATACAATAAATATTCCAGTGACATTCCACTTCTTTGTTTTCATAAAACGAATCAGTGTATAAATAATTCCTGGAACAGAGGAGAGTAACATTGCATAGTAGTCACCAATAATCTCTCTTCCCATATTCCAAATAATCAGTGGCAATGCTACATAAAAGATAATATCAAACAGCACAAGGTTTTTATTCAAGCTTTTGACCTCCCCATAATAAAAATAAGCAGACCTATCTATTCATTAAGGTCTGCTTCTCGTAGTTAGTATGATTATTCACCAAGGTCCACGTTATGGTAAACCTGTTGAACGTCTTCTAAGTCTTCTAACGTATCTAATAGTTTTTCGAATTTCACTTGTGCATCTTCTGGTAACGTCACATCATTTTGTGCGAGCATCGTTAATTCTGCAACAGTAAATTCGGTGACTCCTGCAGTTTTAAATGCTTCTTGTACTGCATGAAATTGATCTGGCTCTGCGTAAACAATGACAGAATCTTCTTCTTCTAAAATATCTCTCACATCAACATCAGCATCCATAAGTAATTCAAGTGTTTCATCTGCTGTCTTACCTTGTACCCCAATTACAGCAGTAGCATCAAACATATAGGCAACCGAACCACTCACACCCATGTTTCCACCGTTTTTATTAAATGCTGCACGTACTTCAGCTGCAGTACGATTTACGTTATTTGTTAACGCATCAACGATGACCATTGACCCATTTGGTCCAAATCCTTCGTAACGAAGTTCATCAAAGTTTTCTTCCGTATTACCTTTTGCCTTTTCGATGGCACGGTCGATAATGTTTCTTGGAACATTGTAAGTCTTCGCACGTTCAAGGACAAATTTTAAGTTTTGGTTTAGTTCCGGATCGGGCTCACCCTGTTTTGCTGCAACATATATTACACGTCCGAATTTCGCATAAATACGACTCGTATTCTTATCTTTCGCTGCTTTCTTCTCTTTAATATTGTTCCATTTACGGCCCATTTTTTAACACTCACTTTCATTATTAAAACATTCTAGTTATAAACACAGATATTATTATACATCAACTTAGACAATAGTTAAAAGAGTATTCACTTGATCACTTTACATAGCAGTAGCTCATCGCGAATTGGTATTCCATTGTCAGCAACAAAGGGAATACTAGGCTTAATTTGCCTCGCCCTTTCCACTGCATTCGGAAACAATCCTTCAAGCACATACCCTCTTCTTTGATAGAAGCGTAATGCATGTAAATTATCATTAGTTGTAACCAGTCTAACTTTATTTATTTGGCTAGATTACAATGATCTTCTAGCATTTGCATAAGCATGGTTCCTATTCCATTATTTTCGATTGTACTATCGAGTGAAATAATTTCACGTTCGTTTTGCTCATCAATATATGTGATCATTCCAATGATTTGATCCTTATCATCCAAAACTGCAAAACCGTCAAGTGTATCGCAATCGTAAACTCCACTTGAAATGACCATTTTCGTACTGCCCCATTGTGTTTCAAAGAAACTGGTAACAATCTGTTTATTCAAATGCTTTATGTCGCTTATTTTCATTTGTAACTTCTACCTCTCACTTTATATATAATTGAGATGCCACACTGTAAAATTGATTATGACAAATGCCTATACATAAGAAAGAGTAGCCCTTAGGCTACCACTTCTTATATGCTTGCACGTTGCGTTTGTTCTAATTGACGTAATTCAATTCTTCTAATTTTCCCTGACGTCGTCTTTGGTAAGTCTGTGACAAATTCAATTTTTCTAGGATATTTATATGGAGCTGTTAGTTGTTTTACATGATCTTGTAATGTTGGAATTAAGGTTTGATCCTTTGTATCCACATTGTCTTTTAGTACAACATACGCTTTTACAATACTTCCCCTTATTTCATCTGGACTTGCAACAACAGCACATTCCTTAACGAAAGGATGTTTGACCAATGCGTCTTCTACTTCGAAAGGTCCTATTGTATAGCCAGAACTAATGATAATGTCGTCCCCTCTACCTTCAAACCAGAAGTAACCATCTTCATCTAACCGTGCTTTATCACCTGTAACATAATAATCCCCTCTAAATTGCTTTGCCGTCCTTTCAGGATCTTTATAATACTCTTTGAATAAGGCAGGAGTCTCAATATGAACGGCTATATCGCCGGTTTCACCTGGTTTCACAGGGATTCCATCTTCATCAATAATGTCTACTCTGTTACCAGGCGTCGGCTTCCCCATTGAACCGGGTCTCATTTCCATTCCCTTTAATACACCTACTAACAGTGTATTTTCTGTTTGTCCGTAACCATCCCTAACTGCAATATTAAAATGCTTCTTGAATGTATCAATGACTTCTCTGTTTAACGGTTCTCCTGCAGATACAGCACTATGTAAATGAGGTAGTTGATACAAACCAATGGTTTCTACTTTTGCCATCAGTCTGTATTCTGTTGGCGTACAGCACAACACATTCACCTTATGTTTTTGTAAGAGTGACAAATACTTTTCTGGCTCAAACTTACCGAAATAGACAAATCCAGTCGCACCAGAGCCTAATGTTGCCAAAAACGGACTCCAAATCCACTTCTGCCAGCCCGGACCCGCAGTCGCCCATACTGTATCATCTTCACGAATATCAAGCCAGCTAGATGCAGATGTTCGAAGATGAGCATAGCCCCATCCGTGGGTATGAACAACTCCTTTTGGATTTCCTGTTGTACCTGAAGTATACGATAAAAAGGCCATATCTGAATTTTTAGTATTAGACATTTCTAGCTTGTCACTGGATGAATCAGCTTTCTTTTCAAGTGAGAGCCATCCTTCCACTTGTTCTCCAACGGAAAACAACGTGACATTATGTAAATCAATTCCTTCAAACGAACGAATGTATGAGTGATAACAGACAACTGCTTTTACTTCACCATGACTCATTCTATATTCTATATCTTTTCTTCTTAACATTTCAGAACTTGGAATCACAATAAGACCTGTCTTTAAAGCAGCCAAATACACTTGATAGGCTTCAATTAATCTCGGCATGATCACGAGAATTTTGTCCCCTTTCTCAAGTCCGTTAGCTAAAAAAGCGTTTCCAATTTGGTTTACTCGTTTCATCAATTGAAGATATGTAATTTCTTTCATACAGCCTTGTTCATCTTCCCATTTAAGTGCTACCTTTGCATAATCACTTGCAAATTTCTCAACCTCTTGTACGATGTTGTACTGTAATGGTGCTAACAATGTAGTCTTGTCCATGAAATTACCTCCTTCTATTACATTCACATCATTATACCAAATAATATGAAAATTATGAATAAAAAGTAGGGAATTTATGGGTTTTGAGCTTACAGAATCTTCCGTAATACATTTATATGCAAAGCTCTTTTTTTAAAACGTACACAATATAACAATTTAAACGAAAACAGCCATACACAATAAAAAAGGGCGGGAGTAACCCCGCCCCTGTAGCCATGTTATAAAGTTGTGATTATTGTTGGTATCCGCCACCAAGTTGTTGTTCAGCCATAGAAACTAAACGCTTAGTGATTTCACCACCAACAGATCCGTTAGCACGTGAAGTAGTATCTGCACCAAGGTTTACACCAAATTCGTTAGCGATTTCATACTTCATTTGGTCAAGAGCTTGTTGAGCTCCAGCTACTAGAAGTTGATTGCTGTTGTTGCTGTTGTTGTTTGCCATGTGTATCACCTCCTTGTGATTATAGAGTGTGTTAAAACACATGGCTTCATGCAAATATACGATTGGTAATTGTTAGTAAGTAATTTTTCTATTGGTAATGTCCTTCTCAAAAACTTTGTTAATGCGAAAACACCTTTCTAAAATAAATCATCAAACGTTTCTTTCATTGGATTGTGATCAGCTCGAACTTGTACAACTTGAGTATTTCTTACAGCCTCTTCAATGAGCTTTGTAAAATCATAAGCCTCTTCAAATCGATTGGCCTTCTCTCTTCGTGGTCGTGTCGCCGGAGATGATGGTGTAAAGATTGTACAACAATCTTCAAAAGGTCTAATTGAAATTTCATACGTATCAATTTTATGAGCTATCTCAATGATTTCCAACTTATCCATTGTAATGACAGGACGAATAATTGGCATATTTGTAACCTCGTTAATGGTATTCATACTGTATAGAGTCTGACTTGCCACTTGACCAAGACTTTCACCGGTTGCTAAAGCTAAAATTTCATTACGCTCCGCAATTTGTTCAGCAATTCGGAGCATCATTCTTCTCATAATTGTCATTGAATAATTACTTGGTATTTCTTTATGAATCGTTGTTTGAATTTCAGTGAATGGCACCATATGAATATTGATCTTCTTGCAGTGAAGAGCAAGCTTACCTGCTAAATCAATTACCTTCTGTTTTGCCCGCTCATTCGTGTATGGAGGACTTTCAAAGTGAATGGCATCAATGGCCACTCCTCTTTTCATCGTCAAATATCCAGCAACAGGACTATCAATTCCCCCTGATAAAAGTAATAATACCTTTCCACTAGATCCAACAGGCATTCCTCCAGCTCCCATACGGGTATAGCAAGAGATATATGTCGCATGTTCACGAACCTCTACACGAACTTCAACATCTGGATTTCGAACATCTACAGTGATTCCTTCAGTGTTTGATAAAACATAAGCTCCAATCTCGTGATTTAGCTGATGTGTATCTAACGGGAACTGTTTGTAAGATCGTTTTACAGCTACCTTAAAGGTCTTCACGCCTTCTCTAGCCTCGTTAAATGCGAAAAGGGCACCTGCTTTCATAGCTTCTAAGTTCGTTTCTGTCTTGAGAGCCAGGCTATAGGAATGAATACCAAACACCGTTTCAAGCTCATCCATAATTTCCTTATGGGGTTCACCATTCAATGTGATGAACATTCGATCTCTCGTTTTCTCATATGTTAATTTCGAGAATCTCTTCAGTTTAATTTGTATGTTCTCTTTTAAGGCATCTATAAACCTGTTACGGTTTCTTCCCTTTGTCGTAATTTCACCATATCGGATTAATATTTGATCATACTGCATATTCTCTACCTCTTAATTACAATTTTTTTCGTTATAATTTCTGTTAGTGCCTGGGAAAATGTATCAATTTCCTCTTTTGTTGTAAGTGTAGACATACTGACTCGTATTGCACTTTTTGTAACCATTTCATCTTTTTTCATTTCAATTAATATTCTGCTGGCTGAAGCGTCCCTAGATGAACAAGCTGATTTTGTAGAAACATAAATCTCATATTCCTCTAAAGCATGGACAAGAGCCTCTGGTTTTACGCCGGGTACTGAAAAGTTCACAATATGTGGAGCAGATGAATACTTTGGTGTATTCATAACCACTTCAGGCATTTGACTCAAATTATTCATTAATTGATTTTTCAATTTCTCTAATTCTGCAATTTTTTGATCTGCGTTTTCTAATGTCATTCGTAAAGCTCTTGCCATGGCTACAATACCCGGTACATTTTCAGTTCCTGCTCGTAACTGACTTTCCTGTGAGCCTCCTGTAAATAAAGGCTCTAAGATGAGACCATTTCGAACATACAAAAATCCTGTGCCTTTTATGCCATGAAACTTATGACCGGATGCTGTAAGTATATCAATATTAGCATCATAGATGGATAACGGTACTTTTCCTATTCCCTGTACATAGTCAACATGGTATAGAACTCGTGGGTGGCTTTTAAGCATGCTGCCGATTTCCATCACAGGTTGAATACTGCCAACTTCATTGTTCACATGAATAACTGACACAAGGATCGTATCTTTTCGGATTACCTCACTAACTTGTTCAACTGTAATATGTCCATCTTCATTAACAGGTAAATATGTAATATCATATCCGTTTGCTTCTAATTGCTTAAATCCTTCATGAATAGAGGCATGCTCAATTGAAGTGGTGATGATGTGCTTCCCTCTATTTCTATATTTAAGGGCAGTCCCTTTTACTGCAATATTATTTCCTTCAGTCCCACCAGAAGTAAAAATGATTTCATTTGGGTGAACAGAAAGTAATGTGGCTATATTCTCCCTTGCTTTCATAATTAAACGTTCCGCATCACTTCCAAGTGCATGAATGGAGGATGGATTCCCAAAATATTGACTCGCTACTTTCGTAAACGATTCAATCACTTCAGGAAAAGGTCTTGTTGTTGCGCTATTATCTAAATAAATCATGAGATAAACCTCCTATAAAAGCCTTGCAATTTCTTATGTTAACATATCAGTGGGTAATACAAAAGAATGCACGAATAAGGACAAAGGGGATGAGCTGATATATTAACCTCATACAGTACAAAATGGACCTGGAAGAAGAAATAGAGCAGTTTCTACTATCAGAAACTATTGTTCCTAAGTGGACTAACAAACCTTTCAAAAGAAAAGGTTATAATTTCCGAACAACGAAAAAATAAACACCCAAAGGGTGCTTATTCTAATTCGTCTTCTTCTAATAATTGTTGTATTCGTTTTAGTGCACCTGGCTCAATTTTTTCAAGAGCCGTTGCTGCTTCCTCAAGTGCACGTGAGTATTCAAAATTACGAAATGCAATTTCAGCTGATAAGAGCTTTTCAGATAATTGCAGGTAACGACCACGATAGCGGTTACCATACTGAATGACTTGCTCTGCAAGATAGGCTTGTTCAACGATATTTTCTGTGTTAATGGTTAGTCTCTCTACATCTTTCATTGCTTTTTCCAGCATCTGAGACAGTACTGGTACGTGTAGTGGTTTTTCATTAAGCTTATCTGCAATCTCGCCAATTTGTTCATTGCATGATTGTATTTCAACTAAGTAGCTTTCTGGTAATCCTGGTACATTACTTTTACGAACAAGCTGTTTCGCTTCAATCATCATTCTTCTCATCACATCTAATTGATCTTTGACATGAGTTTCATCTTTTCGAAGTGCTTGTAGCATGTTAATGAACTCTTGGTGTGATAGTTTAATTGCTTCAATCTGAACTTTCATATCTTCTAATTCATTTTTAATAATAGAATAAGCAATATCGCTTTCTTCAATTGACATCCTTACAGAAGAAAATCGCTTAATTAACGTATTAATTTGATTCTCAATTTCCCTTTGTACTTCAATGTCTTTATCAAGTAGCTGATAGCTTAGTTGTACTTGTTCTGTTTCAATTTTCGTTTCCTTCGTTTCTTCATACAAGATATTCATTGAGACATGTATTGGGTCAACTTCTTTTTGTACAAAGTGCTTGGATAATACTTCTTTTTCTAACTGATCATAGAAGCTGTCGATGGTTACTAGCAGATCAGCAACCCCTTCTTTCACCGGTTCAATATCTGCATTCTCAATATTCAAGAGGTATTCAGATAATTTCTGCTGAATTTGGGCAACTTCCTTCTCAATTTGAAGATGTGAAAGAACAAATCCTTCTTCTCTCATCTCTTTTACCCCTAACAAAAGTTCATCTAGTTGATTTGGAATTACTTGTCCACATTCTTTTAATAGGGCAGGTACTTCACTTATGAGAATCTGCAATCTAGCTAATCTTTCTTTTATAAAAGAGACGATTTCAGTGCCAACTAACACATTTCCATTTTCAACAGTTTCATCAAATTCTTTAAACTTTTCATTTGCCTCATCGAGCATAGACTCCAGCTTCGACTCAGCATTTCCGAACGTGTTACTATGAGCAAGAAGTGATCTTCTAACATCACGGTATACTTGTTTTAACTCTTCTATTTCAATTCTGTTTTTTTCTTCACTACCAACAAGTTCTTTTAGCTCATCTAAAATCATTTGAATCGATTCCTCAATTTTATGTAGTCGATCATTTAATTCTGCAACAAGCTGGTTTGCTTTCCGGATTCGGTATTTGTCCGCACTTTCTTCAATATCAAACAGTGCTTCCTCGATATCCGGTAGTTCTGTCGTTACAATTTCATCCCATTGGTTTCGCCATTTTTCAAACAGTTCTTCAGTTTGTCCGACCATATTCAGGCTTTTCACCATTGTAAGTTCATCTGTAACGGGTCTGTTCATTATATCGATCTTCCAAGCTTCCAGTCGGTCAACCTCTTTATATACTTTTTTTCTTATTGTTACTCCGAATAGTAGAACGACTACTATTAGTAAGATTAAAGCGATGATGAATTCCATAAAAAGCCCCTTCCTCTGCTACGCTCACCATCTTATATAGTTAAAAGATGTCATATTATTTATTGTTTGTTATGATTACATATAGTTTTAATAGCTTAATGATACCATGTAAACGACATTTTTTGACCAATTTTTTTAAAATTTTTACAGATAGTCGAAAGGAGTAGATCTAGGTTGTTAGCTGACGGTCATATCCACACGCCATATTGCCCACACGGCACGTTGGATTCTTTTGATAAATATATTGAAAAAGCAATTTCACTTGGGCTTAAGGAGATCACATTTACAGAGCATGCCCCTTTGCCATCTACGTTTGAAGATCCTACTCCACTAAAGGATAGTGCGATGAAGATTAATCAACTGGAAAACTATTTTGAAGAAATAACAAGTTTAAAAGAAAAATATCAATCCACTATCAAAATTAATACAGGATTGGAAGTAGACTACATTGAAGGATATGAAACAGAAATTCGTGAATTTTTACAGAAGTACGGAGCGTTTATTGATGACAGCATCTTATCTGTACACTTTCTAAAACATAAAGAAGGTTATTATTGCTTGGATTATAGTCCTGAAGTTTTCTCTACAATGATCTCTTTATTCGGAAGTATAGAAGCCATTTATAAAAAGTACTATGAGACACTACTCATGTCGATTAGAGGCGATTTAGGTCCATTCAAGCCCAAGCGTATTGGTCATATTACGTTGGTGCACAAATTCCAACAAAAATATCCCATTCAAAAAAGATTTGAACAGGAAATTGTGAATCTATTAGATGAAATGTGTATACACCATTTACAACTAGATTATAACGGTGCAGGTACAGCAAAGCCATTGTGCAGGGAGCCTTATCCTCCAGAATGGGTTATAGACGAAGCGATTAAGCGTAACATACCTATTATTTATGGGTCTGATGCTCATCAGGCTAAGGAATTAGGACAAGGCCTTTATTCTATGAGAAATGGTGTATTTATGTCACCAACCTCCTACAATAATGCTGCTTTTAATGAAGGGGTATAATCGATACAAATAGTAGTATCAATCCACTTTTGTAATTCAGTTACATATTGTTTATAAAAGTAATCTTCATATGGAATAACATGTAATACCTCAGTTAAATATTGTGGTTGGATAAACGGCATAACAAGCATTCCTTTTAGTTGAGTAATTGTTGAGGCAATTGATACTTTTCGGAATTCCTTGTTTCGTATACCCGTTTCTAGTAAATGCTTAATATAATACTTTTCTTTCGCTAGATAGGTTGTCATAACCTCACGTGTTAACACATTGTCTAGGGTCATTTCACGGAAAACGAAACGCGTGACATGTTTATTTTCTGATTGAAAGCTAATAATTGCTTGTACAAGATGAAAAAGGCTTTCTCGCGCATTTTGGGATGCTGCTTTTTTCATGACTTGTTCAATTACCTGAATGTATTGATCCATATAAGAAGAAAGCAAATACTCTAACAAACCTTGTTTATTTTTAAAGTAGTAGGATACATTTGCTATATTTACACCTGCTTTAGAAGCAATATCACGGATTGATGTACCATCAAAACCCTTTGTATTAAATAATGTAATGGATGCTTCAATAACCTTATCTTTTGTAGATGTTGAATTCATTTCGAATCACTCCAATGATCTAACTTCTCTTCTTTAACAAAATTCTAGGTTAAATGAAGTAATCCTTTAAGTTTTCATCGACAAATCCGTGCGTATTCCTACTTAATTTGCTATTATTATACTAATTTACAATCAAAAAAAGGGGGATTATCGTGTTTAAGGTCGAAAAGTACGATGAATCAAGAGAAAAGAATTATGAAATGTTACTCAAGCAGTTAAAAGCACTAATTGAAGATGAAACGAATCCAACTGCTAACCTAGCTAACGCTTCCGCTCTATTAAATCAGTTTTTAGATGAGATTAACTGGGTTGGATTTTACATGACCATTGATAATGAACTTGTACTAGGTCCATTCCAGGGTCTTCCTGCATGTGTGAGAATTCCATTTGGAAAAGGTGTTTGCGGAACAGCAGCTCTATCAAAAGAAACACAAAGAATTGAAGATGTTCATCAATTTCCAGGACATATCGCATGTGATGCAGCATCCAATTCAGAAATAGTTGTCCCATTAATGAAAAATGGTGAAGTCATTGGTGTATTAGATATTGATAGTCCGAATAAAGACCGTTTTGACGAACTGGATCAACAGTATTTAGAAAAATTCGTAGAAGTTTTACTTCAACATATTTAAAGGAGTCGAATATTCGACTCCTTTTCTTTATAGTTGATTCAACGCGTTCTCTAGGTCGTTCCAAATATCTTCCCAATCTTCTAACCCGACAGAGAGGCGAATTAAGTTATCAACAATCCCCATCTTTTCACGGTCGTCTTTTGGAACAATCGCATGAGTCATGGATGCAGGATGCTGAATAAGTGTCTCGGTGTCTCCTAAGCTAACAGCTACTTTTAATAGTGAGACATGATTCAAAAGCCTTTGAGCCTGTTCTTTTCCACCATGAACTGTAAAAGAAATCACGCCTCCGGATTTAGACATCTGTTCCTTCACAATTTCAGCATCTTTTCCTTTGAATAGACTTGGATAAATCACCTTATCAACGTTCTTGTGTTCTAGTAATCTCGCAGCTATTTTTTCAGCATTTTCACAATGGCGATCCATCCGGACGTGAAGCGTCTTCAGCCCTCTGATAAGTAGCCACGCATCAAAAGGTGACATTATTCCACCTATATCTTTTCGAACATGACTAGCAATTTCATTCATTTCTTCTTCTTTTCCTACAATGATTCCACCAACAACATCACCGTGTCCACCAATATATTTCGTTGCACTATGAAGAACGATGTCACACCCAAGTTCTAGTGGTCGTTGCAGGTATGGAGAGCAAAATGTATTATCTACTACAACGGGAATATTATGTTTCTTCGCTACCTTTGTAACGGTCTTTAGCGAAATAATCTCCATTGTTGGGTTAATTGGTGTTTCTAGAAAGATACACACTGTTTTATTTGTAATCTTTGATTTGATCTCTTCCTCTGAATCTAGATCAGACAAATCAAAGGTGATATGAAATTTCTCCTCAAGCCATTTTAATAAGCCATACGTACATCCGTATATGCCTCTAGAACAAAGTATATGGCTTCCTTCCTTTACGTAATGCAGCAATACTGCAGAAACAGCTGCCATCCCAGATCCAAATGCTAAAGCTTTTTCTCCGCTTTCTAATAGCGCCATACGTTCCTCTAAGAGCTGGACAGTCGGATTCCCTAACCTTGAATAAATCATGCCTTGTTCTTCCCCTAAGAATCGCTGTTCCCCTTGCTCAGCTGTATCGAATACAAATGTTGAAGTTTGAAACAATGGAGGAGTAAGACTCCCAAAGTGCTGCTCCGATTTGTACGTTCCATGAATGGCATTTGTTTGAAATCTCTTTTCGCTTTTCATTCTATTCCGCCTCCCTACTTACTAGAATATGTCATATGAGCACTTTTGAAAACGCTTTCTTTTCACATTAGTTAAAAAGCACCTCTGCAATGAGATGCTTTTATTCATTATATGATTGGACGTTTACACGGTTCTTCCCCGTTTCTTTCGCTAAATATAATGCCTCATCTGCCCGCTTAAATAAAGTCACAGGATTATCGGGTCGTCCTTGCTTCCAGTAGCTCACTCCGCAAGAAATGGTAATGTTTGGCTTCGTTAATTCTTCTACCCGTTGTACAAGTCGAGTAGCAACAGCAACTCCTGCCTGTATATCAACTCTTGGTAAATATATCGACAGTTCCTCTCCACCCCACCTTGCTCCGATATCAAATTCTCTAATGTTGTCTTGAATAATTTGGGCTACTTGCTTTAAGATATCATCACCAACTTGATGTCCATACGTATCATTTACTAGCTTAAAATTATCAATATCAATTAATAAAAACGTCCCAAAGGCATCCGTTTCCATTGATTTTTCAATACTGTCATTTAGGTATTTTCTAGTATGCAGCTTCGTTAGGAAATCTGTTATTACAAGATTTTCCAACTCCTCACGAAGCATTGAGTTTGTTACTGCTAATGTAGAATGGTAGATCAAAGACTGTACAAGCTTGAAAGTCTCAAACGTAAAGAAATAAGGTTCCTTATGCAAAACAGCTGCAATCCCACGGAGTACTCCTTCTTGAATCATAGGAACAGCCATAACTGACCTGAATACACAAGGTACATCGTTAGTCTTAATATCACCAACAAATAAGGCTTCCTTTTCTACATTAATCTGATTATATAAATAGTGGATAAGAAATTGTGCCTGATCATCATTCGTAAAATAGTCAGTACTACCTTGGAGTATAGTTTGTGAATCATTCGTAAATAAAACAAAACCTACTTCCATTGCATGAAAAGATGTAACAATCTGTTGAGACATATAGCTAATCGCTTCATTTAAACGTAAATTTGAATTTAATTGATGAGAGACTTCATTTATAAGCTGAAGGTCTGTTATTAATTGTTTCGATTGTTGGTAAAGATTTGCATTTTCTAATGCGCTTCCAGCTGTTTGTGCTAATAATGAGATAAACTGTACTTCTTCATTAGGAAAGGATAGTGAATTGGAAGAAATCACTTGCAAAACTCCGTATACGCCTTGTTTACCTTTTAATGGTGCATATAAGGATGATAGTTGATTATTGTTATTATCAATTTGAATGTCACCTGTTACGTATGCTTGAGCTGCAGAAACGTTTGAATCATCATATTGTATTTCTTTTATTGGCAGTTCTGCCAAGTTTGTATAGTCATGTGAAAGAAGTAAGTAATAATTAAAATTAGGATATTCCTCTTTTAATGTAGAAATAATTTCAGTTAGTACTTCCTCCGTGTCCATTGTTGAATGAAACTTTGAAGTTACGTTATATAAGAGCTTAGAACGTCTCTCCCCATTCGTTAACTCAATGTGCTTTGTTAACAATGATATGAACTGTTCACAAACTTTCCTAAACTGATCCCAATCTAAGTGTATGAATTCATTATCTGTTATAGATATGGAGAGTAGTTCATTGTAACTCTCATTATTTCTTAATGGTATGTAGATGATTTGAGTAGTGGTATTGCTTTCGATATGCACTTTTCCTTCTTGTAATGTATAAAGGAGTTCGGTGTCATTTATGTTGTGTAGAATGGGTTGCATGTCCATATTAGAAGATAGTACATATTGATGATTGCTTTCATTATATACATAATGATTAACTGATTTTGCCGATAGGAAATAACGTATTTTTTGAAGAAACTCGTTCATTATTGTTTCTTTTGGAACATTATCCCCCACTAAAAGATCATAAAAACGACCTTTTATATCATCAATATTCAATTGTCGGTTTTTCATCATTTTTCACCCACAATCTTATCTATCTTTTCTATTAGAATTTTCAAACACATACTAATTTAGTATACCATACCAGTTAGTAGATATGGGACTTTTTTGCACATGACTTTTTCTATTTCAAACGGTAAGATCAATGAAATTTTAATTTTCCACTTCTCTAGTAAATTTATGTATCCTTGACATGATGATAGAAATAGTTATATAATAGCCTTTGTGTAAAATATCGCAGCCTATGTAGACAGTTTGTGATTCATTTTATCCCCATTTTAGGGATCAGGGTTAAGGCAGTTGTTCTTATCCATTCCTTTTAAGATGTGGTATATCGAGTAACTCCGTGCTGCTGGAGCGAGGGTATATGAACGGTAAAATGAACATAATCAGAGATCTACTACTGTTTTTATTTTATGCAAAATAAAAACAATTAAAGGAGGAGTCATCACATGGCTCGTTATACAGGTCCAAGCTGGAAATTATCTCGTCGTCTTGGTATCTCTTTAAGTGGTACTGGGAAAGAATTAGAAAAGCGTCCTTACGCTCCTGGACAACATGGTCCAAACCAACGTAAAAAATTATCAGAATACGGTTTACAACTTCAAGAGAAGCAAAAGCTTCGTCACATGTATGGAGTTAATGAGCGTCAATTCCGTCGTGCATTTGATGCTGCTGGTAAAATGACAGGTATCTACGGTGAAAACTTCATGATTCTATTAGAATCACGTCTTGACAACCTAGTTTACCGTTTAGGATTAGCTCGTACTCGTCGTGCAGCTCGTCAATTAGTAAACCATGGTCACATCACAGTTGATGGTGGACGCGTTGATATTCCATCATACCGCGTTAAGCCTGGTCAAACAATCTCAGTACGTGAAAAGTCTCGCAACCTTGTTGCAGTTAAAGAAGCAGTTGAAGTAAACAACTTCGTACCTGACTACTTAACTTTCGACGCTGACAAGTTAGAAGGAACTTTCACACGTCTTCCTGAGCGTTCTGAACTACCAGCTGAAATCAACGAAGCATTAATCGTAGAATTCTATTCTCGTTAATATGCTTACATCCCGATTGGATTGTCCAATCGGGATTTTTATTTGGAGTTCTAGTAAATTGGCACATTAACGCTGTAAAGGAGTGGGGGCCTGGCCCCCACTCCTTTATAGCGTTAAAATGTATGAATTGTAAAATTTGTGATAGAATTACTTCCCCACTCGCCCGTATTCAAAAGTTAAATCAACGGATTATTTCAAGTTTTCGCCGAATAAGTATTCAATTTCGCTGAATACACCGTTTGTTTGTTCGAATTTGGTATGTAGTCGTTGAATCAGATATACAATTGTCGGAATTAGATTTAATCTCTCTGAATCCAAACACCTATAAACTCCAATAGAAGGTATAAAGTCCATCTGATTATACAATATTCTCAATCAAATAGGCTTTCATCAAACACTCTTATGCTTCCAAGCTCAATTTCCCAATAAATGATAATGATGATACGTCAGCAGCATCTGCATTTCCATCTAGAATTTTTCTTACATCCTGGAGCGTATCTTGAAGATCAACAGACTCACCTTTTTGTCCTGTGAATTCCTCAGCTACGTAGAAAGGCTGTGTTAAATATGCCTCTAATCGCTCTCCACGTTTATATGTTTGCACTTCGTTTGCGGGTAATCGCTCTTCACCACCTGCATTCACCAATGAACGTAATTCACGATAACGGCGTAATAATTTTTGAGCGCGTTGCTGGATGGTTAAATGGTGTTGATCTAAATGTGCACCCTCTAATACAGACGACGTTGAATAAACTGGATTGACAGCAGGATATTTATGTCTTGCTGCTAAGTCAGCGTCAAATTGCAATAGTGTTTCAAGCGGTCCATACGGTAAGTCCTCGTCCACTGCTTCACCTCTTAAGTCTAGTAGCAGTGTTGTGACTGTATTTACTCCCACCCCTTCTAGACGTTCCTGCAATTGTTGAATATGTCCAGACACGACATGATTACGATCAGCTGCAAATAGTATTTCATGATCTTTCCCTTTTGTTGCGATCTCCTCATATAATTCATCAATTGAACGAGCTACAATATCAATGTCATCAAGTAACTCATTTAATTCAGGAGACTCAACCTCCGGAAGTAGAATAGCCGTGATATAACCATCTTTCTTTAATCGATGAAACAATTCTGCTAAGACCACGACTTGCCCCATACCAGGTCTTGCTACCAGTCCAACAGTTCCACCTTTTGCTAATGGAGCAAATAAATCAAGCACCTTAATTTTTGTCTCAATCATGTCAATCTTCTCCCCTCTAATGATTAACTCATCCAGACTACAATCTGCTAATTCTGCTAATGCAACAAGTGTTCGAACCTCAGATCTCCCAACTGGAATTTTACCTGTACATAAATTAGATACCGTTGCTGGGCGTAGCCCGACAGAACGAGCAGCAGTTGTTAAATTTGGTACCTTTCTACGTAACAATGCAACATTCAATCTTAAATCTTCCATTCATTGCACCTCCTTACTTTAAAGAGTAATACATTTTACTCTTAATAACAACTAAAAAATTACCTTTAAGCGTAATTATTTTTACTATTTTTATTTTTGGTTTTTCAGGAGGAATTTCTTCTAAAAAAATTGAACTTGATACTAACGAATGTTAGGAGGAAATCATGACACCACTATTTAAACGAATTGATACTGTCTTTTTAAAAGTAAATGATTTTGAACGTGCAATTGATTGGTACTGCTCGGTCTTGGGATTTACATTACGTTGGAAGGAAAGCGAGGGAGGATATGCTGCGCTAAACATTGGAGAAACTCCACTAACTCTTGTTCGTTCTTCTGTAAAAGTAAAAGAATCAAGTGTATCATTTAACTTCTTCTCTCCAGATATCGAAACAGCACACCATCATCTTAAAATGAACCACGTAAAGGTTGAACCTATTCAAGATGAAGGTGATGTTAAGTGGTTTAGGTTTTATGATTTAGAAGAAAATCAACTTGAAGTTTGTTCTTTTAGAGAATAATGTATACGAAAATTTACTCGTATTATATAAAGAAGGAAAACGAAGAAGAACTAAGAGCTATTCATCAAAAGTCTTCCTCTATCTATAAGGCTGTACTCGTATAGATTTTTGCTTTTGCGTAAAAATCCCAAAAGCCGGATTTTTACCTTAGTATCAAGTTACTACTATACATAAGGAGAGTGGCTCTTTTCCAATCCAGCCTCAATTTGATTCTAGAACTAGTTGTACACCAAGAATAATTGTACTAAAAGCAACAAAGTTTTAGAAAAGAGCCATTTATAAAAAGTATATTAATTCCCATTCGTTCCTCTTGAAAAGTATAGATGAAGAAGATAAGTGGACAGAAATACATATGTACAAAGATGAAGTAAGCTACAAGGATGCAATGAAATTGATCAACAACGAAGAGGAGATTCAAATACTCTATTGTGCATTTGAAGAGCTGTTATCTAGTGAAATAGAAGAGGAAGACTATACAACTGTAACTTTTTGATTGGATATACGTATATCTATGAGCTACGTTACAGGGAGGAAATAAATAATGAATCAGGATCTATATTTTTCAGATAACTTTTTTTCAAGTGGGAAAACCGAAATATATAATGAGACACGAGAAAAAGTAGGAGAGCTGGATTTAAAAAGTGCCTTTTCTACAAGTGTTGAAGTGGCAAATGAGAAAGGAGAAATTGTTGTTACTGGCAAATTTCCCTTTCTAGGAATGAAATGGATTGTCGCTGATTATCATGGCCAGAAAATCGGAGAATTAAAAGGTAGCTTTTCTTTCCTTAAAAAGAAGTATCAGTACACAACAGTAAATCACGGGACATATAGAATCGAATCTGAGGCATTTTCTCGAAAATATGACATATATGACAACCATTCTACTTTAGTTGGTAGTTTTGAGAAGATTAGTGGCTTTTTTTCTTCACCAGCCTTTAAGCTAACCAATTATTCAGATCTTTTATCTTCACATGAATTAATAGCTGTTGTCATGGGGGTAAATAACATTCAAAAACGAAATTCGGCCGCAGCCAATAGTAGTGTTTAACGAGTGTTAAAATAAAAAGGATAGAAGTACTAATTTTAAACTTCTATCCTTACTCATTAGTTTTTAAAAGAGGGTGAAACCTCTCCATCAATTTCTAATTTCCAAGTGCCTTTGTTTGGAAATGTTAGTGGACCAGTAAAGGAATAGATGGGTTCACCTGTTTTTGCATCATCATACATCGCATCATAATGGAACGTTTTTAATTCCACTTCTTCATTTCTTTCATTGATCAGTTTTACTTGGATCTCTTTTTTCTCCTTCCATGAACTTTCAATACTAATTAGCATTTCTTCACCGACTTCTATTTCCTTTGGGGACATCGTTAATGTATAATGCTTCGTCTTTGGAAAAGGCGGAAGAACATGTAATGTAAATTCTTCAAACAATTCATCCTCCACATAGAAGGATAAGATCCACTTTCCTTCTGATGGAAACGGCTTAAAACTCATTAGGGCATGAGCACTTTCTTCATCGATTGGTGGATACAGAGTTCCTTTCGAGAGGAGGAGTTTTTCATTTCTCATACTTGTTGCTTCAACTTTATATTCCTTGCCTTTCAATTTCTCTGATTCTCCCCAATAGAGAACCATTATTTTTGAAACCCGTCTTGAATCCTCCGCAACAAAAGGAGTTATCCCTATTAACCCTACTTTTCCTTCTATTCCAAATATCTCTCTGGGACCTGAATAAAATTTCTCCCCTTCCTGCAGTCCAGCGAGATGGTTACCTTGCCTTTGAGTGCTTTGAAGTTCTGTAATTGCAAATAATGAAAATAATAGACTGACGATAACTAAAGAAATAATTGCTACAACTTTATTTTTTGGTTTTATTTGTGTAGTAGGATTGCTTAGGCTCATTACGATACGTTGCTTTTGTTCACTACTTAATGAATGCTTCGGTAATCTATTTAATTGATTATGAAGATCTTCCATATTGAAAACCCTCCTTCTCTAAAATACCTTTTAATTTTTTGAGCGCTCGATGATACATTACATTCACTTTATTTGAACTGCAGCGAAGCACTTCACTTGCTTCAGCAGAAGAGTATTCTAAGATTCCTCTTAGAATCACAACGTCTCTGTAGGGAGTAGAAAGCTGTTCGATTGCTCGATAAAGTTGTTCATGATCTAGTTTAGATATTGTCATTTCTTCTATTGGTATTGAACTCTCTTTTTCTAGTGAAAATAGGTGTTTCATTTTGTTCCATACCATTTTTCTCCGATACTCATCTATTACTAAATTTCGTGCAATTGAAATGAGCCACGTTTTAGGATGTGAGGTACCTTTATACGTTGATCTCTTTTTCATAGCTATGAAGAACGTTTCTTGTACAATGTCTTCCACTTTCATAGAACCTGTATAATAAACTAAAAAACTAGTTACGTCTTGTTCATACAAATAAAACCATTCTATAACTGAATTCCCCTCCATTGTCTCCCTCCTTTCTAGATTAGACGATTAAAAGGTTCAAACATTACAAAAAAAACACTTGAATTTATTATCATTCAAGTGTCTTTTTATCTCTACTATAAAAATTTTAATAAGTAATACTTCTTCTTCCCTCTGCGAATAACTGTGAATTCATCCTCTATTCGATCCTTCGATGATAGAACATAGTCTGTCTCCTGAATTCTCTCACCATTAATGTAAATCGCTCCGTTCGTAACATCTTCACGAGCTTGTCGTTTAGATGGAGCAATTTTACTTTCAACCAGTACATCCACAAGAGTTGGCTCATCTTCCTTCTTTAACTCATGGGAAGGAACATCCTTAAATCCTTGCTTAATTTCTTCCCCAGTTAAAGCTGAGATACTTCCGTTAAATAATGCTTCTGTAATACGGATTGCTTGATTTAAAGCATCCACGCCATGTACAAACTTCGTCACTTCTTCGGCTAAAGCCTTTTGAGCAGCTCTTTTCTCTGGTGTGTCTTTCATTTCTTTTTCTAATTCTGCTATCTCATTTTGAGAAAGGAATGTAAAGTATTTTATGAATGTGATTACATCACGGTCATCTGTGTTAATCCAGAACTGATAGAACTCATAAGGAGATACTTTCGTACGATCCAACCAAATTGTACCTGATTCGGTTTTCCCAAATTTTGTACCATCTGCTTTTGTTACAAGTGGAGTAGTTAGACCAAATGCCTTTGAATCCTCGACAGACTTTCTAATTAATTCAAGACCTGCCGTAATATTTCCCCACTGGTCGCTTCCACCAATTTGCAAGCGCACACCTTCATTTTCGTATAACTTTAAGAAATCATAGGATTGTAGAATCATGTAGCTGAACTCAGTAAAGGAGATTCCCGCTTCTAGACGTGAACTAACCGAGTCCTTCGCAAGCATGTAATTTAAACCAAAGCTTTTCCCAACATCACGAAGGAAAGAAATAACATCCAGTTTCCCAATCCAGTCATAATTGTTAGCAATTGTAGCTGGGTTTTCTTCATTTTCAAAATCTAAAAGCCCAGAAAGCTGCCCTCTAATTTTATCTGTAAACTCCACCACAACATCTGCTGAATTTAATGTACGCTCATTCGCCTTCCCACTTGGGTCACCTATTAAGCCAGTTGCACCTCCAACAAGGGCTACCGGAGAATGACCTGCTAATTGGAAACGTCTCAGTGTGACAATTGCTAGTAAATTACCGATATGAAGACTATCAGCAGTCGGATCAAATCCACAATATAACTTAATTCTTTCCTCACTTAACACTTTTTCTAGTCCCTCTAAGTCTGTTGCTTGGTGGATAAGTCCTCTAAATTCTAAATCTTTTAATAAATCCATGATTTAAATTGCCCCTTCCTCATCATAAAAAGTAAAAACAAAAAAACTCCTCCCTAAAAAAAGGGACGAGTTTGTCATCGCGGTACCACCCTTGTTGAAAGAATAAATCTTTCCACTCAAGAAAATGTAACGGTATTTACCGTCTTTTGCTACTAAGCTTCACAAAAGATGCTCAAGGGTGTATTTCATGTGTTATTTTGTACTGATTTGCACCTACCATCAGCTCTCTAAAACAGGGAATAACTCACTACTTAAATCCTATCATTGCTCATTCATATTATATTAATAAACTTCATACTACATTTAATATCATATTAGAATAATACTGTCAAATCGATAGATTAAGGATATAATTCCTTTATATGGGTTATTTTTCCTCGCATATGTCATTATGTGTCTATAAAAGTCTAATTATAGTGTGGTATAATATTAACAGATTTTAGGGGGAGTGTTATGAAGATAAATAAATCGATGATGAAAGAATACTTTCTAACGGCAAAAGATGCCTTACTAAGTAAGAAAACGGCTTCCATTTTCTCTATTTCCTACAAAGTAATTTGGAATTTATTTTTAGTTTTTATTGTAATAGGGTTAATCGGGGTTTCCTTTGCGGGTGGAGCAGGTGCGGGTTACTTTGCCTCACTGGTAAAAGATGAACCTGTCAGAAGCTATGAAAGTATGAAAAAAGACATTTACAACTATGAAGAAACGACTGAATTATATTTTGCTAATAATGTTTTTCTTGGCAAGTCCAGGTCAGATATTGACCGAGAAGAAATACCGTTAAAGGATATTTCTCCTTTTGTAATTGACGCAGTTATCTCAACAGAGGACAAATATTTTTATGAGCATGATGGAGTTGTACCAAAGGCAATTCTCCGTGCTTTATTACAAGAGGTACTAAACACCCAGACTCAAACAGGTGGAAGTACTTTGACGCAACAGCTCATCAAAAATCAAATTCTTTCAAGCGAAGTGTCATTCGAACGAAAAGCAAAGGAAATTTTGCTAGCACTCAGGCTAGAACAATTCTTTGATAAAGAAGAAATTCTTGAAACGTATCTGAATATGGCTACATTTGGTCGTAATAGTTCAGGTACCAACATTGCTGGTGTACAGACTGCTGCAAAGGGTATTTTTGGTGTAGAGGCAAAGGATTTAAACCTTGCACAAGCTGCTTTTATTGCAGGGCTACCACAAAGTCCTTTCGGTTATACACCGTTTAAAAATGATGGAACAATTAAAGAAAATCTTGAACCAGGTATGAACCGGATGAAAACTGTTCTAAACCGTATGCTTGGGGAAGGTAAAATCACAAAGGAGCAATTTGACGAAGCACTAGCGTTTGATTTAAAGGCAAGTTTTGCTCCACCAAAGGAGTCACCTATTGAGAACTATCCTTGGTTGACCGAGGAAATCGAGTTACGTGCTGCTGAGATTCTAGCATATCAATTAGCAGAGAAGGATGGTTACGAAAGAGAAGATCTTGAAAAGGATAAAGAATTAAAAAAATCCTACAACACTCTTGCAGATCTTACAATGAGACAAAATGGATATAAAATCCATTCTACTATCGATAAAGAAATTTATGATGTTCATCAGAAAATAGCAAAAGAGTACCAATATTATGGTACTGATAAATTAATTGAAAAGAAAAATGAAGAAACTGGTGAAATAGAAAAGATTGTTCAGCCTGTTGAAGTTGGGGCAGTTCTTCTTGAGAATAAGACTGGTAAAATTATCAGTTTTGTTGGTGGCCGAGATCACAAGCGTGAAGCAGTAAACCATGCTCTTTCAGATGCGCCACGACAAAATGGGTCAACAATGAAGCCTTTAGTTGCTTATGCTCCTGCAATGGAAGTTGGAGCAGTACAGCCTGGAACAGTTATAGCTGATGTAAAAACTAATTATTGGGCTAAAAACTTCAGTGGTAGACATTATGGACTTGTAACTATTAGAGAATCCTTGGCCAAATCCCATAATATACCTGCTGCAAGGACCTATGAGAAAATATTAAATCAACGACCTGCTACTTATTTAGATAAAATGGGATTCACATCTTTACAACCTGTAGACTATGAAGTTCCTTCACTTTCCTTAGGAGGTATGACTGTAGGTGTTACAGTTGAAGAAAACACAAATGCTTATGCTACATTTGCAAATGGTGGAAAGTTTATTGATGCATATTTAATTGAAAAAATTGAAACAAAAGACGGTGAAGTACTATATCAACATGAAAGTAAAGAAGTTGAGGTATTCTCACCACAGACAGCATATTTAACGATTGATATGATGAGAGATGTGTTAAGTAGTGGTACTGGAGCAGGTGTGAAATCGAGACTGAAGTTTTCTTCTGATTTTGCAGGAAAAACTGGTACTGCATCAGATACTAAGGATGCGTGGTTTGTTGCTTCCAATCCTAATATTACTTTTGGCCTTTGGTTAGGTTACGATAAACCTATGTCTCTAGAGATTAAATACAAGGGATATAATTATTCAACAAGAAACCAAATGCTTTGGGCACAACTTATGAATGCAGCTTATGACATCAGACCTGAGCTAATTAAGCCTGCAACTAACTTTAAAATGCCTGGAGGAATTGTCAGTCGTTCTTACTGTAAGATTTCTGGTTTGTTACCTTCAGCATTATGTCAAGAAGCTGGTTTAGTAGGAACGGATCTATTCAACGCGAAGTTTGTTCCGAAAAAAGTAGATGATACACTTGAAAAAGGTAAATTTATTGTCATTGGAGACAAAGTCTACCGAGCCCTACCTAATTCACCTGCTGAATTTACTCAAGATGGCGTTATGATTAAGAGGTCATTCCTAGAGGAAAATAATTTAGCAAATGTGAATGACTTAATGGAACTCATTCCAAAAGGTGCAATTTGGAAAAATATTGTCGTTCCTGAGGAAACGATGATTTCTGAGAACGGTGCCGTCCCAACAGCAATTGATAGTGTGTTTATTGGATCTGGCAAGTTATCGTGGGCAAGACATCCACACAATGATATTATTGGATATCGAATTTACAGAGCAGATAATTTCTCCACAAGCTTTGTTAAGGTTGGAAGCATCACTGCTGACCAGTTAATCAAAAATGGTGGTTTCCCTGTAAATTCTACAGTTGCTGCTTATTATGTAACGGCAGTGGACTTAGCAGGAAAAGAATCTCCACCATCAACGCATGTACTCATGGGTGACTGGAAGAAGGAGAAACCGGCAGATCCGCCGCCTACAAAACCTACAGATCCACCACCAACTGATCCACCTGTCATTGATCCTCCAGAGCCACCACCTGGTGATGACTCAGGAAATGGAGATCAAGGAAAGAAGAAAAGATAAGAAACAGCCTCCAACGTTGGAGGCTGTTTTATCTTTGATTTAAGTCACTCATGAGATGGTATTAAACTCAAAAAAACTCCTCAACCAATGGATTGAGGAGTTTTTTACTATTAATCTTCCATCGTTGATAAATCACCAGTAGGTAAATTTAATTCCCACGCTTTTAATACACGTCTCATGATCTTCCCACTTCGTGTTTTTGGAAGTTTTTCTTTGAATTCGATTTCTCGAGGAGCAGCATGTGCTGCTAACCCTTTCTTCACAAATGTGCGAATCTCCTCTTTTAATTCATCTGAAGCTTCGTAGCCATGGCGAAGGGCAATAAATGCCTTAATGATTTCACCGCGGACTGGATCAGGCTTACCGATCACACCTGCTTCTGCAATTGCCGGATGCTCAACTAATTTACTTTCTACCTCAAATGGTCCAACTCTTTCACCAGATGTCATAATGACATCGTCTACACGCCCTTGGAACCAGAAGTAACCATCTTCATCCATATAAGCTGAATCTCCTGAAACATACCACTCTCCTGGCATGAAATACGATTCATATTTTTCTTTATTATTCCAGATTGTATGCATCATTGAAGGCCAACCCTTTTTAATCGCCAAGTTCCCCATACGGTTTGGTGGTAACTCGTTACCTTGATCATCAACAATAGCTGCCTTCACACCTGGTATTGGTTTCCCCATTGATCCAGGCTTAATTTCCATTGAAGGATAGTTACAAATTAACATAGCACCTGTTTCTGTCATCCACCAAGAGTCATGAATTCTTTGGTTGAATACTTTTACTCCCCATCTTACTACTTCAGGATTTAGTGGTTCACCAACACTGATAACATGACGTAAGGAACGAAGATCATACTTTTTTACAATTTCATCCCCTGCACCCATTAACATACGGAACGCTGTAGGTGCACTATACCAAACCGTCACACCATAGTTTTCAATGGTCTCATACCAAGCCTCAGGGCTAAAACGTCCACCAACAATCACGTTGGATGCACCTGTAAGCCATGGACCAAAAATACCATACGAAGTACCTGTGACCCAACCAGGGTCTGCCGTACACCAGTATATATCCTCTTCCTTAATATCAAGAACCCATTTGGCTGTTTGATAATGCTGAATCATTGCATTATGAACATGCAGGACGCCCTTTGGCTTTCCAGTAGAACCAGATGTATAGTGAAGAATTAACCCATCCTCTCTTGATACCCATTCAATTGATAAGTTTCTACTGGCTGTTTTCATTCTTGCATGAAAGTCTATAAAAATATCATTTTCTTCTATATTGTCTCCAACTAAAATAACATGCTTTAGTGCAGGAAGATCCTCTAGTGGAACTCTTTCTAATAATTGTGGTGTTGTGACAAGAACCTTCGCCTCGCTGTCTTGCAATCTATCACGGACTGCACCTTCCATAAAGGCTTCAAATAAAGGTCCTACAATTGCACCTAACTTAATTGCACCTAATACTGTAAAATATAGCTCGGGTGAACGTGGCATGAAGATAAACACGCGGTCACCTTTTTCTACATCAGCAGCCTGCTTTAGAACATTTCCTGCCCTATTTGACCACTCCATCATCTCTTTAAAGGTATACTTTTCATCACGGAAGGAGTCTTTGTAATAGAGAGCAACTTTATTTTTTCTCGCAGTCAATACATGTCTGTCAATGGCCTCATATGCCATATTCACTCTACCTGTCGTGTGCCATGTAAAAGTTTCTTCAACTTCCTTCCAGTCAAACTGCTTACAGGTTTCTTCATAATCCTTAAGGTTATAATCACCCTTTATTGCAGGAAGCGCTTCCAACTTCATGTTTTCTCCCCCTTTATGTAAGTAAATCCACAATTCTATTATAGTATATGAAACTGTTTTTCTCAATTTTTAAAAAATTTATGCAGACATGCTGACTTCTATGCTACTTACAGAACGGGCTTGCACACGAGGGGCTGACTTCTAGTTGCTCACAGGACGGGCTTGCACACAAGGTGCTGCCATCTGCATTGCTCACAGGACGGGCTTGCACACGAGGTGCTGACTTCTGCGTTGCTCACAGGACGGGCTTGCACACGAGGTGCTGACTTCTGCGTTGCTCACAGGACGGGCTTGCACACGAGGTGCTGACTTCTGCGTTGCTCACAGGACGGGCTTGCACACGAGGTGCTGACTTCTGCGTTGCTCACAGGACGTGAGCGACTTTAGCAGAAGTTCCTTTATTCTCTTAGAAGTTCCTTTATTCTCTTAGAAGTTCCTTTATTACCCTAGAAGTTCCTACCTAGTAGTTCCTTATTCCTCTCAGAAATCACTCATATTCCCCTAGATATCACAAACAACATTAGCAATGGGTTTCTTTCTTTTTATAAATGAAAGCGCTTTAAAGTAACATTTCATGTATAATAGTAAGTGACTACATACAAATGGCGGTGATGTAATGCTTCATAAAAAGACATACAACGCAATGGAATTAAAAACAAGTCATGGTAGCTTAATCATTGAAGGACCTATTCCCTCTGAAAAGATTGCTACATATGAGTATCATAAAGACTTAATAGCCTTTCGAACTCCTGAGCAGCAGCATAAAGCGCTTGTTGAAATAGCGAAATTACCAGAAGGCAGAATTATAATTGCTAGAGATCGTCATACGATTGTTGGGTATGTAACGTATTTATATCCGGACCCGCTCGAAAGATGGTCTGAAGGAAACATGAAAGACTTGATTGAGCTCGGAGCAATTGAAGTCATTCCGAAATATAGAGGTATGGCTGTAGGTAAAAATCTCTTAAAAGTTTCTATGATGGATGATGCAATGGAAGACTATATTGTCATTACAACCGAATACTATTGGCATTGGGATCTTAAAGGAACAGGTTTAAACGTATGGGAATACCGAAAAGTAATGGAAAAGATGATGAATGCAGGTGGACTGGAATGGTTTGCTACAGATGATCCAGAGATTAGTTCACATCCCGCTAACTGTCTAATGGTCCGCATAGGGAAGCGTGTGAAACCAGAATCCGTACAACAATTTGATGCACTTCGGTTCCGTCATCGATTTATGTATTAATCACTCATCTTTTGTTGGAAGGAGGATCACAATGATTGTTCAAGAAATAATGAAAAAGGATGTCATAACACTTTCTATAACAGATACAATCGCAAAAGCAAAATTACTAATGTTTGAAAATCGGATACGACATTTACCAGTAGTAGATGAAGATAGAGCTGTCGTAGGTCTTATTACAAGATCAGATATATACAAGAGCATTTTAGCTGACGGTGATGAGAATCGAAGCTTAGTGGGAGAAGTAATGAATAAAAATGTCATTACGGGTCACCCTTTAGACTTTGTAGAAGAGGTCTCCGCAATCTTCTATGAACATAAAATCGGCTGTCTTCCAATTGTCAGTGATGGAAAGCTCATTGGGATTATTACAGAGACAGACATGTTGCATACACTTGTACAGCTTACAGGTGCAAATCAACCTGGTTCACAGCTTGAAATACGTGTACCAAATAAAGCAGGTATGCTATCAGAAGTTGCTGCTATTATGAAACAACGTAAGGTAAATATATTAAGCGTCCTTGTTTATCCATCTACTGATGAACTGCACAAGACACTTGTATTTCGAGTTCAGACAATGAATCCTCTTGTTTTGATTCAAGATCTTAAGGCTAATCAATATGACGTACAATGGCCAAGAATCCCTGGTGTGACACATGAGTGATTCTTCAGTATTTGTATATTCTAGTGATATCGAGCAGTACAACTTTTCAAATAGCCATCCGTTCAATCAAATCAGAGTCACATTGTCAAAGGATTTACTTACATCAGTAAATCAGCTTCATGACGATGCAATTATTGCACCACGAATTGCCACTGATGAAGAAATTGCACTTTTTCATGATGCGGAGTACATACAGGCAGTTAAAGATGCCGGATTGGGATTATTAACGGAAGAAAAGGCGGCCAATTACGGTATCGGCACAGAAGATACCCCCATTTTTCCAAATATGCATGAAGCGAGTGCGAGAATTGTAGGAGGAACACTATCTGCAGTTGATGCTGTTATGTCAGGACAGGCACTCCACTCCCTTCATTTAGGCGGTGGCCTTCATCATGGGTTTAGAGGGAAGGCATCTGGATTTTGTGTATATAACGACATCGCTGTAGCCATTAAATATATTCAAAAGAAATACAATCTTCGAGTATTGTATGTAGATACAGATGCTCATCATGGAGATGGGGTACAATTCGCCTTTTATGATGATCCTAACGTCTGTACACTATCCATTCATGAAACCGGTAGATACCTCTTCCCCGGTACTGGTAATGTGTATGAAAGAGGATATGGAGACGGCTATGGCTACTCCTTTAATATTCCATTAGATGCATTTACCGAGGATGAATCTTTTTTAGAGGCATATGAAGCAGCGTTACAAGAAATATCAGAGTTCTTCAAACCTGATATTATTATTACACAAAATGGAGCAGATGCTCATCATCTTGATCCACTGACACATTTATCATGTTCAATGAAAATCTATGAATCTATTCCGAAGCTTGCTCATAAAATTGCACATCAATATTGTGGTGGGAAATGGATTGCACTAGGTGGTGGTGGCTATGATATTTGGAGAGTGGTTCCACGCGCCTGGTCAATGGTGTGGTTAGAAATGAACGAGGTAACTTCAATTTATGAAGAACCAATTCCAGACCAATGGATTCAATCATGGCAGTTAAAAAGTTCACTTCCCCTGCCGAGTTCTTGGTATGATCCTAACGACTTAATTACACCTATACCACGAAAACCTGAAATAAACCAAAAGAATATACTTACTTTGAATAAAGCATTACAACCCATTCGAAATAAATAGCTTCATCCTGTTAAAACCAATTCATAGAGATTACTACTCTAGTAGTGTTTCATTGAACTTATTCTGATTAAATAAAACATAAAGTAAGAGCTGAGGGTTTCTATCATCCTCAGCTCATTTAATACTTCTTCTCTTACTATAATCTTGGGTCTACTGGGTCTGACTCCATCGCAAGTGTTCCAAGTACACATTCATGAACTCTTTCAATTGATTCGCCGTTTACAAGCCTTTGAATCCCCTCTACTCCTAATGCAAATTCCTTTAAGGCGAGCTTCTGTTTCTTCCCGGTGTTCCGTTTCTTTAAACGCTTTAAATTCTCTGGTTGCAAGTAGTCCATGCCATAAATAATATTGAGGTATTTTCTTCCTCTTACTTTTATTGCCGGTTGTACTAGCTTGCCTTTCGAATGAGAAATAAACGACTCTGGCTTTATGACAATTCCTTCGTGACCATCATGTGTAATGGCTTCCCACCAGGCAATGACCTTTTCCTCACTCTCTCCATCCTCTATTACCATGTATTCTGTTTCAACAAAGAGATTCTCCATCTGTGCAAGCTCCTTGTTCTTCTCCATATGCCACGTATGTGGCTGATCAAAAAACGTCTTGTTACTATAGGCTAGTACGTGGAATGGAGCAATTTGTATTTGATCAATTTCATTGATTTCCCAGCAATATTTTTGGAAGACTTCTTTGAACACTTCTGCATTTGTTAGCTTTTTATCATATTCCTTAAGCCATGCTTCTAACTCTTCATGTTGCGAAACGGCACCTTCAATTTTCGCTTTTAGTAAACTTCGATCCAAAATAGCTTGTTCAGCTACATGTGCATATTGACTGCTAATGAGTTCTTTTGCCTTTAAATTCCATGGCATAATCTCCGCATCCAATAGGAGGTAGTCTGTTTTATATTTTGTAAAATAGCCATTCATCGTTAGGGCTTTGTTGATTCTTGAAAGAATGAGTTGCTCGGTATCATCATTGAAGAATCTTCTACCATTTCTTGTATAAATGACACCAAGTGTTTCTCGACCAACGTATTGGAGTCCTGCTTCTTTATCCTTAAACAAAAACAAAATCCCTCTACTACCCATGTGCTTTTTTTCAGCTACCATCCGCTGCACACCCATGCTTCGATAGTAATCAATGACTTCTCTTGGATGCTCCAGATAACCGTCTAACGAAGAAGGTGTAGGAGTAGGACTCATGGTTGGTGGAATATACACCAACTCTTCTACTGGGACTGTAAAGTGAGACACACTATCAATCGACGGAATCGCATATTCTTTTGGTATATAGATCTCACCCTGTACATCTGTTAAGACCGAATAGCCATTCATAAATCTAGCAATATTCGGCGGATCTAATCGTTTCTTTTTTACTTCCAGTAATGGATTATGTATTCCATTCGAGTAATCTCTGTTAGCCTGAGTTGAGACGAACTCCTTCTCTGGGTACCTGAAAGCAGTCAACTCACCACCAAACACAACACCTTGGTCAATATTAATCGTATTGTTAATTATCACTGGTTTTAGCTTTGGATCATGCCCCCAAACAACAAGCATACTTGATTTATGGTGGACACTCCAATCTTGTCGGATAGGTTTACCTGCTTCATCTTGGCCATCATGCTCTCCATAACGGCAGAAATCACTGATATCATAAGATTGCTTTCCAATAAACTCATCCTTGATTCCCGCATGCGTACATACCACAGTTGGGACACCATTCTTCGTTAACACATAATGTGATGGTGCTTGAAGAAGAAATGTTTTCAGCTCCTGTTTTAGTAAATTTGTATTCTCTTTACCATGCTGTGCTTCATATTGGATGAGTTCTTCTTCCACCTTCTCATCACCATGATTTAGGGTAACGTTCCTGCCATCCAGCCAACGAGCAATTTTCCATCCATGGTTACTGTCAATCATAAACGCTAGCCCTGCTTTCACATGACGCAGGAAAAAGTTGATGGTCTCTACTGACTTTGGCCCCCGACTCATCACATCTCCAAGTGATAGAAACTTCCTACCATCTGGATGAATGTAAAATTGTTCATCATTTTTTTCGTACCCTAACTTTTCAAGGATGTGTAGCATTTCATCAAAACAGCCATGAATATCCCCTATAATATCGATTCCATTCCCAACTTCCAACTCAACTGGGTTGGTATGACGCCTGATTACATCAACTTCATTTGTATCGGATATAAAATAAACAGAGCGGAAGCCTTCCTTCTTGATGAAGCGTTTTTCTCGTTTGAACACTTGATACTGTTGTTTAATTCTTTTCGTTCCTCTAGGATTTTCACGATTCTGATCTCTCTCAAGTAACATAGTTTGGTCGATATCCAATACAATCGTTACAATAGGTACATGATTACTCTTAGCCATTGTGATATATCGCTTCCGATCATCGGAATACAAATGTGTAGCATCGATAAATGTTAACTTGTTCAATCTGCATCTCGTTTCAATGAGTGTATCCATGAAGGAAAAGGCTTCAGCAGAGATTCGCTGATATTGGTCATAAAGACTATCCGCTTCGTCCGTCGGTCTATGTTTCCAATCAATAAAATCTACGTCACTAACTAAACTTCTACACTCATCAGAGCTGACTATTTCAGAAGAAAGTATATGTCCTTTATCCTGTAATTGTTTTAATAAAGTGGACTTGCCACTATTTGAAGGACCTACGAGTAAAACAATTCCGGCATACGGTAGAACTAAATCCATTTTCACTTCTCCTTTCTTGTAAACAGACATAGCTGGGTAGGATAACCAAAGATTTCATGTTTCTCCCCTATACCGTCAAATGTCATCTCATATTCATTTGTTACATTCTGTTTTTTACACCATAAAGAAAATTGATCCCTCGTCCACTCAAATCGATGATCAGGATGTCTGTATCCTTCACCCATATCATACACTTGGTTGTACTCCTGATTTGGAGTGGTGATAACTAATGCCTTCGGACGATAACCTTGTAAAATGGTTTTCATGATGTTAGGTAAACGATACTCATCAATATGTTCAATAACTTCACATAAAATCATCACATCTTTATTCCTTAATCGTTCATCATAGTAAAAAAGTGAACCGAACATTTGCTTAGGCACTATGAACTTTTCATCAAGCCTTTCCTTCTCAAAGCGTCTAAGAGCTTTTAACGAAGCCGACTCTGACGGCTCTACAGCAAAAACCTCTCTCACACCATTTACATAACCTAATTTGACAGAAAGCTTCCCTTCTCCTGAACCGAAATCCACAATACTCTCTCTTGATGGTAGTAGAGTAATATGTTGTATGATCTTTTCATATCGAAGATCATTCAATCTTACTTTTCGTTCTGCTTCATGATCGTGATTAGTTTTCTCTATTTTCTTTTCTACCAAGCTATAAACATCCTTAAATCTTAGTGCTTGACGTAAGATATACTCTCTTTGTGGATGGTGATCCAGCCAACCCTCTCCATACCGTTCAATCTTTTCTACTTCTTTTTCATCTATATAATAATGCTTGTAGTTATCTAAAACTGGAATCAACACAAACAACTGCTGAAGACCCCTTTGGAGTGTTGTCATTCCCTTTATTGTAATGAATCGTGCTGTACTTTTTGATTTAAGATTCATACGATAATCGGCTTCACCGTATGTAATTTCAACCCCATACCCTAGCGGCTCAAATAGTTCTAGTATTGCTTGATCAGACAACCCAGAGGCAACTGGCCCAAAACTATACTCCAACGAAAAAGGATGATCTACCCAGGAGTTATACTCTTCTTTTGGCTTTCCATTTAACGCTGTACCAAGAGCTGTTCTTAAAAATGTACAAAAGATACTGCTTACGACAAATTCCCGGTCATTAATATAGGAAGTAATATCGTATTTCTCAGAACTATTTCTAGAAAGCTCAATTGGATCTGGTGTAATAA
The DNA here is from genome assembly GCA_008364785.1 of Bacillus sp. BGMRC 2118. Classification (GTDB taxonomy): domain Bacteria; phylum Bacillota; class Bacilli; order Bacillales; family SA4; genus Bacillus_BS. The sequence goes on along the minus strand of VTTJ01000002.1, from coordinate 98,450 downwards.
AAAATGTGACATCCACTTCTTCTTCAGAGAACTTACTAAAGAACATTCTAACTAAGTGACCATTTATACTTCTTTCATATATATTATTAGGATTTTTTGCCAACAGGTAGGATAGTACGTTAACATTTTCTCCTGTTGCTTTGATTGATAACTGCATTAAAACACCTTCTCTCATCTAAAAACATTCCAGTTTTATACATAAATATATCATATTATCAAAGAAAAAAATCATCACATACGAGTTGTATTAATAGTCAATGCAATTATTACGATGCTTTGAGCTATCCATATCCTTTTGACAAATCCTCCTACAAATGTAAAAACCACCACAAGATATTGTGATGGTTCATCATTAAGTAGAAAGTTTCTTCATATAAACTGCTGTTTGAGAGTGTGGTCTCATACCTACTTGCTGATAGAGGCGATTTGCATTTGTTAGACTGTCACTGTCAACATACAATAGAATGGTATTTTGCTTGTGTTGAAAAGCAATTCTAAAGGTATGAAGCAGTAAAGCCTTCCCCATTCCAAGCTTCCTATATTTACGCTTTACACCTAATAAATCTATGAATAATCCATCTTCTTGTAATCTACTCATCAAAAATCCTACTGGTTCTGACTCCTTCCAAATAATAAACCAAAGCTTGGGATCGTAACTGTCTCCTTTCTTTTGTGACATCCAAGTAGAGGATTCCTTTTTTGTATATCCCCATGTATCTCGAAAAGTTTCATCATATATTGAAAATAAACTTTCTTCATCATGATCAGGTTGAAAAGTTTGTAATATGAATCCCTCAGGTAAATCGGGCTGAGCCGGAAGACCCTTTAACTCAATTTTCATCCGTTCGTATAGCCTGCTAAATTGATATCCATTCGCTTCAACAAGCATCCTTGCTGCTGTATTAGTAAAGGAAAGTTGATTCATTAACTTTTGTTCACCTTTTGTACCTGTCGCTAATATATTCGCTCTTTCTTCAACTAATTTTAGCAAGAGGGAACCGATCCCCTGATTTTTATATTGAGGATGGACAAATATACAAGTATCCATTCTGTTCGCTCCTGTCACTTCAACAAAGCCGTATCCTATCAGTTCATTAATATTCGATAACACAATCCATGCATCTGTTTCAATTTGAATGGCACTCCACATATCCAGTACATCTGACAGTGTAATGTCAGGTTCTCCGATTTCTGCGATATCGCATAATGCCACTAATTCAGTAACTGCTTTTGCATCTGCTAATGTAGGATGTTTTACGTTAAATTTCATCTATTTTTCTCCCCTAATTGTATAATTAATTACAATGATACAGCATCAATTCCAGTTTTAACCCATCCATTAAAAAAGTTCTTTACCAACCATTACATCAAACAATTTATAATAGAATTAACATACACAAGAACGAGGGGAATCAGAATGTTAGTTGAAATTAGCTGGAGACCTGATAAAACATTAGCAACACCGATTTATATACAAATTAAACAATATATACAGAAGAAGATTGAACAGGGAGAGTGGCCAGTTGGGACCATCATTCCTTCTCAACGAAAACTTGCTGAACTATTTTGTGTGAACAGAAGTACTGTTGTACTTGCCTTCGATGAGCTAATTGCAGATGGACTATTAGAAGCAAAAAGCGGAAAAGGAACAAAGGTAAAAAACAATGTATGGTCTCTCCTTACATCTAATCAGCCGACTGATTGGAGCAACTTTGTAACCACGGGAAGTTATCGCCCGAATCTACCAACCATTCAAGAGATTCATAAAATAGAGCCCCTCCCCCATTTCATACGATTAGGAACAGGTGAACCTTCACCCGAGTTATACCCGCAGGAGATGATGTCTGAAATTCTACAACGCATAACTGGTAAAATACAATCCCTTGGATATGAAGAAGAGAAAGGATTACTATCTTTAAGAGAACAAATAAGTCTATATTTACAATCTATTGGTATCAACGCCTCACCTAGTAGTATTTTAATAGTTTCTGGGGCATTACAAGCCTTTCAACTCATTTCGTTAGGATTGTTAAAAAGAGGTTCCTCTATTTTCTTAGAACGACCATCCTATTTACGTTCTCTTCATGTATTCCAGTCTGCCGGTATAGGACTGCACAGTGTTCCTCTTGATTCAGAAGGGGTTGACACACAGTACATTAAACAACAGAAGAAAAAGCTAGATGGTTCACTGCTGTACACGAATCCGACTTTTCATAACCCAACTGGCTATGTGATGGCGTTGAATAGACGTCAAACATTATTGCAAGTTTGTGAAGACGTTCAGTTACCGATTGTTGAAGATGACGTCTACCGAGAACTTTGGTTAGATACACCTCCTCCTGTACCTATCAAGTCATTGGATAAAAATGGGTCTGTTCTGTATATAGGCAGTTTTTCTAAATCATTGAGTCCTGGTTTACGTATTGGATGGGTAGTTGGACCTGAGCCAGTTATAAACCGTTTAGCTGATATCAAAATGCAAACTGATTATGGTGCAAGTTCTTTATCTCAATGGACAGTAGCCGAATTTTTATCTAGTGGCTATTACAATGTACACCTGGATCAAATGCGTCACTCCCTGCGAATCAGGAGGGATCTCGCACTAAAAGTGTTAGAAGAGAAGTTTAACGGAATTGCAGAATGGCAAAAGCCTGCCGGAGGTTTTTATATTTGGTTGCGTCTTCCTGAAACCATTTCATTAAGAGTCTTATTTGACACTGCCTTAAAAGAAGGCATTCTGTTAAATCCCGGAAATCTATATGACCCACATTCACATCAACATTTACGGTTGTCTTATGCCTACGCTTCTATAGAACAGTTAGAAAGTGGTTTAACGAAGCTTGCGGGGATTATTAGGATGTTACTAAAGAAGTAATCGAGGTTTGCCTACAGTATGTAAATTAGTGCCAGTTAAATGTCGGTTTCGTAACATATTAATTAGGTTTGTTCCCCTAAAAATGAAGATTTCGCCAGATTACATTGACAAACTGTTAAATAAGTTACATAGCGTTGAATAGTTTCTAAAATATCGTCGAATTCTCAGTAACACTCGCCGAATAACAAGTGACATTCGGCGAATGATTCATCATCTTAATTGAAATATGAATCTATCGCCCGAAATAATAGTATGCATAAGTAGATTTAATTAGATTTCTACTACCATGAATAGGGAGTTAGTAAATTGAGGTGCTTATTCACCTAGGAAAACACAAGTGACCACTGATCCATTTATTCCTAGAAACAAAAAAAGAACAAATCATATTCGATTTGGTCTTTTTATTAGGCACTTTTCTAAAACTTCGTTGATTTTCGTACATTTATTTTGGGGGTACAGCCAGTTTTAGAAGCAATCCTGAGGTTGAATTAGAAAAAGAGCAGCTCTCTTCATGTATAGAAGTATCTAAATACTAAGGTAAAAATCAGTCTTTTGGGATTTTTACTTAAAGCAAAAACCTATACGAAAAGACCCTTTTATTATCTCTAGTGTTTCGTTGATTTACGATATTCAATACGGTGTGGTAGTACGACATTATGCTCTTCTACCTGTTCTTTGTTCATGTATTTTGTTAATAGTCTCATTGAAACTGCACCAATGTCGTACATTGGTTGAACGACAGTTGTCAGCTGAGGTCGAACCATTGTTGCTAAACGTGTGTTATCAAAGCCGATTACCTCTAAGTCCGCTGGTATGGACTTGCCGGCATCTTGTGCACCATGGATGATACCAAGCGCCATTTCATCTGTTGCTACGAATACAGCAGATGGTTGTTTTGGAAGTTCCGAGAGCTTTTCGTAGGCTTCAATAGCTGAGTCATACGAATAGTCACCTTCAATTACATATTCTTCTTTATACTGTAAGCCTGCACTTTCTATTGCTTCACGATATCCCGCTAATTTCTCATTTTTATTAATTAAGTCATGAAGTGGCCCAGAAACAAAGGCAACATCTGTATGGCCAGCATCCAGCAAGCCCTTTACTGCATCAAATGCAGCTTGTTTGTAATCAATGTTCACAGATGGTGTTTGATTGCTTTCTTCCAAAGTAGCTGCGAGTACAATTGGAACAGGGGATTTCTTAAATTCCTCAACATGCTCTTCCGTAATGTTACCTCCCATGAAGACGATACCATCTACTTGTTTTCCAAGCATCGTATTTAATAAGTGAAGCTCTTTGTCTTTATTTTGGTCAGAGTTACTTAAGATAATATTGTACTTGTACATGGTCGCAATATCTTCAATACCACGAGCCAGCTCGGCAAAGAAGATGCTGGAGATATCAGGAATAATAACCCCCACTGTAGTTGTCTTCTTGCTAGCTAGACCTCTTGCGACTGCATTAGGTCGATAGCCTAGACGCTCGATTGTTTCTAACACTTTCTTTCTAGTGGTTGGTTTTACATTTGGGTTCCCGTTTACAACACGGGAAACGGTTGCCATGGACACATTAGCTTCTCTTGCAACATCGTAAATTGTTACGTTCATCACGATTCCTCCTTTATGATTTTTTTACCTGTCTATGTAATGAATAAGTTATTTTGGGATAGAAAATATATATTTATTAATGATACTACTACTCGCCTGGCAATCGCAATGTTAATCTATGCTTTTTGATAAGTTTTCACATAGTTTTCATGAATTAACCAATAAAAAGATAAATCTTAGAAATAGTTGGCTCTCTCACATGAAATACACTGGTTTTACTACTACATTTATTCTAAAAAAACCTCCCACTTTACTATGGAAGGTTTACGATTCTATACTCTTACATATGATGTGCTGCGTAACTCAGAAATAAAATGATTGAATTCATCAATGTTCATTTGTTGAGCTGAGTCTGATAAAGCAACTGCCGGGTCTGGATGTACTTCAGCCATAATTCCGTCTGCACCGATTGCAAGTGCTGCTTTTGCAGCTGGAAGTAGTAGGTCTCTTCTTCCAGTAGAGTGAGTCACGTCTACCATAACTGGAAGGTGTGTTTCTTTTTTCAGGATTGGAACAGCCGAGATATCTAATGTATTCCTTGTTGCTCTTTCGTACGTACGAATTCCACGCTCACATAAGATAATTTGTCCATTACCCTTTGAGATAATATATTCTGCTGCATTAATAAATTCTTCAATAGTAGCAGAAATCCCTCTCTTTAATAAAACAGGTTTATTAACAGAGCCTGCTGCCTTCAATAATTCAAAATTTTGCATGTTACGTGCACCAATCTGAATGACATCAATGTAATCAATTGCCATCTCAATATCTGCCGGATTCACAATCTCACTGATTACTGCTAAATCATACTCTGTAGCTACCTGCTTCAATATTTTTAATCCTTCAAGACCAAGCCCTTGGAAGTCATATGGAGAAGTTCTTGGTTTAAATGCCCCACCACGTAGTAATTTTAATCCTTGTTTTTTCACAGCTTCAGCAACCTTCGCTGTTTGTTCATAGCTCTCTACAGAACATGGACCAAAAATGAAATGAGGATTTCCATCTCCAATTAATTCCCCTTTTAAATTTACAATTGTATTGTCAGGCTTTTTCTTTCTCGAGACGAGTAATGCTTTTCTATGATCATCCTCTTGAAGCTCTAAGCTTGCTTTGAAGATTTCCTTGAATATATGCTGCAATGTTGACGTTTCAAAAGGACCTTCGTTTAACTCGGCAATTCGATCTAGCATATATCTTTCACGTACTGGGTCAAATCGATTAACACCAGACGTTTCTTTTACTTTTCCTATATCTTTTACGATTTGTGCTCTTTCATTTAATAGAGATAATAGCTTTAAATTTACATCCTCTAACTGGGCTCTTAATGAATCTAACTGAACATTACTCATCTAATCATTCCTCTCTATATTTATCTAAAGCCGAAAGTGTGGTACATTTCTTATGAAGTGAATCTTCAATCAGTGGGGTTTCCTTATACCCACTGATTAGAACAGGAACTTAGGTTACATTCGCCACGTCCTGTGGCAACACCTAAGTGACCAACATCCTGTTGGCCCGAACCAATCGGGTTGTTACTGTCACTTATCTCCCACATAAGCTTTCTCGGTATCAATAAAAGTTCGAATGGGAGATATAGAGACAATTAGAACGGGATAATTAGAATAATTATAAACGAAACAAGTTTAGTTGTCACTTACTTTCGCTTTAATAATTGAACGCTTTTAAGCGATAAAGCAAAACTTTATCCAACGAGGGTTTGTCCGTCTTAGGTTATCCTTTGGAAATGCTTAGTTACCAATTATCTTTTGACCATAACTAATCAGGTTTTTACTGGACTTATTTGCCCAATATTCGCAAATTCTATTAAGAAAAGTTTGCGCCAGTGGGAACGGTAAGAATCCTTCTATAAAAATTAGGTTTTCCTATTAGGCAATAAGAGAGTAACAAGAAAATGTATTTTATGTACTAACTATGAGAAGGTGAAGCTCACTTGGAAGAACAATCATTCATATTTGCACTAGACATTGGGACAAGGTCTGTTGTTGGTCTTATCTTACAAGAAACAAATCATACTTATGAGGTTATTGATTTATTATCAATTGAACATACAGAACGTTCCATGGTAGATGGCCAAATACATGATGTACAATCGGTATCTAAGGTCATTTCTAAAGTAAAAGAACAGTTAGAAGAAAAGCACGGTCCCCTTACGAAGGTTTGTGTTGCTGCAGCAGGTCGCGCCTTACGAACTGAACGGGCAACTGTAACAATAGATATTAAAAATAAACCATACATACAAAAGGAAGATATCCTCCATCTTGAATTAAGTGCAGTTCAACAAGCACAGCATCTATTAGCTTCCAAATATGATGATGAAAATAGTCATCATTATTATTGTGTTGGTTATTCAGTGATTCATTACTATCTGGATCAAGAAGAAATCGGGAATCTTGTTGATCAGCAAGGTCGTGATGCATCAGTTGAAATTATTGCTACGTTTTTACCTAAGATCGTTGTTGAGTCTTTAATAAGCGCACTGCATCGTGCTGGTCTAGAAATGGATGCATTAACATTAGAACCAATCGCAGCGATTAATGTGTTAGTTCCGCCATCAATGAGACGACTAAATGTTGCCCTTGTTGATATTGGTGCCGGTACATCAGATATTGCCATTACAGATAGTGGTACAGTGATCGCATACGGTATGGTACCTGTAGCAGGCGACGAAATCACTGAATCTATTAGTGATGAGTTTTTATTGGATTTTCCACTAGCAGAGAAAGCTAAACGAGAGTTAATTAGGCAAGATTCTATTATCATTCAAGACATTCTCGGATTTGAAACCGAAGTTACGAAAGAAGCCGTAGTTAGGCAAATTTCTGATTCAATTAATAAACTCGCACATTCGATATGCCAGGAAATTTTAAAATTAAATAAAAAGCCACCAAAGGCTGTTATGTTAGTTGGCGGTGGGAGTTTAACACCAGAACTGACAAAACGCATTGCCAACATGTTAGAACTTCCGGAAAACAGGGTTGCTATACGAGGTATTGATGCCATTCAACACCTGCACTTACCAGATCATTTATATCAAGGACCTGAGCTTGTAACTCCGATTGGGATTGCAATTGCTGCTAAGCAAAGCCCCGTTCACTACTTAACTGTTTATGTAAATGAACGCCCCGTACGATTATTTGATATGAAACAACTTACTGTTGGAGACTGTATACTGGCTGCTGGAATTAAAGTGAATAAACTATATGGAAAACCAGGTATGGCTATTATGATTAAACTGAATGATAAGGATTATACATTTCCTGGAGAGTTCGGAAACGCGCCCACTCTAATGAAAAATGGTGAGCCATGTACGTTGGCATCTAGTGTAAAAAATGGAGATCACCTTGTTGTCGAAAAGGGATCGGATGGAGAAACGGCGAGTATTCGAATTCAAGACCTCATTGACGATGTTCCTACAAAGACTTTTTATATTAACGGTGAGAGGTATATACTACAAGCTAGTATACTTCGGAATAATCAGTTAGCATTAAGTACAGATGTTATTTGTGATCATGATGTGATTACATATCACTATCCCAAAAACCTTCAACAGTATATTGAAGATGATCATGCAGACATACTTCATGACATTCTCCCCTTTCAACTCAAAGTAAATGGAAATGACATCATGTTACAAGAATTCGGTGGAGAAATTTATAAAAATGGAACGGGTACGGTACTATCTACAACAATTGAAGACGGTGACCAAATTGTTATCAAACCAAAAGCCACACCAACTCTAGGTGAAGTGGCCAACGTTCGAAATACACCTTTATTCCATTCAATCACGGTTTTCTTTAGAAGAGAAAAAGTAGAATTAACGACAAACAAAACAGAATATATGAGAAATGGTGTAACTCTTCAAGAAACGGATATGATTTATAGTGAGGACTCGCTTCAAACAATTGATAGAAAGATAGAACCATTCATTTTCCAGGATATATTCAGGTTTATTGATATTACGATACCAACTACTGGCGTGGGTCCATTTAAACTGTTAAGAAACGGAGAAGAAGTGACCTTCCATGAACAACTCGCCCCTGGTGATCAATTAGATGTGGTATTCACGTAGAAAGAAGTAGCCTACTTGGCTACTTCTTTACGTTTTCCATTAACGTTTTATATGTAATCTTCCAATGAGACGCATCCCACACAACTTGACCATTTTTGAATAACAATGCCTGTGGAGATTCGTGCTTGATCGAATATGTTTCGGCAATATAATTTGATAAAGGGCGATCTTCTTGTACATATAGATAATAAGTATTTACATCTTCACTTTCCCTTGCAAATTTTTCGTATTCTTCAAACGCTGCTCCACTTACAGGACAAGTTAAGCTATGTTTTACGAATAGAAATTCACTCTTTTCTTTTACAACTTGTTCGAACGCTTCAATCGTAGATACTCTTTCTTTCACTAAAAAAACCTCCATCCATATTAAAAGGTGAAGTTATCATACCACTTCACCTTTGTCAAAATCAATTATTAAAACTCATTCTTATCTTCATTTGCTGGCTTTAACGTGATAAAGTCCTCTTGTGACTTTTCAGCTGTTGTTGAAACTTCCTCTAATAACTCAACTGGTTTCTCTTTATCTACATCATTGTGTTGTTTTGTTTGATTTGTTACATCTTTAATCATATCCATGATTGCTGAAGACTGTTCAGCTACTACTTGACTTAAGGAAATCGTTTTTTCTTTCGCAACGTCAGCAAATTCACTACCCTTTTCAGTCAGTGTTTTAAGGCTCTTTACTGAAGAGGCAGTTTCATTTAGGTCTGCTCTTAATTCCTTTCCTGCTTTAGGCGCTAACAATAACGCTGTTGCTGCTCCTACAAGAGCACCAATAACTGCCCCTGCAACGAAATCTGAACCACTGGATTTTTTACTCATATTCTAGTCCTCCTCATTACTCTACATCAGATCTATAGATTCTGTTGTTCTTTTTTTGTTTGAGCTTGTCCCACAATTCAACCGCTACATTACCCCATTGAACAGCTTGGGACAATTTATCACCATTTTGTTCTGCTTTATGTTGAATGGTGCTCGTTACATTTTTAATGGAACCACTAAATCGTTGAAGTGAGTCTCCAATTTCCTTTACAGCTAGTACAACTGTATTTAACGATTCAGACTTATGCTGAATGTCCTCTGCTAGTTGATTTGTCTTTGATAATAATTCAGTTGTTTCTCTTGTCACACCTCTCATTTGCTTTTCTAAATCCGCAACCGTTGTTGACATTTGATCCAGACTTCTTCTAACAGCTAACAACGTCTTAGAGATGTAAATGGCTAAAATGAGAAACGAAATAGCAATAATTGCAACACTTATATACAACAAATTAATCCACACTCAAAATTTCCTCCTACTACTTTACGTTAAATTCATCTCTGCACATATACTATCAATACCCATTTATTTATTAAATGAAACATACTGCAAAGTTTTTTATTCTCCTCTTAACACGTTCTATATCTCTTCCTATAATCCTTCTTTGTTTTTCAATAAATTACGAAAAACTTCTATACTCATTTAAGCTTTTTTATAAGAAATCGGTTACAATAACTGTGTAGTACATAATAGAGGAGAGAGATAGATGAAGGATCCTAGAATTGATACATTAGCAAAAAACTTGATTAACTATTCATGTAAGCTTCAAAAAGGTGAGAAAGTATTAATTGAAAACTTTGGCTTACAACGTGAGCTAGTGACTGCACTAGTTCGTGAAGCTTACGCTGCAGGCGGATATCCATTCGTTTCTTTAAAAGATAGCACAGTAGATCGTGCAATGCTGATGGGTGCTAAGGAAGAACAATATGAAATGATTGCAAAATTTGAAGCAAACGTAATGAGCGAAATGGATGCTTATATCGGTCTTCGTTCAGGAGAAAATATCTCAGAACAATCAGATGTACCAAGTGAAAAAATGGCAATCCATGGCCGTACGGTTGGGCAAAAAGTACATAGAGACATCCGTGTTCCAAAAACAAAATGGGTCGTACTTCGTTATCCAAATGCTTCTATGGCACAACTGGCAAAAATGAGTACAGAAGCATTTGAAAACTTCTACTTTAATGTATGTAATCTAGATTACGGAAAAATGAGTGAAGCAATGGACAGTCTTGTTGAATTAATGAACAAGACAGACAAAGTTCGCCTTACTGGTCCAGGAACAGATTTAACTTTCTCGATTAAAGATATTCCTGCCGTTAAATGTGCAGGTGAGTTAAACATTCCAGATGGAGAAGTATACTCAGCACCAGTTCGTGATTCTGTAAATGGGGTAATTACATACAATACACCATCGCCATACCAAGGCTTCACGTTTGAGAATGTAAAGCTTACATTTAAGGATGGTAAAATTGTAGAAGCAACTGCCAATGACTCAGAACGTATTAACAAAATCTTTGATACAGACGAAGGGGCTCGTTATATTGGAGAATTTGCAATAGGAGTTAATCCATATATTTTACATCCAATGCAGGATATCCTGTTCGATGAGAAGATTGATGGAAGCTTCCACTTCACACCTGGTCAAGCTTATGAAGATGCATGGAATGGCAACAACTCGAACATCCACTGGGATATGGTAAACATCCAACGACCTGATTATGGCGGAGGAGAAATTTACTTTGATGATGTATTAATTCGTAAAGATGGCCGTTTTGTCATTCCTGAATTAGAAGTATTAAATCCAGAAAATTTAAAGTAGAATAGAGCCAATTTGGCTCTATTTTTTCATCTTCTTCATTAATTTAGATAAGATCAAAATAACAATTAAAATAGGAACAATTGTAGTAACAATACCTAACAATAACAATTTTAACATTTGTCTTCTCCTTCTTATTTCTTTAACTCTTCTCCCGATAGAATTGGATACAGAATATCAGACTTAAATTTAACTAATGACATATACTTTTGCTCTCCTAAATTACCCAATTCAATTCTACGTCCATCTCGAGTTATGCGTACTTCATATCTTGAGGTGTCAACGTTCTCCTCTGACGATTCAAAATAAAAGATATAATCCGGTTCCCCTAACCATGTGACGTTTCCTTTCCCCCATACCAATCCATCTAATAATTCATGTACTGCTTTTAGATCTTCACTGTTTGTCACTTTATTTATTACTTCTCCCTCTGCATTTTCGATGAACAGTATTTCACTTGACTCCTTGAAGTCAGTCGAACAGGCTACAAATATCATACAAATCCTAAATAATAAACTACCTACCAAACATTTTTTCATAGAAATTTCACCCCAAATTTATTTGATATTCCGGTTTATGAAAGGAGAACTTAATAATGAAGAAAATCCTAACCCAAGGAGGTGCTTTATGAAAAAGTCTGAAGATGAGAAGATTTCAGATGGATTAAATGAGATTTTTGAAATCATTAATGCAAAAGGTGACATTGGTGAGTTAGAGGAGATTGTAGAGAAGTACTCTCAAGAAAACCTGGAATTAAATAAAAAGAATGAATAGGTAATTTTATTTACTATTCAATATGGAAATAATCATTTCCTTTAAATAACTAAAAAAAGTGGAGGCAAAGTATAAATTCCTCCACTTTATACAGTACTTCAAAAGTCTGTGCTTTACTTAAACGATCTGCAAGTAGATAAATAACAGAGTAAATAGGGAATGAATAGAGCATATTCCATTTCTCTATCACATACATTCCTAACCACCAAAATAATGGTTCCCCGATAAATGTACCGATACTAGCAAAGAATAATGCCTTCTCCCATGCTGATATATGGTTCTTGAATTGTATCAATAACATGATGATAACCGGAAAAATGCAAAAGTCCCAAGGGATATACGATGGGATTGATGAAAAATTTTTGCCCGAGTAATACCAAAATCCATAAATAGTACCGATAGCATCAAACCAGGAAGTAATAACCACTACAAATAACCTTACTGTAATTAGCCTTGCTCTACTACTTCTTTTATGAACTTTCCACCATAGGAGCCATGGAAGAATTGTGCATGCACATGACAACCAAAATTCCCAATGAAGAAATGTCTCTTCCTTCCAAAAATGATAATAATCAATATTAGCCTGTGAGACACGATGATAAAATTCTCCAACATGATCCAACTTATCTTTACTCTGTATAGGTTTAATACCGAACACACTAATCAACCTTTACGAATTCATTTTCATTCATTCGTAATAGAATGTGTCATTTGTTTGAGAATAACTGACAACAAAAAAATTGAGCACAAATTCCGTTTGCACTCAATTTTTTCACATGTTTATATTAGCTTTTCGTACGCATTCTGAAACTTCTGAATGTCCCCAGCACCCATAAAGATTAAAACTCCATCTTCGTGCTTCTTTAATGTCTCTATTGAATCTTCTGTTAAGATAGATGCATTCTCAATCTTACCACGAAGATCTTCAATGGTTAGCTCACCTTGATTTTCACGAGCAGAACCGAAAATATCACATAAATAGACGTGGTCCGCTCCTTTTAGGCTATCTGCAAACTCTTGAAGGAACGTTTGTGTTCTTGAGAACGTATGTGGTTGAAAAATGGCTACAATTTCTCTAGTCGGAAACTTCTGTCTCGCTGCCTCTAATGTTACCTTAATTTCAGTTGGGTGATGAGCATAATCATCAATTAGAGTTTGAGTTCCGATTTGCTTTTCAGTAAATCGGCGTTTCACACCTTTATGTGTTTTCAATTGAGCTGCCACAATATCTGCCGAGATATCTTCATAATGACAAAGTGCTATGACCGCTAATGAATTTAATACATTATGATCTCCATAAGCAGGTATTTCAAATGAAGCATAAAAGTCATTACGTACATAGACATCAAAGGATGTTCCAGTAGTTGACTTCACAACATTACGAGCCTGGAAGTCATTATCGTCTCCAAACCCATAAAATAATACAGGTACCTTTGCTTGTATCTTTTGTAAGTATTCATCATCACCACAAGCAATAATCCCCTTTTGCACCTGAAGCGCCATTTGCTGAAACGCATCAAATACATCATCAATATCCTTATAATAATCAGGATGGTCAAAATCAATGTTTGTCATGATTGCATAGTCAGGATGGTATGATAAAAAGTGGCGGCGATATTCACACGCCTCAAATACAAAATATTGGCTATCCTTTGCACCTTTTCCTGTTCCATCTCCGATTAAAAAGGAAGTAGGATGTGCACCAGAAACAACATGTGCTAGTAAACCGGTAGTAGATGTTTTTCCATGAGCTCCTGTTACAGCGACACTTGTAAACTTCTTCATAAATTCTCCAAGGAACTTATGGTACCTAATAACTGGTATTTCTAATTTTAATGCTTCATCTATTTCTTCATGAGTATCAGCGTAAGCATTCCCAGCAATTACGGTTAGTCCAGGCTTAATATTTTCTCGATTAAAAGGAAGGATTGTAATCCCTCGCTCTTCAAGTGCCACTTGAGTAAAGAAATGTTTCTCTACATCTGAACCCTGTACTTGTATATCCATATCGTGCAATATTTGTGCTAAAGGACTCATACCTGAGCCTTTTATTCCAACGAAGTGGTAAACTGTCATATAAAGAACCTCCAATATTTGAATCAATTCGAGCGGTCTACCTGTAGACAGTATATGACATGAATCTAGATTTGAGATTGTCCTCATCTTCTAGTGTCATTGTATGTAAAAAAACACTATATTATTATATCACTGTCTACATGAAATGCATAAAAGGAATATTGACTTAATTATCTATTCAGATATTAGTCATAAAAACAGAGAAACTGATAGAGAATCTACCAGTTCTTGTTTACGTTAGTCTACTTGTTCTAATCTAGGGTTCGGTCTTAACCTGCGCCCCGCTTTTGCTTCTGGTTCACCATTTAATTCAACGTTGTCTCCAGTGAATCCAATGTTAATCTTAAGCAGGCTACTTCCAACTCCGTACATATCAACAGGAACTTGTTGTTCCTCAAATTCTATAATCCGTTTTTCATTAAATCCACCAGTCACTACAATCTTCACATGATGATACCCTTCGTTATCTAAAGCTTCTCGTAAAGCAAAAACAAGAGGTACATTAACACCACGTGGATCAAACGTACCAAGAATATCTGGATTTCGAACAAAGTATTGATCAATCATTGTTCTTGAAGTATCTAAACGAACAGCTTTTAAATCTTCTCCAAATTCCTTTGCAACTTTAAGTGCATCGGTAATGACATCATTATTGTAATCAACAAGTACCATCAATTCATCTTCTGGGAAGGTATCTTGATACGCTTTTGCAGCTTCAACAACATCACCATTGAATAATTGGATAAGCGCATGTGGCATCGTTCCCATCCCTTGCTTTCCCCACCATTCATTCATTGCATGAGTCGCTTGCGCCTTTGAGCCACCGATGTATGCAGCATATCCGTCTCCAGCTTGCTGTGTGTAGTGATCATCACGGTCCCCCATAAAGATAATGGGTTTTTGAATTCCGTTTTTTGCTCCCGCATTCATCACATTATAAACACTAGTTGCAACGGACGTTCTTCTTGCTAATATACCATCTATGATACCCTCTAGGTAACCGAAGTTTTGGTAAGGTCCTTTAATCGTCAGTACCGTTTCAAATGGGCTAATTTTATCTCCATCTTTTAAAGAATGAATTTCAAGTTCATCAGGATGATCAGCAAACGTTTTAACTAATGCAATGACTTCATCTGTTCCACATAATACAGCATGCTGCTTTTGAAAAAACTGCATTGTTACAATATTGTCGGGCTTATGTCGTTTGACAATTTCTCTTGTTTTCAAGAAGTAGACGGCAGAAAACCAACCATCACGAATACGCTCATCAAACTTAAACGTACGATTTGTCAGCCGTTTAATTTTTCCCTGTAGCTTTAACTCTATTTCCTTCATGTTTATGATCCTCGTCTCTTTCTACAATCAACTAGTATAGACATACCTATCATTTTAACGAATTCTCATCATTTTTCCAATCGTTAAGATATTGAAGTAGAATTTACGTCTTGTAATTCTAGCCATTCATCTGCTGTAATAAGTACATCTCGCTGTTTACTACCTCGTTGTTCAGAAACAATTCCATACTCTTCCATCATTTCAATTAGTCTTGCAGCACGATTATACCCAATACGGAACCTGCGTTGTAATAAAGATGATGATGCACCACCTTGTTCAATAACAAACTCACAGGCTTCATTGAACAACTCATCCTCATCATGACTAACATTTGATTTTGATACTAAGTCTTGTTGATGGAACAAATACTCAGGCTTCTGTCGTTCTTTCACAAACGAAACGATATTCTCAATTTCGTTGTCGGATACGAAATTACCTTGCAATCTGACAGACTTAGACGAACCATTTTCTAATAATAGCATATCTCCTCTGCCCAGTAGCTTCTCCGCACCACTAACGTCAATAATAGTTCTAGAATCCACTTGAGAAGACACAGAAAAAGCTATTCGTGTTGGAACATTTGCCTTTATAAGACCTGTAATAACATCTACGGAAGGACGCTGTGTAGCTAGTAATAAATGAATACCGCAAGCCCTTGCCTTTTGTGCGATACGGCAAATTGATTCCTCTACTTCTCCTGGTGCTACCATCATCAAATCCGCCAACTCATCAATAATGATGACTAAGAATGGCATTTCACCTGAAAGCTCATTATGTTCTCGTACAAGTTCATTATAACGGTTAATATCACGAACGCCTGAGTGGGCAAATCTCTCATAACGTCGTTCCATTTCCTCAACAGCCCACTTTAATGCTGCGGTTGCTGCCTTTACATCAGTAATCACAGGACTGACTAAATGAGGGATATCATTATATGGAGCAAGCTCTACCATCTTCGGATCAATTAGTAAAAGCTTAACTTGATCTGGAGAGGCTTTGTATAACAAGCTTATGAGCATTGCATTAATACATACACTTTTCCCCGATCCTGTTGCACCAGCAATTAATCCGTGAGGCATTTTATTCAAATCTGTAATGATAGGTTTTCCCGAAATATCCAGTCCTAACGCAACGGTTAACGGAGAAGCATTATTTCTGAATGCAGAACTGTTTATAATCTCACTTAACATAACTGGCTTACTAACTTTATTTGGCACTTCAATCCCAATTGTATTTTTCCCTGGTATTGGTGCTTCCATTCTAATATCTCTTGCTGATAGAGAGAGCTTAATGTCATCTGATAGGTTCGTAATTTTGTTAACCTTTACTCCAGGCTCCGGGTGCACTTCAAATCGTGTGACAGAGGGGCCTTGGGTCACATTTACGACCTTTGCTCTCACATTAAAGTTTTCTAGCGTAACGTCTAATAGCTCTTTTTGCTCTTCAAGCCACTTCTCGTCTGTAATGACATCGTGCTTTGGTCTAGTTAGAAAGTGAAGTGGCGGAAATTGATAGCCGCTGGATTGCGGTGTTTCTTTTTCTAATTCACGTGGCTTTTGGTTCAATCTTTCTCGATCTTGCTTCAGCATCACTACATTAAAAGGAATAGGCTTCCTAGTCCTCACTTCTTCCTTCGATATTTGCTGTGTTTGAGAAGAGATTGTCTCTTCCTTCTTGTCCTTAACATCTTGTTGAGAAATATCATTTACTACACTTTCGAAAGGCTGTTGTTGTTCTTCAGGTTCTTGACGCATCTGCTCCTGTTGTTGTTGTTGTTCTACTTGGTGTTCTTCGTGTTCTTCGTGTTCTTCGTGTTCTTCGTGTTCTTGCTCTACGTATCCCTTACTGTCTTCTCCAAAGGTACTAGGATAGTCTTCATAGGCTTCAAATCTCTCAAACTCTGTTTCCTCTTCATATTCTTTTGTGTATGTAGGTACTTCGATATCTTCACTTTGGAAAGTAGGAATGGTAGTTGTCTCTGGAAGCTCAAACTCTACTAGTTCACTTTCCTGATTAGGCTTTACTCTTTCCCTAAATCCATATACAGGGGACGGTACCTCAGTTGCTCTAAATGGGCCAGAGGGTACTTTTCCTTTACTCGGCTCACTACTACGGATTGGCTCCTTCTTTCTACCGGGTGATTGTCTTGGAGCCGATTGAGATGAAGCCGGAATGACAGGCTTATTATTTACAGGCTGTCTTGGTGGTCTTCTCTTCCCTTTTTGTTGTATCTCAGAATCTGCTATTAAAGGAAAACGAAAGTTTCTTTCAGGATATTGGTACGAAACTCTTGCCTTAATTTCTGATTCATTAGGATTCTTTACTTGATGGGTTGAATCGTTTGTTTCTAAAAGTTCTTTCTGAACGTTTTCTGCATCCCCAACTATGTATGAATAGAACTTTTTAATGTACTTTATCATGTAAAACCACTCTTTCAATTTGAAACTAGTATCTTTCTATTTTATCAGTTATTGTTGGAATTTGGGGTAATAAATTAAAGAGTCGATAATAAAAAGCCAATAGTCCTAGAACTACTGGCTTTTACTATTATATATTGGAGAATGCTTGTCCTGTTTCATACTCATTTCCCAATACGAGTATTCCCTTTTCTGTCGGGGCATCTGGAAGGTCAAGTTCACGTGCTGAACAAATCATTCCTGACGATGCAACGCCTCTTAATTCAGCATCTTTGATTAGAAGACCGCTTGGCATAACTGCTCCAACCTTTGCGACAACAACCTTTTGACCTGCATCAATATTCCGTGCACCACACACTATTTGTAAGATTTCTGTGCCAACATCTACCTTACATACACTTAACTTATCTGCATTTGGATGCTTTTCTTTTTCCACCACAAAACCTACAACAAACTTTGGAGAGAAATCCAAATTTATTTCTTCATGAATTCCATTTTCCGATAAGTATTGTTGAATGTTGTTACCTAATTGTTCAGTAAGGGACACTCTTCCACTTTCTTCAATCGTTATAAATTCAGAAGCATTAAAGATATTAAAACCGATTGTTTCATTGGTTTCACTATTGAATATTCTAGCAACGTTTCCTATACGCTCGTATTGTTTTAGTTCACGGTTACAATCTTGTAACGAGATAATTAACGTATCACCAATACCTTGAGCATTGTAAAATACATTCACTGTTAGTTACCTCTCTTCGGCTTATTTTTTCCTAGTATGAAAACAGGTTCTAATTCTCCGTCACTGTATAGAAAGGATAAAGCTGTAATAGGTACAAGACCATTAGAGAAAAAGCTCATCGTCATCTGAGCTAATATGTCATAACCAGTTTCATTTTGTATATCTGCAATAATTAATACATCCTGGTGTGGAACAGCTACAGCCATTGTACCCTTCATATCTTTTTCATATTGTGATAAAAGGGACTCATTTAGTATTCTACTTGCATCATACCCATCATTTGAATTAAGAAAATAGAAGTCGTTTTCAGCAACCGTATCTTTTTTCACTTTCGTTGGAAGAGAACGAAGATTAAACGTTGCCATCTCACGAATCTGTTCTACCTTCCATCCTTCTTTTTCCATTGTTTCTTCATCTATTAATTTATACGTTCTACCTAAGTCTATTGCGTAATAAATTCTAGTTTCAGCTGTATGGTCTTCATAAAACAGCTTCTTTCCTTCTTGAGATTGAGTTGTAAAAGATGTGGAACGAATGACTGGGAACACTTTCTTTTCTTTCCCATACAAACCATTATCTTGTTTTAAAGCAAGTAAAGATTCCTCAATGTAATAGACCACTTCATCGATAACAGCATCCTTTTGGACTTCCCATTTACTTATAATACCTGGTAAGGAGACTGTAACTCCTTTATTTACGTGCTTTTCTATTACACGGAATGTGTCTTCTTTTGCATTAAAGGAAATACTCCAGTCAGGATTGTTCAATCTTGCTTCGAGTATTTCTTTCATTTTTTTACTCGTCATTTTCATACAGAACACTCCCTTCTGATTTTGGTGATATTACAGACCGTTTAAGAATTGTTCAATTTCATCTTGTGTTTTTCGATCTTTACTCACGAACCTGCCAAGTTCATTTCCATCTGCATACGCGACAAAGCTTGGGATACCAAATACATCTAATTCCACACATAAATCGATAAATTGATCACGATCTACATAATAAAAAGTAAACTCATTGTACGTTTCTTCAATCTCAGGTAAAAATGGTTCAATAAAACGACAATCAGGACACCAATCTGCTGAGAAAAGTAAAACCACCTTATTTTGTATAATTTCTTTATACTGTTCAACATTTTCAAGCTTTTTCATATATATTACCTCCCGGGATTAAGTTTACGGTTTTATGACCTTCATCTATTATATATTTCCTCATGTATTAACACAAAAAAAATAAACCTTAGTATAATAGGTTTATTTTAATCTTATGGAAACTTAGTAACATACTGGAACCTGACTAAATCAGATTTCATCATTCTCTTATATGCCATCTACTTCCTTAGTGCCTTAGCTATTCTAAAGTTTATATCTAGTAAAAAATGATTATTTTACTCGCACAGAATTTGCAATTTGCATCATTAGTTCAGCACTATCTGCAATTTTGTCCTTCTTGGTTTCAGTTGTTAGCTTTGTACCACCAACTCCAACTGTTACTTCATACAAATTCTTATCTAATTCTAATACTTGTAGGAAGGCAAAGGAATCTTTATGTTCAAACGTTTCATGAACTAAATACTCTGCATTTTTCTGTGAAGATTCATAGACAACTTGACTATTCTTCTTCTCAAGCGTATTGACGAAAAGGATATATGGTTGTTTACCTTCTGTTAAGATAATGTTCGTCGTTCCCTTATCTTTTATCTCCATTGATGTAGGCTTATAGTAGGAGAATGTTTCTGTTTCGACATTGACTCCCTTTTCACCAGCGTGAAACTCTTTTTCTACTATGTCTTTTGTCTCAACTACAACCTCATCAATTGATGTGCAGCCTACTAGTAATAAAAGTAATAATATAAACATAGATTTATATATTCTCATCTTTATCCTCCTAACTTACACTCTTTAATAATAACCTTATTAAAAAAGATGTGACAACCCGAAAATTACAAAATTCGATAAGAATTACGGTTTTTGTCGAAGGAATAGGTATAAATACCTATGTTTTTTCACCTATTATATTCATATTGCCCTTTCAAGAGCATAACAATATGCTTAAACATTTCTTTTCGATTCACTAATCCGTTTGTAAAAATTCCAATTGCCCCTTCTAGATGGCGAACGTTTTGCAACTTTGCATATTCATCCATAATGGGTCCAAGCTCTCTCCCTTTTATCAATTCCCGACCAACTTCTTTTGGCAGCAAGATTTTAGCTCCACTTGCCACGGCATAATATCCATTCTCATCTACAATTGCTCCCCAATTGCAAAGGTATAAATCATCCTTCATTTGAACGACTCCACCTTCGAGGCCAATACCTATGTTAGTTCTTGCTTCAATTAACGCATTATTTGCACGATTACGGGCTCCTGTCATCGTTTCTTCGTCAGAAAATGGCTGATTGGAAACGTTGGATGGTACCGAAATGCTTATGATTTCCTGATTTCCAAAGATTTCCTTAACTGCTTCAACCTTTGCGAAATTTTTTGATCCAATTGCTATGGTTTTCATATCTCCGCTCCATTCACTTTTTTTCATTTAGGCTCTGTTAAACAATAATGTAGGCACTCGCTTTATGTATAGTAGTAACTAGATACTGAAGTAGTAAAAATACGGCTTATGGGATTTTGACGCAAAACAACATTTTTTATACGAAAACAGCCAAAAGATAAGACTTATCCCCTTAATAGTTACTGCTTATTTTCAAAAAAAAGAGAGCTGCTGCTCTCTTTTTACTTTATCCATTATCTCTAATTGTTTGAACAGTCGTTTGATCAAGTGACTTGACTAATTTCACAATTAATTCCTTTGCAGCCGCATAATCATCAACATGTACGATTGAAGCGTGTGTATGAATATATCTTGAGCATATTCCAATTACTGCGGAAGGAACACCTTCATTTGAGATATGAACACGTCCTGCATCTGTTCCACCTTGTGAAATAAAATATTGATACGGAATGCTATTTGATTCAGCTGTATCTAACACAAATTCTCTCATACCTTTATGAGTGACCATTGTACGATCAAGAATTCTTAATAGTGCTCCTTTGCCAAGCTGGCCAAATGCCGTTTTGTCACCTGACATATCGTTGGCCGGACTAGCATCTAGAGCAAAGAAAATATCCGGTTTTATTAAGTTAGCTGCAGTTTGAGCACCACGTAGTCCAACTTCTTCTTGAACAGTTGCACCAGAATATAACGTATTTTGAAGTTTCTCACCCTTCAGCTCTTTTAACAATTCAATTGATAATCCACAACCATATCGGTTATCCCATGCCTTTGCCATAACCTTTTTAGGGTTAGCCATTGGTGTAAAGTCACAAATAGGTACGATTTGTTGACCTGGCTTAACACCAATTCGAAGTACATCTTCTTTGTCGTCTGCACCAATATCAATTAGCATGTTCTTTATATCCATTGGCTTTGCACGTTGTGATTCCTCTAATAAATGTGGAGGAATAGAACCGATTACACCAACTACCGGTCCATTGTCCGTGATGATTTGGACACGTTGAGCCAAGAGGACTTGACTCCACCAGCCTCCAAGTGGTTGAAATCGAAGCATTCCATTTTCAGTAATCGAAGTAACCATAAATCCAACTTCATCCATATGGCCAGCAACCATTACCGTTGGCCCATTTTCAGGCCCACGGCGTAAGCCAAAAATACTTCCAAGTCGATCTTGAACAATCTCATCTGAGTATTTTTCTAACTCTAATTTCATAAATTTTCGTACAGCATGTTCATTACCAGGTGCACCTGGTAGTTCAGTTAACGTCTTAAATAACTGTAAAGTTTCTTGGTTCATTATGTATTCCCCCTGTACATTATTTCGAAATGCTAAATAGTTTCTGTATTCTCATTGTACAAAATAACTGCCATGCTTTCCAGTTTGAATTCTTCCTATCGTTCTGAAAGTATGAAATCATGTATAATTTGTATAGAATTGATAATATCCAGAGAATCGGAGGATTTAAAATGAGCATACGTAAATTTTTACTCGGTGTATCCGTTGGAGTGATCGGAACTTATGTATTCCAAAAATATAAACCAGCTCACATTTCATCAGATGCTGCCTTACGAAAAGTAAAGCAAGAAGTGAAAAAACATGGACCTATAAATGGTTCTTGGATTCACATGGTACCTGAAGACTTTATTAAAAATAATATCACCTATAAGATTTATAGAGGTGGAATCACAAGAAGTATTGCTGACCAACAGGAACATTTAGAATTCATTGTAAATGCAGAGAATGGTACGATACTAGATATTCAAGAAGTTCACGATTAATACTCAAAGCCCTTTTTTTGAGGGCTATTTTTTTCGCTCAATTGTCTGATTAATATTCCCTTCCTGATCCCATTTCAATGCACGATACTTTGCATCATGATAAAATGTAAACCACATCTGGTCATGTAGTCCTCTTTCAATCCAATGTTGCTTTTCTTTAATCGATTGCATAGGATAGTCATCGTATGCCATCACCCATAATGGGTTTTGATGTGCATGGGTAGGTAGGATATCAGCTAAATGTAGTGCCTTTTCACCTTCCGATTCCATCACGATAATGGAATGCCCATCACTATGACCTCCAGTGTGATACATAGAGATTTCTTCTGATATCGTAATACTCTCAGTAAACGGCTGAACTTGATGCACAATGGCTGACCAATTATCTTTCCAGTAAGTATTCTTAGATCGGATATTTGGATGTTGCATTTCGTCCCACTCAATTTTAGAAGTATGTATGACAGCGTTCTCAAAAGTAGGAACTAACGAATCTTCATTCCATTTTGTCAGTCCACACGCATGATCAAAATGTAAATGCGTCATTAATACACAATCAATATCCTTCGTTGAAAGACCAAGCTTAGCGAGTGATTCATCTAACTGTGCTTCTTCTTCCACTCCAAAGTTTCTCTTCATTTTTTCTGTCATTTTATGATTACCAATACCTGAATCAACCAGGAAATTTCGCTTTCCATCTTGAATCAAAATTGGATCTGTCCGAAGTTCAATTAAATTTCTTTCATTTACTTCATAGCGTCTCGACCATAATGTTTTAGGGACAACACCAAACATCGCACCACCATCCAAATGTGTGACCCCACCATTTAGCCATGTTAATGTTAATTTACCAAGCTTTAATGTTTCCATGATTTCCCCTCCCTGTTTTCCTTATTGTACCATGTATGTACCTTATATGTTGACTGCACAAAAATAACTACAACAAAAAAACCTGTCAATAGAGACAGGTTTTAGGATTGATATTGTACTTCAGAACGATATATTCGATTGCCTTTACTTGCGAACTTTTCTTCATACTCTGTCATAATGTTTCCTTCGAAATCTGATTTATGAAGATCAAGACTGACGAATTTTAGTAGCAATCCGTACTCAGAGAAACTTCTTAGAGAATATTCAAACAACCCTTGATTATCGGTTTTAAAGTGAATTTCTCCTTTTTCCACTAAAATATCTTCATACATTTTTAAGTACGTTTTATACGTTAAACGTCTTTTTTCATGACGATTTTTGGGCCAGGGATCTGAGAAATTTAAATAAACACGATCAATTTCATTTCGTGCAAAGAACGATTGTAAGTCATCTGCATTTTGATTTAATAAACGAATATTTGGTGTTGCATGTTCTATTATTAAATCTAAAGCCCCGACGATCACACTATCTTGCAATTCAATACCAATATAATTAATGTGTGGGTTTGCTTTTGCCATACCTGTAATAAATCTGCCTTTTCCAGTTCCTACTTCAATGTGAATAGGATTATCATTTCCAAAAAGCTCATGCCATTTTCCTTTTTGTTCTTCAGGGTTATGCACTACTATTGAAGCATGTTCGGCTAATTTATCTTTGGCCCACGGTTTATGACGTAGACGCATAAATTCACTTCCTCTTAACGGACTGATTTTTTATTCACTGTATAAAAATTGTTGAACACTCAAACGATAATACATGACTTTAAGATAAGGATGTGATTTTAGTATGCCACTTGATCTTCACAACCAAATTAGTGTATTAATGGACATATTATCGAATCAGCAAACTGATTGCTGTGGCACTGTTGCAGAATGCGAACAGCTAGAGCGTCTAGTTAAATCAATGCTAACAAATGAACATTTAAGCTCTGAAGCAAAGAACGTATTAATGGACGTGTATCAATACAGCCAAAATGGAAAATACTCTGCTCACTTAGACGATCATATTTTAAGTCATCAGCAAGATATTTCTAGATGGATTGATGATATCCATCAGTTATCCTAATCAAGTAGAGAATGTAAGTAATTTTCCGCATAATGCTTTTGCTCATGCAGTTCCTTCTCTTCAAACCATTGAATGGATAACAACGTTTGATAAATTACATACCATTTCATCCTATGTCTAAGGCTGTCATCAAGCTCAATTCCGTAATGAGACAGCCAGCTTGACCAGTTCTCCTCTGGTATATAAGAATACAACAGCATTCCTATATCAATGGCTGGATCTGCTACCATTGCACCGTCCCAATCAATTAAAAACATTTGATTCGTGTTCGATAATAACCAATTGTTATGGTTAATATCTCCGTGACATACAACATATTCAACGTCTTCAATTTTCTCTAGGCTTGTTCTTAGGTATACTAAGGCACTACTAACTGAATGGTTCTGAACACTCTCCACCTTAAAATAACTTGAAGTCTCCATATCCTGAAGCAGCTCCTCAGGTCTTAATGGAGACTTTCCTATTCTCATAAGCATGTCCAGCAGCTCTTTTGAGGCATGTATTTTATTTAAGAGCATCACCA
The DNA here is from genome assembly GCA_008364785.1 of Bacillus sp. BGMRC 2118. GTDB lineage: Bacteria > Bacillota > Bacilli > Bacillales > SA4 > Bacillus_BS. The sequence goes on along the minus strand of VTTJ01000002.1, from coordinate 73,092 downwards.
CTTCTTTCATCTGCATATCGGCCGGCTTTAATTCTCTTCCATCTAGCCAATGCTGCGCTGTAATAACATCCCCATTTTCTAAGCGCTTCGTCCATATAAGCTTGGGGACTATACCTTCTGCAGAAAGTACTGCTAAAAACGGAGAAGAATTTCTTTTTAAAAATATCTTTTTATCATTATGCTGTGCGAAATAGGCTTCTCCAGTTGCTCCACCAGCAGGAGAGATTTCCCATTCTTCACCTAAAATATAGTCCAACCCATTCACCTTCATTATCATGCCTAATCTTACCCAGTAGGAATTTTCTACCGTAGTAGGAGATTCCTGCTGAGTAGGAGTATCTAGTTATATTTGAAACCAAAAGTAGAAAGACTAGGCCAAACCTACTAAGGCAGGTTGAGAGCTTAGTCTTTGATCGAAAAAATCATCATTTCGAATTACTAACTATTTTTACTATCTAATAGATTTTATCTCCTACTAATTCAAGTCGTCAAGTATATCCGAAAATTATTACCTTGTAAAAACATGACAACTCAATGGGGATATGACTAATTTTTTAGTTGTCAGCTTATATAATGGTCTCCAACTAGCCTCATGTTGATCCGCAAGAACACACCAGCTTTGTTTTTGATCAAATTCTACGTATTGTGCTTGGGCACTGTTATTAAAAACAACCACGATTGTCTCCCATTCCCCATAGTCCTTTACTCCGTTAAATCTATATGCTAAGAGTTCTGGTACAGTTTGAATAAAAGACATATGTGATGTAACCTGTTCTGCTTTTGAAAAACGAAATGCACCATGAGACTTTCTGATGTCTATTAATCCCTTAAGATAGAGAACATCTTTCTCAAATTGTGATTTTTGACTCCAGTTTATTTCATTAATAGAATCCGGGGATTGATAACTGTTGCTGTCTCCATACTTCGTTCGATAAAACTCTTGACCGCTATGAATAAATGGAATCCCCTGTGCCAGCAGGACCATGCTCGTCGCTAACCGTTGTCTTTTTCTAATCGTTTCTATCTCTTCAGAGGAATTACTTACAATCGCTTTATCCCAAAATGTATGATTATCATGAGATTCTACATAATTAATGGACAAAGCAGGGGTTGAAAACAATCCTTTCACACCAGCATTGTGAATGCTTCCCATCATTACATTCTTTACCTCATTTGTACGGTTACATTGCCCTAAAGCAAACCCACGGTCATACAAATTAAATGTGCTGCCTTTTATGCTGTCGCGAAACTTATCATTAAATAGGCCAATTCGATTCAATTTATAAGAATTACGAATTGTTGCTTTTTTCTCAGAAGGTAATGGGGTATTCAATTCCCACCCTTCTCCAAATAGTAAAATGGTTGGATCTACTTTATCAGCCATTTCTCGCAGTTCATTCATCGTCTCTATATCCAATATACCCATTAAGTCAAAACGAAGACCGTCTACATTGTAAACACGTATCCAATATGATGCACAATCAATGATAAATTTCCTCATCATTTTCCGTTCGGATGCTAAATCATTTCCGACACCTGTACCGTTAGATGGCATTCCAAATCCATCGTACCGGAAGTAGTATCCTGGAACAATCTTTTCAAATGCTGATTCTTCCTTGATATATACATGATTAAACACAACATCGATAATGACCCTAATTCCTTGATTATGAATTTCTTGAATCATTGATTGTAACTCTATGATTCTTGCATAGGGGTCTTTCGGATTTGAACTATAACTTCCTTCCGGGGAAAAATAATGAAGTGGATTGTAGCCCCAATTATATGAGGCTAATGGTTCGCCTTCATCTATTCCCGCAAAATCATTAATGGGTAATAACTCAATATGAGTAATGCCAAGTTGCTTTATATAATCAATACACGTATCCTTTGTGCTCTCTACAAATCCGTTATATGTTGCCTTTTTCTCTATCTTACTTTCTCTATGAATGGTAAAATCCCGTATATGCGTTTCATAGATGATGGCATCTGTCGGCTGCAGTAAGGGGACCATTCGCTTTTGCGGTAATTCGGTTTTATGTGGATCGATCACTACCCCTTTTTCACCATTGATTGTAACTGATTTAACATAGGGATCCACCGCTTCACGCCACACTTGATTTACACAAACATGGTAGATATACCTGTACCTATCCAAGTTTGCTTCAATTGTAATCTCCCAAGTACCTTTTTCTGACCGCTTCATTTTATGGACACTATTTTTCGACTCATCTGGATTAAACAATTGTACGTTTACATGTGTTGCAGTGGGTGCCCAAACTTTAAAGAAAGTCGCATGAGGAAGATAGGTAGCTCCTAAATCTTCACCATGGTAGTAGTATTCCTCATCAAATTGCACCGTCCTTACTACAGCTCCTATTTGTAAGTCAGTCCGTGTGTTACCAAGAAGAACGTAATGAGTTTTACCTAGAGGTATAGGCGTAATACTTTCACATTGATATTTTAAAAATTCAGGATGATCTTCAAATGATTGAACTTGTAATAAAGATGTTGTTCCGTCTGGTTGCAATAGTGTAAATTCTAGTACGGCATCCCACACTCTATGCTTAGGTAATAATATGGTGATTACTTGTAACTCATCAAGATATGCCTCAAATTCCCTATGCGACTCCATCCAAATTCCCCCTGCGAGTTTGTCACGTCACATCATTCATATCCCATTCTGGTCTCTTAACATACGTAGTCTGACAATGTTGAAGTAAAACCTTAGCCGCTTTTAATTGTACTGATTTTAGGGGAGATGATAATCGTCGTAATGATGAAAACCACTCTTCATACACACGTTTATCAATCAACATGGTGTCAACAGGTGCATATGGATAATCAATATACCCCGTTCTGTTTAATACAACCTTCCTAATTGGTAAATCCACTTCATGGTATTGATAAATATTACGAACAATTTTCTCCATTCGATTTAATGAAATCATCGGACTTAATCCCATCCGTTCTTCTTCTTCCCCATATCTTTCAGCCCAAAACCGATCCTTGGATCCATAGAAGACACTATTTTCTTTCCCCTCCAATATTGTAATACACCATGTGTCTGTAGGGCTAATCATGATGACTTCTAACTCTATTGGCGCTCTTTGTACTAGAAAAACCGGTTTATATAGCACTAAATAATTATCAGGAAACCGTTGTAGAAAGTACTTTAACTCTTCATCAAAGTATATTGGCCTGTCAACATATGATTTTTCTCGAATCGTCGAACTAGCCCATCTAATCTGAAAATCGATTAAGTCATCTAAAAATCGTTGTTTCAGTTCATCTTCAGTTTTAGGAATTTTACTAAAACTATGCTCTAGTGGTAAATCCCCATCAGATTCCTGCAGTTCATCAAAGTCTTGAGTAGTGAAGCTTTCAAATTCTTCTGCTGACTCCTGATTTTTCTTAAGTCGACCTTTGAATGAACGAAAGAGTGAACGTTTCTCCGGCTTTGTCGTTTCTTCTTCTTCTAGTTTTTCTACTTCTAGAAGGCCTTGCTCCCATAAGTTCTTTAATCGATTCCAATGCTGTTTCTTTAATCGGATATATTGACTCGGATAGCGATACGTGTTCATTTCATATCTCGAGATAAAATCCATTAATTTAATTAGTTGAGCCATTATTTTACACTCCTCTTTGTAGGCTCTTTTCGCAATACTACTTCAGCTTTTACCCGAAAAGATAATTCCTAAATCCATTGCTAATTATTATAGTTACTAACTTTGAACTAAGCTTTAAAGAACATTCCTGTTAGTGCGTCTATTTAATAAATATTGTACCCTCTTGCTATACTAGAAAAAAGTATCCAATCATCGGACATAGGAAGGACGATAAGACAGCACATAAGGTCATGGCAATTGAACTTGTGCTGCCTTCCTCTTCACCCATTTCAATTGCTTTTGCCGTCCCGATTCCATGAGCGGCAGCCCCCATCCCTATACCGATTCCATATGGATGGACAACTTTAAATACCTTTAATAATAATGGCCCTGCCATACTCCCAAAGATACCAGCTATAATGACAAATGCGACCGTTAATGAAGGATTTCCACCTAGCATCAATGATAGATCTTTTGCAATTGGTGAAGTCACCGACTTCGGAATGATCGTCATAATCTCCTCCTGTTGTAGAGAAAATAGGATACCAAGTAGAATTCCTGTTACGATTCCTCCAAGTGTTCCCATTATAACACCGATAAAAATAGGAGCTTTATTTTTCTTTATTCGTTCCCATTGAACAAATAACGGATATGCCATGGCGACAACCGACGGACCTAATATATAATCAATCCACTTTGCTCCATGCATATACTCATCGTACGAAATGTCAAAAAAGAGTAACAAACCGATAATGATAATGGATGTAGTGACAACTGGGATTAAAAATGGTAAGGGATATCTCCTGTACATTTTTCTCATACCCATGTATAGAAAGAACGTACCAGCAATTGATAAAAAAAGAAGAAGGTAAGTCATGCAGATAGGTCCTCCTCTTTCTTTGTTAAAATATATTGTGTTACTACACCTGTACTTACAAGAACAATTGCAGTACTTACTAGAACAACAAGTAAACTTACGACACCTTTTCCAAAGAAGTAAGATAAGTATTCAATTGTTCCAACCGTTACAGGTACAAAGAACAACTGAAGATGCGATAGCAAGACATTTGATCCTTTTTCCAGCCATGTTGATGGAAGTTTCTTGTTGACCAGTAAAAGAAATAAAATAACCATTCCGATTATGCTTCCTGGAATTGGGACATGAGTAATGGTTTGGATGAAAACCCCTATAGCATACAGTAGAAATAATAGCCCAATTTGTATCATGATATGTAACAACTGTTTGATGTATCCATGTTTCATCGCCTCGCCCCCAATTGGAACGTTTCTATTGCTTCATACTTTGGAGAACGATCCAGGTGGGTTTGATACAATACTACGGATTGAACTGCAAACGTGGACGTTAATGGATCTATTTGAAGGTATTGATCTAATTCACCAAACGGAAAACCTTCCCCTTCTTTATAGCGTCTTGCCAATGTGATATGTGGACGATATGGTCTCTTCTCTAGCTGATAGCCAATCTTCTCACATGCTTCACATACATCTCTTTGGAGATGCTCGAGCGTCTCCTGCTGTGTAATACCTCCCCAGAATATTCTAGGAGACTCCTTTTTACCGAAATATCCTAAACCGTTTAACGTCAGCTTAAATGGACCATGTTTTTTGACGACTTCATGTAATTCTTTCACTACAGTATTTAATTTAGTTTCTGGAGTATCTCCTAAAAACACTAACGTAATATGATAATCTTCATGGTGTACCCATGATTTAAATGGAAAATGATCATTGTTTTGTTCTCTCCACTGTTTAAATGCATGTTTAACCTCTGTAGGTAATGGTATAGCGAGGAAATAATGTGTTTTAGTCATAGACGAAACCGCCTTTTCTTCATTATCGTTCTTTTATGTATATTTTACCAAAGTGGATAAAATTAGTGATGGTAAATGATTCGAATGAAGAGAAGGAATTATGGTACGATAAAAAATAAGGAGGGCGAATGTATGAAAGTAGTGAATAACATTAGTGAATTAATTGGGAATACACCTCTAGTAAAGCTTAGACGAGTACGTCCCGATCAAGGTGCTGAAATATATGTAAAGCTTGAGATGATGAATCCTAGTAAAAGTGTAAAAGATCGCGCAGCCTTTAACATGATTCTCCAAGCCGAACAACAAGGCCTGTTAAAGGAAGGCTCCACCATTATAGAGCCTACTAGTGGAAATACTGGTATTGGTCTAGCAATGAACGCTGCTGCAAGAGGATACCGTGCAATCTTAGTTATGCCTGAAACAATGACACAGGAACGAATTAATCTATTAAAAGCATATGGTGCAGAAGTTGTCCTAACTCCAGGAGATTTGAAAATGCCAGGTGCGATTGAAAAAGCACAGGAATTAACCAAAAGTATTCCAGGCAGCTTCATGCCCATGCAGTTTGATAATGATGCAAATCCTGATGCACACCGTCATTCTACTGCTCTTGAAATTGTAGAAGCGATGAACCAAATCGGAAAAAAACTAACAGCATTTGTCGCAACAGCAGGTACAGGTGGAACCATCACAGGCACCGGAGAGGTGTTAAAGGAACATTACCCAGAATTAACAGTTCATGTTGTTGAACCAGCAGGATCCCCCGTACTTTCTGGAGGAAAAGCAGGGAAACATAAATTAGTTGGGACAAGTCCTGGATTTATCCCAGATATACTTAATCAAAATGTGTATAATGAGATTTTTAAAATTAAGGATGAAGAGGCATACGAAATCACCCGTAGGCTAGCACGTGAAGAAGGAATCCTCGTCGGTCCTTCCTCTGGTGCGGCAGCTTTTGCGGCCATGGAAGTTGCAAAGAGACTATCACCAGATGACGTTGTCGTATGCATTGCATGTGATACAGGCGAGAGATACTTATCGAGTGATTTATTTGAATAAAATAAGAGGATGGGACATAATTTAATAGTCTATGCCATATACGAACATTGTCTAAATTATTCTTCTTATTATTTGTTATTAAATTAACTAGTTGAGTTGAAAGAATAGGTTCGTTCCATTGCGCTACAGCCACTCGCCGGATACCGCGGGGAGGAACCTGAGCCTCCTCGGCTACGCTTGCGGGGTCTCAGCCTTTCCTCTACTTCCCGCAGGAGCCCTAGTGGCTTTCGCTCCATTCCACTTCGTTATAATAAAAGTAAGCATAAGCATCATCTATAACTCTATTTAAACAAAAACACCCGAATTATTAGGCGAAGGATCCATTAATATATCACCTAATAGTTCGGGTTTATTATTGACTAAATATATACTCCAGCCTCATTTTTACGACACTTGTTCTAGTAATCCTTTTTCCTCATTCTTCTCCATTCTAGAGATTAAAACAAGAGATAGAATTCCAATACTAGTCAGTATTCCATAGAATAAATACACGGTTTGGATAGAGAACCATTCTAATAATAATCCACCTACATAAATACAAAACCAGCTTCCGAGTCCATTACCAACTGCGGAATAAATGGATATGGCAGTTACCTTCACTTCTTTTGGGGCAATATCTCTTACATATTGAAGAGCAGCAGGTATAAACAACCCGACAGAGAACCCTTGAGCTATCGTTGTTGCATAGACAAGTACTATGGATGGTTCAAAATAATAGAAGTACCATCTTATCATAGAGATTACAGCTGCCAGTAAGAGAACCTTCATCATACCAAGCTTTTGAATAAATCTATTCGCAAACTGCATAAACGGTGCTTCACTTCCTGCAGCAAATAGGAAGGCTAACCCAATACCTGTTAATGTTCCACCTATATCCTTTACAAACAACCCAAAGTACGAGTTATTGGCAAGAATTGGCCCTAGGATGAGAAACGTTGTAAATAAAAACAACATATATTTCTTCTGTTTACGTAATGATTTAATCCCACTTAGCATACTGGTTTGAATGGATTGTTGACTCTCCTCCGGCAGTCTAAATGAGAAAATGGCTGCAATGAATAGAACAGCAGAAAAGATATAAAAGATGACGGAGTTGCCAAACATTTCAGCCATTCTTCCTGCAATAATGACTGCTACAGCAAATCCAACAGCCCCCCATAATCTGAATGACCCATAATTTCCTTTTGTCTTTTGAACATAATTTAACGTGATACTATCAGAGATTGGAATCATGGCACTTTGAACCATGGATAATGCAATGGCAACGATAATGAGTGAAACATATACGTTAGCAAAAGAATAGACAATTCCTATTAAACTGGTGATCAATGTAGCAATCGTCAATAGGAGTCTAGGTTTCTGTGTCCAGTCACTTAACAATCCCCATAACGGTTGGATGACGATCATCACAACTGGGCTTAGTGACATAATTAACCCAATTTGTCCCCCTGTTAAGCCAATGGTTTCATCTAAGTAAACAGGCAACAACGGATTTAGTGCACCTAATCCCAAAAAGGTAAGAAAATAAAATGTTCGTAGATTGAGCTTTGTGTAGTCTTGTTGCATGCTTGAATTTTGCAAAATGTCATCCCCAATTCTTTTCAACATGAAAATACCGCCCAAGGAAAGAGCGGTATTCCTAAAACCATTACTTGACTAATTCATAAATAGCTTGAGCATAAATAGCCGTAGCCTTCAGCAAATCCTCTATTTCAATATATTCATCTTTTTGATGGGCAATATCCGGTCTTCCCGGGAACAGTGGTCCAAATGCAACTCCCGCTTTTAACGACCTCGCATACGTTCCTCCACCAATTGATAAAAGAGTCGCCTCTTCTCCAGTTTGTTCCGTATACACACGTTGTAACGTACGAACTAATTCATGATTGGAGTCTACATGGTGCGGTTTAGAGTCGCTACTTTCAGAAATTTGAAAACCGTACTCTTTTCCTTTTTCATTGATTGCCTGGATTGTCCTCTCAATCTCATGGGTAACAGGATAACGGATATTTAGTCCGAACGAGCCTCCCTTTTCCTTTTCATAAGATAGGGTTCCAACGTTCACTGTTAAATCACCAGTAATCTCATCCGCATATTGGATACCAAATGAATGGCCTCTAGAATCCTCCACTAAGTATTGATGGGCAAAGGTTAAGAAGTTCTTTGCACCATGATTAAAATCAAAGGTATGTAGAAACTCAACTAGCATTGTTCCTGCATTCACACCATTTTTCGGTTCCATTCCATGAGCAGAAATACCTTTAATTTTAAGATTTAATGTGTGCTGATGAATTTCATAACTACCACTAAGTTGGTGCTTCGTAATAAAATCATTAAATGCTTCCACAACATTCTCAAAGTTTCCTTCAATTTGTGCTTCAGCATAGTCAGGAACCATATTTAATCTTCTTCCTGATGTGAAGTTCACTAACGTTAGTAGACTAATCTTTGAGTCATCAATATTCTCCTGCTTTACCTTACAATCAAATATCCCTTTTTCAGCATAGATGATTGGGAAATCAGCATCCGGAGCAAAGCCCATTGTCGGCATTTCTTCATGTTTAAAATAATGCTCAACACATTGCCAGTTACTTTCTTCATCTGTTCCAATAATGATCCTTAAGCGTTTGTTAACAGGCAAGCCGAGTTCTTTTACAATTTTCAGCGCATAATACGCTGCCATAGTCGGGCCTTTATCATCCAAAGCACCGCGAGCAAAGATTTTATTATCACGAATTTCAGCTGAAAATGGATCACTTGTCCAATTATCACCTGGAGGCACAACATCGATATGACAAAGAACTCCCACAAGTTCCTCACCCTTACCATATTCGATATGCCCTGCATACCCATCTACATTTTTAATCGTGAATCCGTCTTCTGATCCTTTTTCCAATAAGAATTCCAATGCTTCTTGTATTCCTTTACCAAAAGGTGCCTGATGGTCTGCCTGATTTTCATCTAATACGCTGTTAATTTTTAAAAAGCGTTGTGTTTCCTGAATGAGTTCATCTTTTCTTTTCGACACTTCATGTTGCCAATTGACTTCCATTCAATCACCCCGTCATATTTATTTTTTCATTGATTATAGAATACCAAAAGTTAGCAAAAAAGCTAGTCATAATGAATCCATTTTCTTATACAAGCAAAACATTTTACAAAATATGTATATCACGTTTATACTTCCTAATAATAGAAATAGTGTTTTTTCTTCGAGATTCTACGAAGTTTATAGAAAAGGTCATACATCCCCCATAGTGCTTCATATATTTACTCCAACAAAAGCTATAAGGGGGGATACATGTATTTTATAAATTTTTTGTAAATTCATTTAATTAAGTGAATTACTTGAGAATTTTGTGTAAAATGGTAGTAGTTAGATTAATTTAAAATTTTTCTTACATGACGTGAGAATACTCAAGATCCAAACTTAGTCTTTTTTATGCTAGTAGAACTCATACTTTCATTTTTGATTAGCCAAAAAAACATTAAGGAGTGGTTTTTTGAAGCCTTCAACTTCTCGAATGCTTAGTCGAATCAAATCCGTTTATATGTTTATTAGTGAAAGAGGTACAGTCACTACTGAACAGCTAGTTGATGAATTTGGAATCACGCAAAGGACAATACAGCGTGATCTAAATGTATTAGCATATAACGATTTGGTAGAAAGCCCGAGTCGCGGGAAATGGACAACAACTGAAAAGAAAGTGAAGTTGACTTCGTAAAACACCCTAGATATTACAGGTATAACAGTCAAACATTTGATAAGATAGACTTGATTACACAGGTTCTCATAACTTCAATCATAACCTTTTAGACTAACGAGTTTTTCTTCAAAAATCTATGAAAACAGCCTACTTAAATGGGAAAAGGAAGGACAAGTGTCCTTCCTTTTCTATTCTCTCGATGTACGTAATTGTTCTACTTCCTCATCGGTCAATTCTCGGTACTCTCCAAGTTCTAATGTTTCATCGAGTGGCAATGGACCCATTTTAATTCTCTTTAGGTAGGTTACCTTTTTACCGACTGCTTCAAACATTCTCTTCACTTGGTGAAATTTCCCCTCCGTAATAACCAATTCAATTTGAGAGGTTTCTCCTGCTTTTAATATCGTTAGCTCACCAGGCTTAGTTACATATCCATCATCTAACTCTACCCCTTGTGCAAATGACTTTACATCTTCCTCTGTCACTTCGCCTCTTATATGGGCAAAATACGTTTTTGGAACGTGTTTCTTCGGAGATAACAGCTGGTGAGCTAATTGTCCATCATTTGTAATCAACAATAACCCTTCTGTATCCTTATCCAATCGACCTACAGGAAAAGGCTCAAATAATTGGTCCTCTTGTTCTAATAAATCAATAACCGTTTCATCTTGATGATCTTCTGTTGCTGAAATAACCCCTTGTGGCTTATTCATCATCAAATAAATAAATTCCCTATACTCTACAACGTCTCCATGTACAGTAACAACTTGTGTATCTGGATTCACTTGAGTTTTCGGGTCTTTAACAACTGCATCTTCAACTCGTACATTACCTGTTTTTAATAACTGTTTAACTTCCTTTCGGGTGCCATATCCCATATTTGCTAGCAATTTATCTATTCTCATTTTATAGCCACCTTATTTATTTTACTCGCCTAGATTTAGTTTTATAGGCATATGACTCTCTCAACACATGCCCTATAACCATAGACTATAATTGTATATCGCATTTTACATTAAAGGAGAGAACATTATGTACAGACAACAACCAGAAGGCTATTTTCTACCCATTCCAGGTTTTCCAGGATACCCAGGCGGAGGCGGCGGGGGAAATGTTGATCGCCGTTTAGACCGCTTAGAGCGTCAAGTTCAAAGACTTGATAACCAAATCGAACGTTTAGACCGTCGCGTAGACCGCATTGAACGCAGATTAGGTATCGGTCAAGGCCAATACTAATTTGCAATTACAGCCAAAAGGTGAAAGGAAGGCTTATCCTCTCACCTTTTGTTTTTTCAAAAATGAAAAACGTGCACCTAATAGCTTTCCTGCTAAGTTTGAACGATAACTTAAATACAAGTAGATTCCTGCTCCGACTAGAACGCCCAAGATGGTTAAGATAACCGCTGAGAAACGTCCGTCTTCATAAGTCATAAATGGAGACAAGCCTAATAATAGAAGGCTTATTCCTAAAATCATGAACATCGAGAAAATTAACATTAGCACGGAACGTTTGAAAAACAAGCGATAGGAAAACTTTGCGTGTCTCTTGATCATTGCCAAGCTATAGATAACTGAGCCTAAGTAGCCGACTCCTGTTGCTATTATAGAGCCAACTCCTTCAAACCACGTAATAAGTGGGATATTTAGGCTAATTTTAAGTATTAATCCGAAAAATAAACTAATAACAGCAAGTTTTTGTTTTTGTATCCCTTGAAGAATGGCGGCAGTTACAGTAAAGAACGCAAACAATACTGCAACTGGAGCATACCATGCTAATAAGTTTGCCCCCAATTCATTCGCCCCATAAAACAATGCATAAATTTCATCACTTAAAATAGCAAGACCGACAACTGCAGGTAATGTTAGAAAAAATACAACTTGAAACGACTGATCTATTTGAGTGTGTAAGGATTTACGATTCTGATCTGTAAAGGCTTTTGTAATCGCTGGAACTAGCGTAAGACCAAAAGCTGTCGCAAGTGAAACTGGGATCATGACGAGTTTGTTGATATTAAAATTTATCATCCCAAAGATTCCTTCAGTCACTTTACCAAGACCAATATCCGCCATCGCTTTATTAAATGTTAAAGAATCGATTCCCTGATATAGTGGAATGGCTAATCCTACAAAGACAAACGGTCCAGCATATGTCAGCAACTCTTTTATCATAGACTTTGTCTCAATATCTGAATCATAACTATTATTCTCGATTAATGTGTTGAAATCATCTTTTCTTTTATACCAATACCAACCTAATACCGCAATTCCACCTAATGCCCCAACAAATGCAGCAAATGTAGCATATCCGATAGCAGTAGATATCTTCCCATTCATGACCTCAACAATGATATACGCTGAGCCTAGTAAAAATAACACCCTAACCAACTGTTCAATTACTTGAGACACTGCAGTTGGCTCCATTGATTGATTGCCTTGGAAAAACCCACGAACTAAACTCATTAACGGTACGATTAATAGAGCAAAACTCACCATTCGTATAACACTAACAATCTCTTCGACTGAGTTTGTTAATTCCTTAGCTCCACCTATATTCATAGAAGCTAGAACTGGTGCTAACAAATTTAGAAGGAGGAAAGAAAATACCCCCATTCCAATCATTAATGTCATACCTACTTTAAACATCTTCTTACTCGTTCTATAGTCTCCTATAGCATTATACTTTGATACAAACTTTGAAACAGCCATTGGTACACCGACTGTAGAAATACTCAGAAATATCGCATAGTAAACATAACCATAAGAATATAATGCAACTCCACTTGTACCAACCCAAGCTGCAAACGGGAAAACATAAATCATCCCTAAAATCCTTGATATATATGTACCTAACGTTAAAATAAACGTTCCTTTTAATAAGTTTGAGCTAGACATTCATAATCCCCTAACTAATAACTCTAAATTCGCATGGTGCTATTATAGTTTCGTATTCTACCCGTCTTTTTTGACGAGAGTATCGATAAATTGATAAAAACTTCATGATGACCTACCAAATTCAACCATCTTCATTTTTATCCAATGATGCTATTTTAACACAAATCAAGCCAATGACTATATTTTCACTTTCCACGTCACAACAATATTTTTATTTTCTATCTAAACGTGCTATTCTTTTTCTAGCACATTAGATGGAGGAACCAATATGAAGTTCGATGTTGTTGTCATAGGAGGAGGTCCTTCTGGCTTAATGGCAGCTATTGCAGCCGGAGAAGCGGGGGCAAAGGTACTGCTCATTGATAAAGGAGATAAATTAGGAAGAAAGCTTGCCATATCAGGTGGTGGACGTTGTAATGTAACAAACCGGTTACCTGTTGACGAGATTATTAAGCATATCCCTGGAAACGGTCGTTTTTTACATAGTGCATTTTCAATTTTTAGTAATGAAGATATTATTCGTTTTTTCGAAAACTTAGGCATTCAACTTAAAGAGGAAGATCACGGTCGCATGTTTCCTGTAACAGATAAAGCACAATCTGTTGTTGATGCGCTTTTAACACAATTAGGGAAATTAAACGTCACAATATGGACGAATACACCTGTGAAAACAGTTGACTATGAAAATGGAGAAACGAAGGCTGTCATCCTAAAAGACGGTCAAGTCATTTCATGTCAACATGTCATTATTGCAGTTGGTGGGAAGTCTGTTCCTCATACTGGATCAACAGGGGATGGCTATGCATGGGCTGAAAAAGCAGGTCATACGATAACCGAGCTGTATCCAACTGAAGTGCCACTAACTTCAAGTGAATCATTTATAAAAGACAAATCTCTGCAAGGGCTTGCCTTACGTGACATTGCGCTTAGTGTCTTAAACCCAAAAGGAAAAACGGTCATTACACATAAAATGGACATGCTGTTTACACACTTCGGTATATCAGGTCCAGCTGTACTTCGGTGCAGTCAGTTTGTGGTAAAGACGCAACAGAAGTTTACTACACGAAAAGTTGAGATGCGTATTGATGCCATTCCTCAGCAAAATGAAGAAGCACTGTTTCAACACATTGTGAAGTTATTAAAGGACGAACCAAATAAAGCGATAAAAAATGTCTTGAAATCACTTCTTCCTGAACGTTATTTACTATTCTTGCTGGAGCAATCTGAAATCGATGAGCAATTAAACTTTCATCACATTCCACATGAAAAGCTGCGCTTACTAGCAAAAAACTGTAAGCAATTTTCCTTCTACGTCGATGGAACGTTATCAATTGAAAAGGCTTTTGTCACAGGTGGTGGTGTTTCAGTGAAAGAAATTAATCCAAAGGAAATGTCTTCTAAGCTAACAAAGGGATTATATTTCTGTGGTGAGATTCTTGATATTCATGGCTATACTGGTGGATACAATATTACTTCGGCACTTGTTACTGGTAGACTGGCTGGTATGACTGCCGGGAAAAATTCGATGAATACAAAATATAATCGTTAGGATTAATGGAGAAGATCTTTTATTACAGATCTTCTCCATTTTTATTTTCATTATTGACTTAAAGCAACTATTTTATTATTATATGTTTAAACACTTAAACATTTAAACTCATAATCAAAGGAGAAATTCACCATGAACAAAACTGCACTCATTACAGGATCAACAAGCGGATTAGGATTTGAATTTGTAAAGTTATTTGCAAATCAGGGATATAATTTAGTGATAGTGGCTAGAAACAAGAATAAGTTAATTGAAATTAAAGATTCATATAAGAACATTCAAGTGACACCCATTGTAAAAGATTTAAGTTTGCCAGGTGCTGCTAAAGAGGTATATGATGAAATAGAAAATCAGAATATCAAAATTGATGTTTTAATAAACAATGCTGGATTTGGACTTTTAGGTAACTTCTCTGACCTTGATATCGAAAGACAAAATGAGATGATTCAACTAAATGTGACTGCACTTACAGAGTTAACCTACTATGTCCTAGGTGATATGAAAAAACGAAACTCTGGAAAAATACTCAACGTTGCAAGTACTGCTGCTTTTCAACCTGGTCCATTTATGGCAGTTTATTATGCAACAAAAGCATTCGTTTTATCATTTTCTGAGGCATTGGTTGAAGAGGTAAGTGATTTCAATATTACTGTAACAACCTTATGTCCCGGAGCAACAAAAACTAACTTTGGTGCACTGGCAAAAGTTGAAAACACAAAAATGTTTAAAAGAGCAATGAATTCTGAAACTGTAGCAAAAATGGGAGTTGATGCCCTAATGAAAGGAAAAAGGGTAATCATTACAGGAGGATTCAATAAATTTGGTGCATTATCAGCTAAGTTCCTTCCTAGAAGTGTTGCTGCAAAGGTAGCAAAGTATGTAGCTAAAGAAACTAATTAAAGGAGTAATTCTATGTCACAAGAAGCCATTACTACCTTTCGTGCGTGTATTCCACTATTCAATGCATTAAGTGATACAGCAAGGCAGGATATTATACTGTTATTAGCAGAATACGATAAATTAAGTGTAACCGAAATCGCAGATCAATCTAATCTATCTCGTCCCGCTATTTCTCACCACTTAAAAATATTGCGCGATGTAAATCTTGTTGAGATAGAACAAAAGGGTACTCTGCGTTATTACTCATTATCAATGGAATCTTCCATTGAACAATTAAAGCAATTAATCTCAATTGTTGAAGATACTTGTTTTACTGAGGGATAATGTTCAATTTTATAGCAGGAAGCCAATAAATAAAGCAGTGTGTTCCTTTTGGAATTTACACTGCTTCTTCATTACTATGTAGAAAAATACTTTCTGTACTCTTCCTCCACTTTGACACTTGAGAGTTGACTTGAAGCCAATTCTTCTGAGGTAACAGCCAATCCTCCGACTATTGAAGCCCTTCTACCTGATTTCTCTAGGTCGTAGCCCTCTACTAAACCGTATAATAACCCGCTAAAATGGGCATCCCCAGCACCATTCGTATCAATTGATTCATATGGCAAAGCAGGAATGTCAATCCAGCCATTCTTTGAAAGAAGTGTTGCACCTTTGCTTCCATGTGTACATACAATAAGCTTCTTCTCCATTTTTAAGAACTTTTCCATCGTTTCTCTATATGTAGCATTATTCTCAGAGCTAAATTGAATAACATCAGCCACTTCAATAAAATCCTGATGATATTCATTTTCACCGTCATAATCATGAAGGTCGACCCAAATCTCTTTTTTATGTTTTTTGAGTAAAGGAATGAAGTCTTTACAATAAGATATTATGTTTAAAAAGACATAATCACATTTTTGAATAAGTTTCTCAACTTGTTCCTTATTTGTTTTAATTGAACTGGGTATAGAATTTAGGAATAGTGATTGCCTCTCACCCGTACTATTTTTCATCAAGTTTAAGTGTCTCTCTGTTCCACCTAAACTTATATCATAATAAAAAGAAATCCCTTCTCTTTTGAGGTACGAAACAATTTTCTCTCCGTATTCATCCTCACCAATGATTCCATAAAAGTCTACATCAAAACCTAATTTCTTGACGTTCAATGACTTTCCAGCACCAGTAGAGCCAAGTGTCTCATGATAAGACTTTACAGAATGAATGGTTTGGGCAACAGGCTGTGGAAATTCATCAACCTCGACCATTAAATTAAATGATACTCCACCAAGCACAAGAACGTTATTCATTAGAATCACTACTTTCAATAAATTTTCTTTTAAAAAAGCAATGTCAATTCAACTTTCGAATAACATTGCTTTTTTATAATCTAAAATCTATGTACTTATTACTTAGGCAGTTTGGAGTCGCCATCCCACTCAAGCATGGTCACAAAATTAAATAAATGTAACATGGTCTTTGGTAGTCAAGTAATATATATTTTAATGTATTTAAAAAAGGAAGCCTCTAATAATACAGGCTTCACATTTATATTATAATGCTATTTTGTAATTACTTTCCACCAGTAAATGATATTCCCTTAATAAAATAACGATTAAAGAATGCGTATAAAACAAGAACTGGTACTGTAAAAATCATTGAAGCTGCCATGATATAGTTCCAGTAACTAATAAACTGTCCTTTAAATGTATTTAACCCTAGAGGCAGGGTAAACATCTCGGGACTAGACATGATAATGAGAGGCTTCATAAATTCATTCCACGCACCCATAAATACAAATATAGCTTGTGCTGCTAAGGCTGGTCTAGCTAAAGGAAGTACAACCTTAAAGAAGGTCCCCAATTTGGATAAACCGTCAAGTTCTGCTGCTTCCTCAAGCTCCTTCGGGAAATTGATAAAGAACTGTCTCATCATGAAAATGAATGTTGCATTAATTGCACCTGGTACAATCATACCTTGGTATGTATTTAACCAACCCAAACTTTTTAAAATAAGGTAATTAGGTATTAATGTAACTTGGGCCGGAATCATTAATACCGCAAGTATAATAATAAAAAATGCTTTACGACCGATAAAGTGAATACGTGCTAATGCATATCCTGCCATTGAATTTAGAATTATATTTAATATTGTGATGCTAACAGCGATAAATAAACTATTAAATAACCATCGTGGAAACAATTCCTGTTTTAAAAAGATTTGTTTATAGTTATCTAATGTAAAGTTTTCGGGAATAAAAGTTATTGTCCCACTTACGATCTCCTCTAGAGTTTTAAAAGAAGAGGATAGTGCCCATAAAAATGGAATCATTGTGATAATGGCATATATAACTAGAATCGTATATAAAAAGCCTCTTCCCACAGAAAATGATTTTTTCATCAGTTATCCTCCTCTAATATAATTGTTCTTCTTTTGAGAATTTACGTTGTAATAACGTTGCAATTAAGATGATTATTGCTAAACCGAATGCTAATGCAGCTGCATACCCCATTGTGTTTAAGGTCTTGAAAGCATATTGATAGATTAATAGAACAACAGTCAATGTTGAGTTATTCGGTCCCCCCGAACCTGCTGAGAAAATATATGATTGATCAAACAACTGGAATGTTCCAATTAGTCCCATAATGACAACAAATGAGGTTACCGGTCGTAAGAAAGGAACAGTTATATATAAAAACTTTTGAATGGCATTTGCTCCATCAAGCTCTGCAGCTTCATACAAGGAATCAGGAATATCCTGAAGTGCAGCTAAGTAAATCACCATGAAAAAAGGTGCAGTAGCCCAAATATTCATCATCATAATAGCATTGAGTGCTACTTCTGGGTCTCCAATCCAGTTATAAGGTGGAATTCCAAAGTACCCTAAGAAATGATTGATTAGACCGTTCTTGTTATACATCCACATAAAAATTAATGTTAGAACAGCTGAAGAAGTTAACGTGGGTAGGAAGTAAATAATTCGAAAGAACCGCTCCCCTTTTAATCCAGCATTTAAGGTAGCCGCTAAGACTAGAGCAAGAATAGTTTGCAAAGGAACAACTATTAGCACATATTTAGCTGTGTTTTTCAAAGAGATTATAGCCCGTTTATCTTCTATAATATGTGCAAAATTATTAAGTCCTACAAAGTCAAAGGAGACCTGTCCTAATAATTGTACTTTATGAAAAGACAAGAAAATCGCATAAAGTATAGGAGCAATAACGAACATTGCTAATACCATTAAGGTAGGAGCCATAAATAGATAACCAGATCCGGTCTCCCGAATTTTTCTAGACGTAAACAACCCTTTCATTCTCCCACTCCCTTTACTAGTTTAAGGCTGTTGCAACTCTTTCTATTGAAGTCTGGATTGGACATCACCAGAAAGAGTTGAAACAACACTTGCTGAATGTATGGATAAGGAGAAGGTTACAGTCGTCCCCTCTCCTTATCCTTTAAAATTATTGTGAAGAAATTTCGCTATTAGCTGTTTCTTGTGCTTCTTTTAATGCATCTTCCAGCGATTTTTCACCTAAAAATGCGCTTAAGAATTGATTATTAAAGTTGGTCATAATAATTGGCAGATTTGCACCCGCTGCCCAAACTTGTGCATATGATGCACCGGCTACGATAGGACCTCGTAGCTCATCCTTATCATATCCCAACTCTGCTGCAACAGATTTACGCGTTGGAAGAGCAAAACCTTTTGAAGTCCAAGTTTTCATACCTTCTTTACCTGTTAAGTAAGATAGTAGTTCCCAAGCAGCTTCTTTCTTTTGAGAGTTTGCATTCATAACGTAGGCAACCGTATAAGCCATTGTTCCTTTTTCACCATTTACAGTTGGTACTTCTGCAGTACCGAAATCTACATTTGGAAACGTATCTTTTAAGAATGGAATCGCCCAGTTTCCTTCAATAACCATTGCTGCTTTCCCTTGGCCAAGCATTTCCCCGCCCCATCCGGCGCCAACTTCACTTGGCTGAGCAGAAGTTTTGTCTTTTAAATGTTGATCAATGACAGGTTGCAGCGCTTCAACAACCTTTTCATCCGCAAAACTTGCTTGATCGTCAGATACAATTTCGCCACCAAGAGACTCACCAATGAAAAATTGACGTGCTAGTTCAGGAGCTACACCAAATCCATAAACCTCTGTACCTTTTGTTAACTTCTTAGATGCCTCACGAAGCTCATCCCACGTTTTTGGAACTTCCACTCCAGCTTCTTCTAACATCTTCTTGTTATAAAATAATGCTAATGTTGAGAAATCCTTTGGGAAACCGTATGTTATGTCGTCTTGTTTGAAAGCCTCTAACAGTGGCTTTTCAAAATCTGCTACATCAAATTCATCAGTTACGTAAGAATCTAGTGGTTCAACTGCACCTGTTTCAATAAGAGCTGGAGCTTCAAATGCATCTAGATAGAAAACATCAGGACCTTCCCCACCAATTAATCTAGTCTTGATAACATCCATATATTGATCAGAAATAACTTCATAATTTACTTTAATATGTGGATGAGATGCCATAAACTCATCTAAAGTTTGTTGAAGTAGCTCTTGCTCGGATTGATTACCACCCCATCCTGCTAATGATACTTCTACAACCTCTTCTGATTTTCCATTATCTTTTCCACCGGAAGCTGGTTCTTTGGTGTCCTCTCCGTTCGAGCATCCAGCTAAAGCGCTTCCAATTAACATTGAGGTAATCCCAAGTGTTGCAAACCACTTTTTCATAATCCATTTCCCCTTTCATATATACATAATAGATTCATATATCTAAAGGGGGGAATACCCCCAAGAGACCACTATTGAATATAATGTGTATAGCCTGTTGTATTTTTACCAATTGTTACTTCTATTTTTTCTTGAACTCTTTCAACTATTAGAGAAAGATGCCCTTCTCCAATAGCCATGTTTTCAACCTTTAAATAGTTCATCGAATCTAGTAATCGAGGTGACAATTCAATTCGCTTTTCTAAGCTGTTTGGAAAAATGCCTAGTAATGATTGAATAAACACGAGTGGAGTTCCTGCTGCCCAAGCCTGTGGTGAGCAAGCAACTGGGTATTTCACAGGTCGACCTAGTTCCTTACTGTAGCCACAAAACAGTTCGGGCAATCGATCATATTCAAAATGTCCTGCAGCATCAATTAATTCATTGATTACTAGATTCGCTTCAGTCTGGTACCCACTTTTACTCATCCCAAGCAGAATCATACTATTATCATGTGGCCATATACTGCCATCATGATAGCTCATTGGATTGTAACCCGCTTCTCCTTCTCCCATCGTGCGAATTCCATATCCTGATGACATCTTTGGGGAAAGTAACATTTTCACAACCGCATCAGACTTTTCTTTATCTAGCATGTTAGATAAAAGCACGTGTCCTGGGTTTGACGTAATTGTCCCTACTGGATTTTTCTTTTCATCAAGTGCTATGGCGTAAAATTGAACGTCATCCATCCAGAAACTTTGATTAAATTTATCTTTTAAGGCTTCTGCCTGCATCCTTAATTCCCTCGCACGTTCATCTTTTCCCAATTGTTCAAATAAGTCAGCAATTCCCTTTTTCCCTTGATATACATATCCTTGTACCTCACTAAGTGCAATTGGGGTTTTTGCGTAATCGCCATTACGATGAACAATCGAATCTCCGGAATCTTTCCAACCTTGGTTTGCAATTCCTTTACTAGATTCTTGGTGATATTCTACAAATAAATCACCGTCACGATCACCATATTCATCAATCCATTTAAGAGCTGCTTCAATATTTCCTTCTAATTGACGGACAATTTCTACATCATTTGTCCACTTCACATATTCCGTTAGTAACATTAAAAATAATGGTGTTGCATCGATCGTCCCATAGTAAGGCGTATATGGAATTTGATTTGTATTTGCTAGCTCACCGAATCGCAATTCATGCATAATCTTACCTGGCTGTTCATCACGCCAAGAATCAACCTTTGTTCCCTGGTATTTTGCCATGGTTAACAAGGTACCTTTTGCTACACTTGGATTAAAAGACAACATCTGAAGTGCTGCTATTAGACTATCACGTCCAAAAGGCACCCCAAACCAAGGAAGACCTGCAACTGGAAAATGTCCATATCCTAAATCAGTCAGCAATACACGTAAATCATTAATACCTCTATCAACTAACTTTTGCAGTCTCTCATGATCCGTCGTTACTTTTGTTGTCGTAAGATTCCAGTCGTTATATGTTTCACTTAGTTTAGAAAGCGCAACGTCGCGATTAACAAATCCTTTTTCTGTCTCTTCACCTATGACTGGACGAATCATAAAGGTAACAGCTTTTTCTTCACTATGATCCAATGAAAACGTAAACTCAATGTCTCCATCCTCTGTAACAGACTTAGCAGATCGATCCCAAGATACCTTCGTTGCTCTATTTACATCTGCACCCTCATAGTAAAAAGTTAAGGTCTGGTCTTTGATTTGCTGACCTGTTCTCTTCCCTACATCCCCGTTTTGAAACCCACGAACAATGAACATGTCAGCAAAGTCAACATCCATGTGAACACTTAAATCAAACTGAACGTTTTTCGGAAAGTAATTTTTCACTTTGATTGTTTCATAGAGCACATCATCAAAAATAAAACGTGAGCGTTCTATCTCGACAGACTCACGCCATAAAATTAGTTCGCCATTCTCCTCCATGTGCGGGTTTGTTAACAATATTTTAGCTGAGTAATTTTCATCTGCCTCAGATGATAGGAGAATTGGCTCCTGCCCATTTATTTTGACATCGAATTTACTTAAAAATCTTGTGTCCTTCGTATATAGACCTAATCCATATGGATGGTTCTCTGGGACGTTACCTTTTGTGTCTGTTAGGAAAAATAAGTCATTTTCCTTTATTACTCTGTAATCCATGAAGTTCCTCCAATCTTATCCGAAACGTTTCGGAATACTACAAAAAATATATGTTTTTTTTTATTGGGACAACACTTTCCAAAACGTTTCGGAAAAAGTGTAACGAAAAACCACTTAATGGTGGTTTCTACTAGATGAATCTCGTATTTTTAAATTTGTTTCAAGTGTTACTATGTGAGAATGATTATCTCCTTCTAGCATTTGTACAAGCAGCCTTCCTGCTTCATAACCCATTCTAAACTTATCTTGAGCAATTGTTGTTAGTGATGGAGTGGAATAGGAAGCTAATACAATATCATCATACCCAACAACTGACAAATCCTCTGGAACTCTTTTTCCGAGGTTCCTTGCTGCCTTAATTACACCGAGCGCCATTAAGTCACTGGCACAAAACACAGCTGTAATTTCCGGATTATTTATCAGCAACTCTTCAGTTGCTTGTTCAGCTTCTTCTTCATTAAACTTTCCATTTACTATCCAATCATTACATATCGGTAAATTCGAATCCTTTAAGCTCTCTATATAGCCTTCCAGTCTTCTTTTACTAACAAAAGCTTGATCATGACCATTGACCATCGCTATATTACAGTGTCCCAGTTCAATCAAATGGTGGACTGCTTTTTTAGCTCCTAAAATATTATCCGTTGTAACATAACCAACTGTGTCTGACTCAATCGGAATGTCAATTAGTACACAAGGAATATCACTTTCGACAACCTCTAAAAGATATGGATCATCAATCTTTATCCCTTGAATAATAACGCCATCCACTCTACGCTCTTTACAAAGCTGAGAGTATGTTTTTTCCCTTTGTTTTGTAGAATCTGTACTAAACAAAACAAGGTCGTAATTCGTTTCTGCTGCAAAATCATTTATTCCTGCCATGACTTCAACCATAAAGTTATCTTTAATACTAGACTTAGTAAAGCCTGAGACTAGTAATCCAATGGTTTGTGATTTATTCATAACAAGACTTCTTGCTAATGTGTTAGGGACATAGTTTAGTTCCTTGGCTACACGCATTACCTTTTGCCGAGTACTTTCACTAACGTCTGAATAGCCATTTAACGCTCTGGAAACAGTTGTGACTGAGACACCAGCAGCTTTAGATATGTCTTTAATTGTTGTCATGCCACTTACCTCCCGAAACGTTTCGGATTAACTATTATTTGTAGTTTATTATATTATGTAAACGTTTGCAATATGTAAAAATTAAAAAAATTCAATAAATAGACCAAACCTCTATAGAAGACTTGGTCTAAAGTTTGTAATTTATTTTGAAGGCAGCTCTGTATCGCCTTCCCACTCCAACATTCCACCGATCATGTTTACTACCTTATAGCCTTGATCATGTAGGTAATGACAAACATTTTCACTTCTTCTACCTGATCGGCAAATGAAAATATGCTCTTTAGCTTGATCCAGTTCTTCTAATCTTGAAGGAATTTCATTCATTGGAATATGCTTAGCACCAGGTATCATTCCTTGTGCCACTTCTTCATGTTCACGAACGTCTATGATTTCTAACTTCTCATCGTTTGAAAGTTTTTCTTGTAATTCTTTCGGTGTAATTAATTTTAAATTTTCCATTTTTCTCTCCCTTTACTGTTCATATTGTTGAAATAACAGGTTTATCCTAGCCAGCATCTCTTGATTATACTCCTCAAATGTCCTGCCATGTACTCGTTCACAACCTGCATAGTCCACGATAAATAAAGCATTACAATCCTCACACCAAACTACGTGGTGCAAATCAACATTAGGCAAATACCATCCTTTTTTTAGCATTGCTTGTAATGATTGAACTAATTCATCTTTAAATTCGTATATTGAAATGCCTTGTTCTTTGGCAATGACAGGTAGGGTTTCACCGAATACTATATCCCATACAAGAAAGAGATCTTCATCATTATAAGCAACTAGTAGAGGAACACTTTCTGTACTTTGCAGTTCCAGTATACATTCCCTCTGATTACCATACTCATACGACAAGTCTTCGCCAAATGCTTTTATAATGGTGTATTCATCCTTAATGTGTATGTTCCCTTGTACATGATGAGGAATCATATCGACTAATTGTTGAATTATTGGGATTAGTTTTCCTTTTTCTTTTTCTGTTATAAAAGGGCCAAATTGAAGCATGGTACTCCCTCATTTTCATTTTCATTTTGATCATAAAAGGCATTATTTTTACCAATACACTAACTCTAACCGAAAAGAGCCTTGATGAAAAAGAAGAGGCATAAAGCCTCTTCCATTAGTTTGCCACAATATTTACAAGTTTTCCAGGAACAGCAATTATTTTTCGTACTGTTTTCCCGTCTATCTGTTCTTTCACTGTATCATCCGATAGAGCGATCTGTTCCATCTCTTCTTTTGTTGCAGTTGCCGGAACTTTTAGTTTCGCCTTCACTTTGCCATTTACCTGAACAACAATTTCTACTTCATCTTCAACGAGCTTTGACTCATCGAATGTCGGCCAAGCTTCATATGAAATGGTTCCGGAATGTCCTAGCTTTTCCCAAAGCTCCTCAGCAAGGTGTGGGGCTACTGGAGAAAGTAGTTTCACAAAGCCTTCTACATATTTTTTTGGAAGCTCAGTTGCTTTGTATGCATCATTGATGAATACCATCATTTGAGAAATAGCTGTGTTAAAGCGAAGTCCTTCATAATCTTCTGTAACCTTTTTCACAGTTTGATTGTACACTTTGTCTAGTGCTTGGCTAGAACTATCCACAATTTTAGGACTTAGCTCTCCATTTTCTTCCACAAACAGCCTCCATACACGGTCTAGGAAGCGACGAGAACCATCAAGTCCTTTTTCAGACCATGCAATTGATGCTTCAAGTGGTCCCATAAACATTTCGTAAAGACGTAGTGTATCTGCACCATGGCTTCTTACGATATCATCAGGATTTACGACATTCCCCTTAGATTTACTCATCTTTTCGTTATTTTCACCAAGAATCATACCTTGGTTGAATAATCGTTGGAATGGCTCCTTCGTTGGAACTACCCCGATATCGTACAAGAATTTGTGCCAGAAACGAGCATACAATAAGTGAAGAACAGCGTGTTCTGCTCCACCAATGTATATATCAACCGGCAACCATTGTTTTAGCTTTTCTGGATCTGCCAATTGCTCATTGTTATGTGGATCAATGTAGCGTAGGTAGTACCAGCAGCTACCACCCCACTGAGGCATTGTATTTGTCTCGCGGCGACCCTTCTTACCTGTTACTGGATCAACAACATTTACCCATTCTTCAATAGCCGCAAGTGGTGATTCACCCGTACCCGATGGACGGATTTCCTTTGTTTTTGGAAGGACGAGTGGAAGCTCCGATTCAGAAATAGCAGTGGAAGTGCCATCTTCCCAGTGAATAATCGGAATTGGTTCACCCCAGTAACGTTGACGGCTGAACAACCAGTCACGTAGACGATAGGAAACCTTCTTCTCACCTTTGCTGTTTTCTTCTAGCCATTTTATTGCAGAAGCAATACCTTCCTCTTTATTCATACCATTTAGGAAATCTGAGTTTACGTGTTCACCGTCACCTGTGTAGGCTTCCTTCGTTACATCCCCACCAGCTACAACTTCTTTAATTGACAGATCAAACTTTTGAGCAAACTCATAATCACGCTCGTCATGAGCTGGAACTGCCATGATTGCACCCGTTCCATATGTCATTAGGACATAATCTGCAATCCAGATTGGCATTTTTTCACCGTTAATTGGATTGATTGCATAAGCACCTGTAAAAGCACCTGTCTTTTCCTTTGAAAGCTCCGTACGTTCTAGATCACTCTTGCTCTTAATTTTATCAATGTAGTCTTGAACAGCATCCTTTTGCTCAGCTGTTGTAATGCTCTCTACAAGTGGGTGTTCAGGAGCAAGTACTGCATACGTAGCACCAAAAAGTGTATCAGGTCTTGTTGTAAATACAGTAAATCCTTCATTATGGCCATCGATTGTGAAATGAACGTGCGCCCCTTCAGAACGTCCAATCCAGTTGCGTTGCATATCTTTCAAGCTTTCCGGCCAATCAAGCTCTTCAAGATCCTCTAATAGACGATCTGCATAAGCTGTAATTTTTAGCATCCATTGCTTCATCGGACGACGTTCAACGGGATGTCCGCCACGCTCTGACTTCCCATCAATGACTTCTTCGTTTGCAAGAACTGTACCTAATGCGGGGCACCAGTTAACTGGAATCTCATCAATATACGCAAGTCCTTTTTCATATAGCTTTAAGAAAATCCATTGCGTCCACTTGTAATAGTTAGGATCTGTCGTGTTTACTTCGCGATCCCAGTCGTAAGAGAAACCAAGCTCTTTAATTTGACGACGGAATGTGTTGATATTTTGCTCAGTAAATTCAGCTGGGTCATTCCCTGTATCAAGCGCATATTGCTCTGCAGGCAAGCCGAATGCATCCCATCCCATTGGATGTAGTACATTATAGCCTTGCATACGCTTCATACGAGAAACGATATCTGTTGCTGTATAACCTTCTGGGTGTCCCACATGAAGTCCAGCACCTGATGGATATGGAAACATATCGAGTGCGTAAAACTTAGGTCTACCTTTTTCTTCCTGTGTTTTAAACGTGTGGTTGGTTTCCCAATGATTTTGCCATTTCTTTTCTATGCTTTGATGATCGAATGACATATGAAACTTCCTCCTTTGTTTCTTCAAATATTTGGTTATGGGGCGAACAGGTTTATGTAAAAATAAAAAAACCCCCGCCCCTACAATAATAGGGACGAGAGTTAATATTCCCGCGGTACCACCCAAATTAATGCTACGAATAGCATTCACTTGACTCTTTAACGCAGATATCACGTCAACAATTACTTAGCACATGCCGTTCACCGTTGAAACCTTGAAGGTGAGTTCTCGATCGCGTTTGGATTGACTTGCACCACCCGTCAACTCTCTGGACCTAGTTCAATCGATACTATTCCTTCGCACTGTTCGTTACATATTGTATTGATTTGTATTTTAAATAAAGTTGATTAAAACTTCAAGCCTATATTTAAAGTATTTTCAAATTTTCTAGTTTTAAACAGCAATAGCCTTGGATTCTTTTGTTTTTATTTTTCGATCATATAGGAATGTAGTCACAATTGAAAGAAACAGAACACCAATTAATAACACATAAAGAGCATTAATGTCATACATATCTACCATGACTCCACCAATAACAGGTCCTAGCATTCTCCCCCCAGTTGCTGCACTGTTTACAACACCTTGGTAGAAGCCTTCTCGACCCTTAGGTGCGAGATCATTCGCTATGGTCGGAACCGCTGGCCATACAAGCATTTCACCAAACGTTAAGATAACCATCGCCACAACAAATCCGGAAAACTGAGTCGCATTTGAAACGACAATAAAAGATACGATAAAAATCAAACTACCTAAAATAATTTGTGATTTCAGTGTTTTCGCTGCATATTTCACAACTGTCGAGATAAGTGGTTGTGCAAACACGATAAGTGCCCCATTAATAGTCCATAGTAGGCTGTACTGATTTAGGGATACGCCTAACGTTTGTGTATGAGGCCCAATGTTTGCTTGCCATTGAACGTATGCAATCCATGTCATCAAGTAACCTGAACATAAAACGAGCAAGGCTGTAAAGCGCGATTTGTCTTGAATGCCACTTACTTTTACCGATCCGCTCGACTTTACATTAGCAACGTTAATACGATGATAGGTAAAGACTGCTAATAGCAAGAAGATAACAAACATACAGGCATTTGCCACGAACGTAAGCTGGAACGAAACGGTCGCTACTACACCACCTAAAGCTGCACCTGCTGCTACCCCAATATTTTGCGCAACGTACATTGCATTAAAGGGCTTTCTCCCACCATCTGGCCAAACAGACCCTGCCATCGCATACATTGACGGGAAAATCATTCCTGATCCAAATCCAATTAAGAATAAAAAGATAACATAATATGGCCAATCATTATTCCATACTAGTCCTAGTGCCGAAATAACTGATGTTGACAATCCTATAATAATAGAACGATATCCACCTACACGGTCAAATAAATATCCCCCAAGTAAATTCCCTACTACTCCGGCTGCAGAGTTTAGCATGAGCACAATTCCAGCCATCGTCATCGATTTCCCCAGCACATCATGAATATAAATTGCATTCAGTGGCCATAAAAACGAAGATCCCGTCACATTTATAACCATTCCGATCAATAATAGCCACAGTTTTTTCGGCATTCTGTACCTCCTCTTAAGTTGATTCCCATCGTACATTGTATTCCTTTTTTGGTGGGGTAGCAATAAGAAGATAGAGGGAAATGTGTAATAGGGATCTATGCGGATTTTTACATTTATGAGGCTAAGTTTAATCTTAAGAGTCTTTATTTTTATTTAAGAGCCACAACTTGAATTTTATGAGCCTATCTATAAATTTATGAGTTTTCACCCAATTTTTGTAAAATATCAAGATCAGGAAGTGTATAAACTTTCCCTTTTTTAATCCCTGTTGAGTGTAGATTTAATGAGAGAAGCAGTTTATTGGCAACAAACCGTGTGGGTAGGTGGAGAAATTCCCTAATAGCTCTGTTTGTAACTATAGTTCCTATCAGTAGAACATAATCTTGTAAAGCCACTAAATGAGCATTCTTTGCCCAATGTAAACACGTAGAACAAAACCATGATCGATTTTGGCGTTGCATGGCATACTTTCCACATTTGGGGCATCCCACACCGGTATAGATTTCAGAGAGGTTAATTCTATATTGTTCAATCACTTGTTGTTCCAGAGGAGTATCTTGTTTCAATAATTGTGCCGTTAACTTTTTTATTTCCTTTAAGGATAACCTTTCATCTTTATATTGATTTTCCAGTTGTTCTACTTTTGCTAGTAAATTGCTACTTCGTGTTACTCTGTATATGGCTTTTTGATGATTGGGGTTCGTTTTAATAATGGTATTGGGATTTGTGACAACAACTAGATATTCGATGGGGATATCGGAGAACTTATTAGTTTTTAACCATTTCCTTAGTTTAACTTGGTGTGAACTCACCTGTACCATAGGATCCTGAAATCCCTCTTCTTTCCCATTATGAGTACGAATAAGTTGGTTAAATGTATGATCGAAGAACAACGTACCTTTCATATTCTTCACTTCAAGAATCAGAATGAATTTTTTTGAGAGCAACAGGAAATCAATTTGGAAGTAATGTGATCCATCAAATAATCTGAGGTTATGAAGAATGGAGTACTCTTTCTTTGGGAGGTAATCAAAATAATACTGTAGAGACTGTTCACCCGAATATCCCGCCCTAATTTTTCCTAGTTCATCTTCAATTTGTGACCTTTTAACATGATTTTCTGGTAAACGTCTCAAAAGAGCTTCAAGTTTTACTAGTTTTTTTGGAATTTTTATCTCTTTTACAATCAATTGCAACACTCCTTTCATAAAAAGTAATTCTACACTGTGTTGGAAAATCCTCCATCAATGTATATGAGCCTTTACCAAAAATAATTGAGTCCTTGTCTGGCATTTAAGAGTCTTAACCCACAATTTATGAGTCCTTATCGCCATTTATGAGTCTTCATCCATTTACTGTAAATAACGAAGGCCCCCGTACTCAACGGGGGCCCTACTCACTACTTATTCGGCGTAAGATCTGGTTGTGCTCGCTTGGCGTTTTTCTTTTTGACCTCTTGTACTGGGTCATAAGACAAGTTTTGAATGTTGTGCTCAGCGTTAGATGGTTTTTTCATCGCATGTGTCCTCCAAGATTTAATGGTGTGGATAGATAGTCATTTCATTTGAGACACGCTGGATTTGCATTCTCATACGGTCAATTTGTTCTTTTTGCTGTGGGTTCCCACTGTGTGCAAGTTTACCTAGCTCGGTAATGGCAGCTTCGAGGCGCTGTTGAGCTTGCGTGTACTCTTCTTGGTTATAGTGTTCTTGTTTTTTAGCTTCGGTGAACTGTTCTTCTGCATATTTGATGGCGTCTTCGGCCATTTGTATATATTCCTCAACTGATTGACGTGTTGCCATGGCAAATTACCTCCTCAAAGGGCGTATGCTGGATGAAGCATTTCTTCATCTCAACAATAGTTTATACAACGACGTTTGTTCCTATCACCGATATAGCAAAGGCAGTTTTTCCCTCATTCATATGTGTTGGTTTAACGGCATTTACATGCTACAATGCTAATTATGAGTATGCTTGGACGTGAAGAAATAAATTAAACATGGTTGTCCGGCACCACACTTGAAAGAGGTGTTTACATGAATAAACTAAATCCATTTCCATATGCAGATGATCAAAAGCGTTACCATTCTTGGAATTACCACTTACGTCAAACGTTTGGACATAAGGTGTTCAAGATTGCACTAGATGCAGGCTTTGATTGTCCGAACCGTGACGGTACTGTGGCACATGGTGGTTGCACATTTTGTAGTGCAGCTGGTTCTGGTGACTTTGCTGGTAACCGTGCGGAACCCATTGAAAAACAATTTCATGATATAAAAGCAAAAATGCATCAAAAATGGAAGAACGGAAAATATCTTGCCTATTTTCAGGCTTTCACCAATACACATGCTCCGGTAAGTGTGCTTCGAGAGACATTCGAACCTGTTCTAAAAGAAGAAGGTGTAGTTGGATTATCGATTGCAACAAGACCTGACTGCTTACCAGATGATGTGGTGGAGTATTTAGCAGAACTAAATGAGCGCACCTATTTATGGGTTGAACTTGGCTTGCAAACAGTTCACGAGCGAACTGCACTTCTTATTAACCGTGCTCATGACTACCAGACCTATGTTGAAGGTGTAGAAAAGCTTCGTAAGCATAACATTCGTATTGTGTCCCACATTATTAACGGGCTTCCTCTTGAAACACCTGAAATGATGATGGAAACGGCCAGAGAAGTAGCGAAACTTGATGTTCAAGGCATAAAGATTCACTTACTTCATTTGTTAAAGGGAACACCTATGGTGAAGCAATATGAAAAAGGGTTACTTGAATTCCTTTCTTTTGAAAATTATATTAACTTAGTTGTTGATCAGCTGGAGATCTTGCCACCAGAAATGATTATCCACAGAATTACGGGTGACGGTCCACCTGATTTAATGATTGGTCCGATGTGGAGCTTGAATAAGTGGGAAGTGTTAAATGCAATTGAGGCTGAATTAATTCGTCGTGACAGCTATCAGGGAAAACATTATAAAAAGGAAAGCATGATTACCTCATGAAGCTAGAGCGTATTCTTCCTTTTGCACGAACACTATTACAAAAAGCAGTAGAACCTGGTGATGTTGCTGTTGATGCGACTGTAGGGAACGGCCATGATACAGCTTTTTTGGCAGAACTTGTTGGTGAGAATGGACATGTATATGGATTTGATATACAATTTGATGCCATTGAAAAAACAACACAGCGCCTCAATGAAAAAGGACTTCATGACAGAGTGACCCTGTTCTTACAAGGGCACGAACATATTACGGAATGCCTACCTCCTTCCACTCAAGTAGCTGGTGCAATCTTTAACCTTGGTTACTTGCCTGGAGGAGACAAATCCATTGTGACAACACCTGAAACGACGATTTCAGCAATTGAACAAATTGTTGAGATGTTAAAGCCTGAGGGTATTCTAGTCCTGGTGATTTATCACGGTCATCCTGAAGGGTCGATTGAACGGGACGAGTTATTACCGTTTGTTGAGCAACTTGATCAGATGAAGGCACATGTCTTACGCTATCAATTTGTTAATCAACAAAATGATCCTCCATTTATCATCGCAATTGAAAAAAGATAAGGGACACTGATATAAAATCAGCGTCCCTTTTTTATGCTCCTACTACCTTTTTTGGGTTTAGATGTTTCCACTTTCGATATGCGCGGCCGTTTAAATAGAAGAAATAGCTTATAGAACCACCTTGTCTGATTAACTTTTTCGCTAGCTTTCGAATGGTGTGTTGTTCATTTACTTTATCATCAGATAAATAAACACCTAATAAACCACGGTTAATCATTTTATGGAATCGTTCATGTGGAATACCTTTTAAATGAATATCAGCTTTTTCAATGAAATGTGATAAGCGTTCCAGTAACGTTTGTTCATTTGGGTAATAGCTACAGAAGTTTAAGTCTCCCCCTGCTAAATCTTCGTCTTGGTCAATTAGATAGTCGAGCAAAATATGTAAGCCTTGAATGTATGGAAAATAACTGTTACGAATTTTCGTCACATGCGTGGCATCCATCTCCTCTTGAAACGAATAAGCTACAAGACAGAAAATTCCAAGTGTTGAGCCGGAACATGCTGAAAACTCATACCATTTCATATTGGGTAGTGCTTGTTGATAGGAGGAAAACCACTTTTCAAGGCGGCCTACTCTTTCCTCTTTCTTCACATGCTTATGAATTTGGAGTTTACAATAATAATCTGCAAGCTCTAGCATGGTTTCTCTTATTAACGGATAATGGTTTACTTCTGACAATACACTTTGGCATGTTAACACCAAGTCTTTTAAATAATCTCCATCATCACGATCTTCTCTGAAGCGATAATAATCATGTGATACCTCTTGATCTAGTGTTAACGCATTGGGCATTGAATCGTGCAGTGCTTCAAAATCAATCGGATCAAGTGAAGTACTACGGTCACATAAATTATCTAAATAATCACTGATTGTTTGATAGGCAACAATAAACTTAATGCAGCTTTCCAGGTTGGATATAGACAACAATCCAAGTATCGAGCCACCTTCACAATGAAACGCCTTACTATTTATACTAGCAAGTGCTTGAGTCCTTAACTCAGCGTTCGGAATTAATTCCGCCCTTCTTTTCCAATAGGAAAGTTCTTTATGAACAATCGGAAAAACATCTCGGTACACTCGGGACATTAGACTGAATGGATGTGCTGGTACCATATGAATCGACTCCTTTTTCCTACTAATGCTCCTTATTGTACATTAGTTGGAAGATGTGATTCAACAAATTGCTTCGCATAGTCAAATACTTCGTCCCTTTCTGGTTCATTAAAAATTTCATGATAAAGCCCGGGCCATTCTTTATATGTGACCTCTTTTATGTTCAAATGATCATAGAATTCTTTCCCTCTATTTTTGTCTACCACTTGGTCACTACCACCTTGCATGAAAAGCATGGGAACTTCAGGTAGCTTATGAATATTTTGATGAGCTAATTCAATTGATTGAATTAATTCACGGAACCAACGGATGGATACTTTTTTTACATACAACGGATCATTTCGATCAGACTTCAGTACTTCTTCATTTCTCGTTGCCATTTCTTGAGTCAATCCTGTATCCATTCTCAGAGTTGGAGTAATAATATTCAGTAGTTTAGATGCTGCATCTAAAAATGGTGAAGGAGCTGTGCTCTCTGCAATTCCTAAACACGGTGAAGACAGTACT
This sequence comes from Bacillus sp. BGMRC 2118, assembly GCA_008364785.1. Lineage (GTDB taxonomy): Bacteria > Bacillota > Bacilli > Bacillales > SA4 > Bacillus_BS. The sequence continues at coordinate 39,229 of VTTJ01000002.1, read as the reverse complement.
ACACTTGAGGCGTCCAGTTGCTTCTCCTGCATGGTACGAATGACTGTTAAAGCACCCATACTATGACCTAGTAGCACGATGGGTAAATGATAGGCTTTTGCTTCCTTGTACCATTTTTCAACAGTCTCAATATAGACATCAAACCGATCAATATGGCCACGTTCATTTTTACTTATATTCCCTTGGCCGGGCAGGTCTCCCATTATGACGTGGAATCCTTCCTTCTTCCATTTCTCAATTAACCATTTGTAACGGCCATGATGCTCTGATGCGCCGTGAACCATTACAATTACTGCCTTTGGGTTTATTGCTTCCCATTTCCACATGTTATCTCCTCCAAATGTTAACAATTTATCTCTATCGTTTGATACAATGAAGCTAGAAATTATAAAGGGGAATGATAGTATGATTTATCCTTATAAAGATATCTGGCCAACCATTTCAGATTCTGCTTTTATTGCAGATTACGTTACCATCACAGGAGATGTCAAGATTGGTGAATATAGTTCCATCTGGTTTAATTCAGTTATTCGTGGTGATGTGTCTAAGACCATTATTGGAGATCGCGTCAATGTACAAGATAACTGTGTGCTGCATCAAAGTCCAAATCGACATCTCATTTTAGAAGATGACGTGACAATCGGTCACCAAGTAATTTTACATAGTTCAATCGTGAAAAAAGGTGCTCTAGTTGGAATGGGCTCCATTATTTTAGATGGTGCTGAAATTGGTGAAGGTGCATTTATCGGTGCAGGAAGTTTAGTTCCTCCTGGTAAAGTTATTCCACCGAATTCATTGGCCTTTGGCAGACCAGCTAAAGTAGTACGAACATTAAATGAAGATGATATAAAAGATATGGAACGTATCAGAAAAGAGTATGTTGAAAAAGGGCAATACTATAAGTCTCTACAGAAATAAAACTTTGTCCTAGTTTATGACAATTGACATGAAATTAGAAAAGGAACTGCTATATTTGCAGTTCCTTTTTTGTCTATTATTTACCTGCTTGTTCTTTAAGTGCAGCAGCTTTATCAGTGCGCTCCCATGGAAGATCAAGATCAGAACGACCGAAGTGACCGTAAGCAGCAGTTTGCTTATAAATCGGACGACGAAGGTCAAGCATCTTGATGATTCCAGCTGGACGAAGATCAAAGTTCTTTTCAACTAGATCTACTAGTACATCTTCAGAAACTGTACCTGTTCCAAACGTATCAACTGAGATAGAAACCGGTCTTGCTACACCAATAGCATATGCTAATTGAACTTCTGCTTTATCAGCAAGGCCTGCTGCTACTATGTTTTTCGCAACATAACGAGCTGCATAAGCTGCAGAACGGTCAACCTTTGTTGCATCCTTACCAGAGAATGCACCACCACCGTGACGTGCATAACCACCGTAAGTATCAACGATAATCTTACGACCAGTTAACCCAGCATCACCTTGAGGTCCACCGATAACGAAACGACCTGTTGGGTTAATGAAGTACTTTGTATTTTCATCGATTAGTTCTTTTGGAACGACAGGATCAATGACGTGCTCTTTTAAGTTTCTGTGAATTTGCTCATTAGAAACTTCTGGATGGTGCTGTGTTGAAATAACAATTGTATCAATACGAACCGGCTTGTCATTTTCATCATACTCAACAGTTACCTGAGTTTTTCCGTCTGGACGAAGGTAAGGAAGAATTTCTTCTTTACGAACTTCTGTTAATCGACGAGAAAGCTTGTGAGCTAATGAAATTGGAAGTGGCATAAGCTCCTTCGTTTCATTACATGCGAAACCAAACATTAATCCTTGGTCACCAGCACCGATTGCTTCGATTTCAGCATCAGACATTGAACCTTCACGTGCTTCTAGTGCTTGGTCTACACCCATTGCGATATCAGCTGATTGTTCGTCAATTGACGTTAATACTGCACAAGTTTCAGCATCGAAACCGTACTTTGCACGTGTATAACCGATTTCACGGATTGTTTCACGAACAGTTTTTGGAATATCTACATATGTAGAAGTTGTAATTTCTCCAGCAACTAGAACTAAACCAGTTGTTACCGAAGTTTCACACGCTACACGTGCGTTTGGATCCTTTGCTAGAATCGCATCTAAGATGGAATCAGAGATTTGGTCACAAATCTTGTCCGGATGACCTTCTGTTACTGACTCAGAAGTAAATAGGCGACGTTTGTTTGACATCTTGATAGTTCCTCCTTTTATATCACTGCTTGAAGCTAACGTTCTATAGTCAACTTCATGCGGGCAAGTTAGATACGGTACTCATTCCCTTATTATTCTTTATAAGTCATGATTTTATGAAAAACATGTCTCTTTGAAAAAGAAGTTTCATTAATAAGGTTTGGCATTATGTATTAGCATAAACAAAAATCTGCAAAATACTAGTTGTACTAATATGTAATCCCTACCTGTTCTGATTTGGAAGGCCATTTGTCAGAAATGGACATAGAAAAACCTTTCCTTAGAGGAAAGGTTTCAACGTTCATAGCCTTCCGCTCTTCTTATCGTTCAAGGGCAATGCCTTGCAACAGGTTAGCACCTTATCATATTGAAATATGATGGTTGCTGGGTTTCATAGGGCCTGTTCCCTCCACCGGCTCGGGATAAGAGAGTATCCGTTCGGCTCATATCATAACGCACCAACTCGAAACATGTCAATAAAAGATTCACATCCAAAATAAAAATATGTGCACTTTATCACTTTAAAGGAATGGGGGACAGGCCCCCGTTCCTTTAAAGTGATAAAGCGTTTAAGTTGGGCAATAGCCTTATTCCGGTGTATTGTTTGATCATTTATGCCAAGATTGGTACATTTTATGCATTCATGCGTACTATAATTTTAAAATAGTATAGACTATTTGTTTTAATATGTTATACTAATTCAAGGGTAATCATTTTTTCCAAATAAATGTAGATTAATAGAAAAATTATGGGAAAAGGCAGGTTTTGAGGGATGAATTCTGTTGATGTTTCAGTCAACTTAAATGAGCTTTTAGAGGGTAATAATGTATGCATGAATCTATCAGTGCCGCAACTTGTTGAGAAGGTTTTATCTCGTAATGAAGGTGAATTAACTTCAACAGGAGCAGTTCGTGCAACTACAGGTAAGTATACAGGTCGTTCTCCAAAAGATAAATTTATTGTAGAAGAAACTTCAGTAAAAGACAAGGTTGCATGGGGTTCTATTAACCAGCCGATCTCTTCTGAAGCTTTCGATCGTTTATATAATAAGGTATTAACATATTTAAAAGGTCAAAACGAAATCTTTGTATTTAAAGGATTTGCCGGTGCAGATGAGAAGCATCGCCTGCCGATTCAAGTCATTAATGAATATGCATGGCATAATTTATTTTCTCATCAACTATTTATCCGTCCAGAACAAGGCGATCTTGATACACATGATGCACAATTCACGGTGATTTCTGCTCCTAACTTCAAGGCAGATCCTGCTGTTGATGGGACAAATTCTGAAACGTTCATTATTATATCATTTGAACGCAAGATTGTCCTAATTGGTGGAACGGAATATGCAGGGGAAATTAAAAAATCAATCTTCTCTGTAATGAACTACTTACTTCCAGAAGCAGATATCTTGCCAATGCACTGTTCAGCTAACGTTGGACTTGAAGGTGATGTTGCATTATTTTTCGGACTTTCTGGTACTGGAAAAACTACATTATCTGCAGATCCACATCGCCGTTTAATTGGTGATGATGAGCACGGTTGGTCAACATCTGGTGTATTCAATATTGAAGGTGGCTGCTATGCGAAAACAGCTGACCTAACTAGAGAAAAGGAACCACAAATCTTTGATGCGATTCGTTTCGGAAGCGTATTAGAGAATGTTGTATTAAACGAAGAAACAAGAGTTCCTGATTATGCAGATACATCATTAACTGAAAATACTCGTGCTGCATACCCAATTACAAATATTGATAACATTGTAATGCCAAGTATTGCAGGACACCCAAATACAATTATTTTCTTAACAGCTGATGCATTTGGTGTACTACCTCCAATCAGTAAGCTTACAAAAGAACAAGCAATGTACCATTTCTTAAGTGGTTATACTAGTAAATTAGCTGGAACTGAGCGTGGAATTACGTCACCTCAAGCAACTTTCTCAACATGCTTTGGTTCTCCATTCTTACCACTACCTGCAACGGTTTATGCTGAGATGCTTGGTAAGAAAATTGCAGAACACCGCGTACAAGTATTCTTAGTAAACACTGGTTGGACTGGTGGAGAATATGGCGTTGGTAGCCGTATGAAACTAAGCTACACTCGTTCTATGGTTCAAGCTGCTCTTGAAGGCGAATTAAACAATGTTGAAACAATTAAGGACGAAATCTTTGGTCTTGATATTCCAATGCATGTACCTGGTGTACCTGATGAAGTATTACGTCCTGATCTTACTTGGTCCGACAAAGAAGCCTACACAACAAAGGCTATTGAACTTGCAAATAAATTTAAGGAAAACTTCAAGAAGTTCTCCAACGTCTCTGAAGATATCGTAAATCTTGGTGGACCTGTTAATAAATAATGACTATTTTTCTAAAACTTTGTTGCTTTTTGTACAATTATGCTGTGTATACAACCAGTTTTAGAAGAAAATCGAGGTTGGATTAGAAAAGAGCAACTCTCTTTATGTATAGAAATATCTATATACTAAGGTAAAAATCCAGCTTCTGGGATTTTTACTCAAAGCAACAATCTATACGAAAATAATTAACAAAAAAGAGCCTTTTAGGAACTGTACCTTAACATTTAGATGATCTAAAAGTTGAAGTACAATTCTCTAAAGGCTCTTTTTCTGTATTAAATATTGCAAGCGATCATCCTGAAAAATGTTTCTTGAATAAAAATATACGTCTAGTTTGTTGAATTTAACGCAACCAGCTCATAAGTTAATTTCGTCTTTTCATTAGCGAGTTCTACTTTTTTAATAATTGCTGTGCCTGTTGTCTCTGCTTCCTTTGTCTTTCTAACTTCCACAGGGATATCAATTGGATACAAGCGATACCCGTCCTTTTCCAACGAAAATAGATTGTCCCTCTCTCTAACTTCTTTTCCCTTTGTTACGATCATTGTGTTTAGCTCTAAAGGCATACCCATTTTGTTCATCCTCCATTATATCTACTTACTTACTGATTCTGCATCCATTGTGATAAATCCTGCACTACCCTGCGATTCGTCTGTGGCGGGAAATAATGTGTAAAGTTGTCAAAATACCATGACTCTACAGGATGATCGAGTTCTTGTAACCTTTTTTCCAATCGGTACGAATGCTCAATATCAACATTTGTATCACACTTTCCATGAATAATTAAGACAGGTGCATTCATTTTTTCCAATGAGTATAATGGTGTTCGCCACTTATAGCTATCTGGAACCTTATTTGGGGAACCACCTATTACCCGCTTCATCATTCTTCGTAAATCGAGTCTTTCATAGTACGTCAATGTCATATCTGAAACTCCACCCCAGCATACAACTGACTTCACATCAGGATCTAATATCCCTGTAAATAGGGCCATGACACCACCACGAGAAAATCCAAAAACATGAATACGTTCATGATTCACTTTTGGATGATTTCTTAAAATAGATAATGCACAAATGGCGTCATACCGATCTTCCCCTGCAAAATCTTCGTTGCCCTCTCCGCCCTGATTACCTCTATAAAATGGGGCCATGACCACAAAGCCTTGAGAAGCAAACTGTACAATTCTACCTACTCTCACTTTCCCTACATTTTTTATACCACCTCTTAAATAGAGAAATCCATCATATTTCCCTAGTTCTTTTGGCTCTGCTAATAAGCCTTTTATCTTTAAGCCCTGACAAACATATGTGACAATATGTAATGCAATTCGAGGATTTGGTGAAGGAAATCGTTGTTTCTCCAGAATATTACCATCTTTCATTGTAAAATTCCTCCATTAAATAAATTCGTTCCTATATTTTAGATAGGCATTCACACATTTTTCTTTCTAACATATTGTATCGTATCAAAATACTAACATTATGATTAAGGAGGTCGCATGCACATGCGTTTAATAAAGAACGGTCTTGTCCTATTCACTACACTTATCCTCATCTTTTCATTAGCTGCCTGTGGAAAAAGTGAAGTACAAAAGGTTCGTGTTGGTGAAGTAACTCATTCTATTTTTTATGCTCCCCAATATGTTGCCCTATCTGAGGGATTTTTTGAAGAAGAAGGGCTAGAAATTGATTTACAAGGTACATTTGGTGGAGATAAAACGATGACCGCTCTCTTATCCGATGGGATTGACATCGCGTTAGTGGGGTCTGAAACATCCATTTACGTATATGCTCAAGGCTCTACAGACCCTGTGATAAACTTTGCACAGCTGACTCAGACTGACGGAACATTTCTTGTATCCCGCGAGAAAGTCGACAATTTCTCATGGGATCAATTAAAGGGTAGCACATTTTTAGGTCAACGTAAGGGTGGAATGCCTCAAATGGTAGGAGAATTCGTGTTAAATAAACACGGTATTAATCCTCAAGCTGACTTAGAGCTCATTCAAAACATTGAATTTGCAAACATCGCTAGTGCATTTGCTTCAGGAACTGGAGATTATGTTCAATTATTTGAACCGACTGCCAGCATTTTTGAACAAGAAGGAAAAGGGCATATTGTCGCATCCTTTGGTAAGGAATCAGGGCATGTGCCATATACAACCTTCATGACAAAAGAAAGCTACATTAAAGAAAATCAAGAGGTTGTAGAGAAGTTTACGAGAGCCATTTATAAAGCACAAAAATGGGTTGAATCACATAGTGCAAAAGAAGTTGCCGAGTCTATTGCTCCATACTTTGAAGATACGCCAGTTGACTTAATTGAAACAGTTGTCGAACGTTATAAAGACCAGGGTTCTTTTGCAACAGATCCAATATTAGATGAAAAGGAATGGAATAACCTTCAAACCATTATGGGAGATGCAGGCGAACTTCCAACAGAAGTTGATCATGGCATTCTCGTTAACACAGACATTGCAGAGAGTATCATTTCTGAGTAGCAACTATTCTCTTAGCCTCTTAGCCTCGGTATGGTTGCCGGGGCTAGTAGTGGATAAAGATCTAGCACTTACCCATAAACGAAGGAAGGAGTGAGGAATGTGAGTTTCTTAACAATAAACAATATTCATCATACCTATTTTACAAAAAAATCTGTTACTACAGCACTTGAAAACATTTCATTATCCATTCAAGAAGGTGAGTTTATTTCTTTTCTTGGTCCAAGTGGATGTGGAAAAACAACTTTGTTATCAATTATTGCAGGGTTAATCACACCAACAACCGGTTCTGTTAACATTGATGGCAAAAGAATTACTAGTCCTGATCCTACTATTGGCTATATGTTTCAACAGGATTATTTATTTCCATGGAAAACAATTGAAGAGAATATTTTACTTGGACCTAGCCTGGGGAAATCAGTGACTGCAGAACAAAGGAAAATGGGTTCTGATTTGTTAACTAGTATGGATTTATCAGGTGTAGAAAAACAGTTTCCAAGTCAGCTATCAGGTGGAATGCGTCAAAGAGCTGCACTCGTTCGAACGTTAATGATGGATCCTAAGATTCTACTTTTAGATGAACCTTTCTCTGCATTAGATTATCAAACAAAATTAAAGCTAGAAGACTTAGTTTCGAATACGCTTAAAAAGTTTAATAAGACCGCGTTGCTCGTCACACATGATATTGGAGAAGCTATTGCAATGAGCGACCGGATTTTCCTTTTAGCAGCAAAGCCCGGCAGAGTGGCAAAAACATTTACCGTTCCGGATGAGTTGCGTAAAGCTCTACCGTTTGATGCCAGGCAGCTCCCTTCCTACTCAGCTTTATTCCAAGACATCTGGAAGGAGTTGGACTCCCTTGACGACAACTAATCCTACAATCAAGGAACTTCATAAGCAATATTTGCAAAAGCTTTCTAAGGAGAAGAAATGGATACGCTTTTACCAAATTCTCATTTTCGTTTTATTTTTTGGTTTATGGGAAGTCTCAAGTCGATTGACCTGGATTGACCCGCTTATATTCAGTAGTCCTTCGAGAGTTGTCAACATGTTCATAGACAAGGTTGCAGATGGCAGCTTACTTTCACACACAGCAGTTACTCTCTTTGAGACAGTACTTGGGTTCATATTAGGTACATTGCTTGGCACTATTCTAGCAGCCATACTTTGGTGGTCTCCGATGATTTCAAAAATTGCGGATCCATACCTTGTCATTTTAAATGCTCTACCAAAAGTGGCTTTAGGTCCCATTATTATTGTTGCACTTGGTCCAGGTTTTACATCCATTATAGCCATGGGGGCAATTATCTCCATTATCATCACAACCATTGTCATATACACGGCTTTTAAAGAAGTTGATCCCAACTATATTCGGGTATTGCAAACATTTGGAGCAACCAAAGCACAATCCTTCAGAGGTGCCATCCTCCCTGCCTGCTTTCCCACCATCATCTCGACGTTGAAGGTTAATGTAGGCTTATCATGGGTAGGGGTAATCGTAGGTGAATTCCTCACCTCCTCCAGAGGACTTGGCTATATGATTATCTACGGATTCCAAGTATTTAACTTCACCCTAGTCCTACTTAGCCTTCTACTCATCGCACTCTTTGCAACCATCATGTACCAAGCAATCGAATTACTCGAAAAGAAGCTGATCAAACAACAATAAACACACCAGCACTCCTCCCGGGGTGCTGGTGTGTATTTTATTCGACAAAATTCGGGAAGTGCCTGGCACCTGATATAAAAAAAGCCCTCATAAAAGGACTTTAAATGTTCACGTATTTTAAGGTTTCTCGGATGTATTCCAGACTATGCAGAAGGACGTTATCTTTCATGATGAAGCTAAATCGGCGATCTCGTGCAACTTCTTTAGGTAGAGTTTTAAATAATACTGGCCCTTTTGTTTCATAGTAGGTAGGCTGCTTAATCAGCTCGGAAATTTCAGCATAGTAGATATTTTTAATAATTGTTTTCCCTCTGCCAGATACTTTGTATTGCCCAATATATTGAATTGATGATACTCGGCCACCTGTCTCTTCATTCACTTCTCGTATGGCTGCCTCTTCGGCTGTTTCTCCTGGCTCCACTTTGCCTCCAGGGAATTCTAAACCGCGTCTTGAATGTGCAGTTAACAGCCATTGATCTTGATATCTACAAATAACCCAAACGTGCTTAGGTTCAGATGAGAAGGGATGTATGGAAAAAGAGAGGTTAACCTCATTTTGATAGTGATCGGTAAACGTATGCATAGTATCGAACTCCAATTTTTGCATTTGTTACATGATAACATAAGTATGCGAATAAATCATGATTCTGTGAAAAGTTCTCTTTTGCTCGTTACGTTTTAAATTCCATAGAAAAAGGTCACGTTAGTGACCTTACTCTTTCTTATAATTTAGTAAGCCCTGCTCTTCAATATGTTTTTTCGCTTCTTCATCACCTAATTCATGAATGAGACCAAAAACCTGCTGCATTGTATTATCAATGGCATCATTATCTCGATCATAATGATATTGTACATACGGTGTATGAGCACGAAAGAATCCTTGCCAGTCCGAAGAATAAATCTGATCAAAATGTTCACGTAATTGGACAATTTCTTCATCGGTTGCTTCAATTTTATAGTTCCAGCTTGATGCTGTACGACTTTGTGATATTTCTCCATCTGCTACGGATATATAATACGTTTTTTTCAATTTTCACATCTCCTTACAGTGAAAGTTACTTGTTTTACTTTTCCCCTTTATCTATCCGATTTATTCTACAGGCTGTTTTCACATATATGGTCGTGGATGAGACACATGTTACCTTCATGGACAAGAATCTTTTCTCCATTGGTAAATTTCTATTCCCTATATGTAAGTAGAATTTACTTACTTACAGTAGATGTACGAGAAAAGAAATTCTAAAAGTGCCTCAAACATAAATAATGGAGCATCATAGACATGCCTTCACCATATACTATTCGAAATAGATAATATTGAATGGGTAAAGAACCATACAATTGTGCAAGGTATACTAGAGAAGGTTAAAGAGGTGATGATAATGAAGCTTGTGGATGAACTGTATGAAATGTATAAGCATCATTTTACAGGAGATGAAGAAGACATTGATATTATCGCATTCTCCGTACTAGAACAGTTAAATCGTAAAACGATGTTCAATTTACTAAGTGAACTTGATGATCAGGAATTGCTTGATTTAGTCGGATTATACTTAATTGAAGGATTAAAAGGAAAGCTGGCTAAGGAAGGTTTATTACCACTTGGAGAAGATGGAGTTGAAAAGAGAACGATCCATTAACATAATGTGTACCTGTAGAAAAGATACTTAATGGGAATAATGATGTAACAAAAATGAAAAACCACTATCGTAATAGTGGTTTCTTCCATGGGCTACTTGGAAAAGAGATTGGAAATTTTTCTAATGACTTCATCAATCTGTTCTCTGTTCACATCATAATGTGTAGTAAAGCGTATTGTAGTTGGTCCAAATGCTACTGCTAAAATTCCTTCTCCTTTTAACAGTTCTAAGAATTGTGCTGCTGTCATGTTTAACTTTGAGATATCAACTAGAACGATATTCGTTTCAACTTTACCGGCAATTGATAGTGTTGGAATGTGACTTAATCCTTCTGCTAAACGATTAGCGTTTTCATGATCTTCCGCTAACCTTTCAACCATTTCAGTTAAGGCAATATAGCCTGGTGCAGCTAGAACCCCTACTTGTCTGAGCCCTCCACCAAGTCGTTTTCTCCATTTTCTCGCTTTCTTGATGAAGTCCTGATCTCCTGCCAGAATGGACCCAACAGGTGCACCTAACCCCTTAGATAAGCATATTTGAACAGTTGTTGTGTATTTTGTAAATTCTGTTACTGGTTTATTAAGGGCAATTGCAGCATTAAATAATCTAGCTCCATCCAAGTGAACAGGGATGTTATGATTTGAAGCAATTTCATATATGGCTTTCATATTTTCTAGTGGAACAATTGCTCCACCAGCACGATTATGTGTATTCTCTAAACAAATAAGGCTTGTTTCTGGGGCATGAATGTCCTCATCTCGAATGGCTGCTTCTACTTCTACTGGATTCATCGCACCTCTCGTTCCTTTAATTGTTCGAGGCTGCACACCAGCAAAGGCAGAAATTGCAGCACCCTCATAATAAAATAGATGAGCGTCACTTTCTAAAATGATTTCATTCCCTGGCTGGCAATGACTTAAGACAGCAATTTGATTCCCTTGTGTTCCACTTGTAACAAATAACGCTGCTTCTTTTCCAAGAATATCTGCAGCTCTTCTTTCTAGTTCATTAACGGAAGGGTCCTCTCCATACACATCATCCCCTAGTTCAGCTTCGTACCCCGCCCTTCTCATCTTTTCTGTCGGTTTTGTGACGGTATCACTTCTTAAGTCAATCAACAATTGCAAGTCCCCCTTATACATATCATAACGACATTATATCACGCATTGAACTATTTCAGAGAACGAAATATTGACTCCTAAATATGGTATTTTATGTTAATATTTAGAGAAATAGTTTACTAGATTGGAGGTATTCTGTTTATGCATCAAAATTTAGATACATTGCACAAGCAAATAAAAAAAGAAAAAATTGATACCGTTATGATTCAACATAAAGGCATAACGATTTATGAGTATTATCGTAATCGAAAAATGCAGGATCGGTTACATAAAATTAACTCAGTTACGAAAAGTGTACTTTCTATATTAGTCGGTATCGCCATTGATCGTAAAGAAATTGCGAGTGTTCATGAACTTGTATATCCCTATTTTCCAGAAATCAATACGATCGGAGAGGAGCTGACAATCCAACACTTACTAACAATGTCACCTGGCATCGATTGGCCAGAATTCGGTTCTTGGAATGCTCAACCCTTCCCTATGATCAATAGCACAGACTGGGTGAAATTTGTGTTTAATAGAGAAAAAACGGAATCCCCTGGACAAACGATGATTTACAATTCTGGCTGCTCACACGTACTGAGTGCAATTGTTCAAAAGGCAACGGGTGAACCGCTACAGGACTATGCAAAAAAACACCTATTCGGCCCATTAGAAATTCACGACACAAGGTGGCATTCTGACTCAAAAGGAATCGCAATCGGCGGCTTTGGATTATGCCTAAAAACAGAAGATATGATGAAAATTGGAACATTGATGCTACAAAAAGGAGTGTGGAACGGAAAAACCATCATCTCTGAAGGATGGGTTAAGGAATCTACTACTCCAAGACTTAACACTTACAATGACATCGGATCTTACGGATACCATTGGTGGATTCTTACTGATGAAACCAAACAACCCTTACAGCCATTTACATACTTTGCCCTTGGGTACAGAGGTCAATATATCCTTGTGATTCCTGAGTATGAATTAGTCATCACCATTACAAGTGATCTAGATCGATCATTATTACCGTTAAGAATAGTCAAAGAAACGATCCTTACTCACATAAAAGAGACGACATCCCAATCCTAAAAAGACTGGGATGTCGTCTCTTTTCTTACTTTTCGATTTTCTCGCTTTAGTAGTAGTCCCATAGGAATATAGGTGATGGCAAATACAATGAGGGCAACAATTTCCAAATTGATATAATACATCACGCCACTACCGAAGAAGTTTAATAATGTTTCCGTTTCTGTTGGATTTGCCAGATAGAAGAAATTAGTACCTAAAAAATGATTAAGTATAAATATAGGAACGGCAATAATATTCACAATAACAAAACTACGTAAAATATCTTTTCTTTGTACTCTGTAGCCTTCAAACAATATAAAATAGAGAACTGCTATAGGAATAACGGAATGATGTAGAAAATATTTAATAAATCGAAAATGAGGAAAATGATAGATCATATCAGGAGTAACCATAGATAAAATGGGAGGTAAAAGGCCAATAAAGTATAATAGAGTAAATGGTTTATTATTTTTTGCTACTAGTAAATACAATGAGATAAATGTACTAACCGAACATAGATGTAAGGGCAGGTCACCAATATCCCATTGGCTCGTAAAGATGAGCCACATATGCATCGAGATTTCACACGCAACTAACGAAATAAAAATAAACCATTTTAATATGGGCTTGTAATGAATTAGTTTTCTTCTAAAAAGAACCATAGCTATACAAGCTAAAAAGAAAATTGCTAATGTAACAAGATGCTCCACATTAAACATTTGAAACCCTTGCATTCCTGTAACAGAAAACATGATGTCATCACACCTCTCACTGTACATTGAAATGCTTTTTTTAATACGTATACATTTCAACCCAACAATATGAGTGAGTACGAGGTGTTTATTTTTCTAGACTTGATATAAGGCTAAATAATAAAGCGGCTGGGAGAAAACTAAAACACGATACTCTAAAGAAGGACAATTTTAGAATAGATTTGCTTTTAATACAGCTATTAATTTCCGTGCAAGACTTCGCTTTCCGCGGGCGGTTGGTGAGCCTCCTCAGTCGTTCCTCCCTGCGGGGTCTCACCTAACTCGCTTATCCCACAGGAGTCTTCGTCTTTCACTCCATTTAACAGCTGGAACTAGCATAAAACAAAACGTAGGCTCTAACGGAACAATAAAAAAATCCCAATTCATTCAAATCCTAATAAACAAATTTGAAATGATTGTTGGGATTTTCTCGTCTAAAATACTTTAGTTTCTGCCTTTTGTTTTTATTTTCCTAAGAATGATGATAACATCCATACATGCTTTTCTAAGCTCTGATGAATAGCTAGAAGCATGTCTCCTGTTGTTTCATCTCCTACTTCCTCAGCCAAAGACATTCCTTCTTTCAGTTCACCAATTAGGATTTGGAAGTCCTGGATGATTGTTTGAACCATTTCCTCTGCTGATTCATGGCCGTTTGCCTCTTGCACAGAAGATTGTTCAAGAATTTCTCTCATTGTGGCTACAGGTTGTCCACCAATTGCTAGTAAACGCTCTGCTAGCTCATCAATGTGAACGGCAGCTTCATTATAAAATTCTTCAAATTTTGCATGTAAGGTAAAGAACTGTGAACCTTTTACATACCAGTGGTAATTATGTAGTTTTACATATAGTACACTCCAGTTGGCTACTTGTTTATTTACAGTAGTAACTAATTGTTCTGACATTCAAAACACTCCTTCTTCTCTATTTACTCTTTTAAATTCCCCATATATATAGGCAATAAACATAATTTTTTTGCTCATCTTATCAATCAGTAGTATTGCATGATAAAATATGATTAAGGGAGGTGCAACCTTGTATACGATTTTAATTATTTCGATTATTGTTGTCATTATTATATTACTACTAAGTGTCATCACCATTAATAAAGGCTATGCCTATAAACAAACGGTCGATCAACTAGAAGATAATCCCTATTTGAAAGACCAAAACGAAATGATAGAGACAGAGAATAAGAAACGAGTGGAGGAAGAATAGATGAGGAATCCAAAACTAGATAACCTAAGAGAAGAATGGTTACCTGAGATGACTATTGATGATATACAGGAGAAAATGGATGCAGGAGAAATAACAGCCAAGGAACTTGTATTACTTTACCTGGACCGTATTGCACGCTTCAATAAAAATGGAATCGCTATTCATGCTGTATTAGAAGTAAATCCAGACGTATTACAAATAGCGGAAGCACTGGATACTGAGCGGAAGGTTTCAGGACCAAGAAGTATGATGCACGGAATTCCTGTCCTCTTAAAGGACAATATTGATACAGGAGACAAATTACATACGAGCGCTGGCTCACTTGCTCTTAAAAACTCTTATGCGGCCCAAGATGCAACAATTGTTGATCTGTTAAGAGAAGCAGGTGCCATTATTTTAGGTAAAACGAATATGACAGAATGGGCAAACTTCATGGCTGAGGATATGCCAACTGGCTACAGTTCAAGAGGTGGACAAGTGCTTAATCCCTACGGACCCGGGAAATTCGAGGTTGGTGGATCTAGCTCTGGTTCAGGAGCTGCGATTGCTGCAAATTTTGCAACAGTTGCAATCGGAACCGAAACATCGGGCTCTATTTTAAGTCCTGCTAGCCGAAACTCATTAGTTGGGATTAAGCCAACTGTTGGATTAGTTAGCCGAACAGGCATTATTCCAATTGCCCATACACAAGATACAGCAGGTCCTATGACAAGAACTGTAAAAGATGCAGCTATTCTTCTCAATACAATTGTTGGCAGAGATGAAACGGACTCGGCAACATGTAAGAATATGCTCAATTACGATTATACTGAATTTCTAATTGATGACGGATTACAAGGAAAACGAATTGGAATTGCGCGCGAACTATACTTCGATTATTTGTCAGAGGAAGAAAAAGCTTGTATGGAGAATGCTATTACCAAGCTTAAAGAAAAGGGTGCAATCATTATCGATTCGGTTGTCATTCCATCAACAAAGGTAAAATGGGATTACAACGTTCTTGTTTACGAATTTAAGACAGACTTGAATGCCTATCTTCAAACGATAGATCCTCGACATGGAATTCGATCTTTAGCTGATGTTATTCATTTTAATAACGAGAATGCTGAAGCTACATTAAAATATGGACAAAAGGTTTTACTAGACTCTGAAGCTACTAGCGGAACATTAACTGAGGCAGAATATATTCAAAGTCTTGAGCAGGATCAATATCTCTCAACTGAACAAGGAATTGATTTCACATTACAGGAACATAATCTGGATGCCATTGTTTTTCCTAATAACTTCGGTGCAGGAATTCCGGCGAAAGCAGGCTATCCGTCCATCACGGTTCCAGCAGGCTATTCTTCCGATAATGGTCCAGTCGGAATTACCTTTACCGGAACTGCATTCACTGAACCTGTTTTAATTGAGATTGCTTATGCATATGAACAAGCAACAAAAGTCAGAAAGCCTCCTGTTATGGAATAATAAGGCTGTTTTCGTATGATTGTTGCTTTCTCGTAAAAATATTAGGAAGCCGGATTTTTACCTTAGTATTTAGATAGTTCTATTCATAAAGAGAGTTGCTCTTTTATACACCCAGAATAATTGTTCTAAAAGCTGCAAAGTTTTAGATAAGAGCCATTAATAAAAAATGGTGCCCGTTCATTTCAATATGGACGGGCACCTGCTTTATTATTCCTCAAGATGCAGATCACTCGGGAGGTCTTCTTCAATTCCAAACATCCGGTCCAGTTGTTGAATGTAGTCCTCCCTGCTTTCTCCTATGTTAGGCGTTACGTTGGCAAACAATAGACCAATAACAATTGTTCCGACAAACACTCCATAAAGTATAATGGAGCGATACCTTGACATTGATACGTTTTGTTCCTTCACAGTTCCTCCACTTCGCCATACGTGCAAGACTCCTAACAAGAGTAGTGCTCCAGTTGTTAAATAAATAATCGGCAGCATGGCTGTTGAACTATAAGACGTAACTGTACCTGTCACTATCATTTTCACTAGAAAGAGCGAAAATCCTATTAAGATGATCCCTCTTATAAATTGATGAAATCCCATATCTTTTTTCATTGTTATTACCTCCCGCTTCTAAACTAGTAGGACAACACACAATACCCCAATGAAAAGACAAGTCCCAATACAGACAATTAGCCGTATACTAAATAACCTACAGAACACAGCCATGTTTCTTACATTAAACATGGCTCCAAACAACAAAAAGGCTAGAATAGAGCTAGTAGGTAGTATCCCTTGAAACGTTGCTGCAATAAATGAATCCGCAGTAGGATGAACGGATAATACAAAGGATAATAACATGAGTAGAATAGTAGAGAGCATTTCATTCGTGCCTAGTTCTACTAACTCTTGTTGCATGACTGTCTGTATAACACTGACAAAGGCAGCTCCAATTAAAAAGTACTTCCCAATTTGAAAAAACTCTTCACTAAATGCATGTAACCACTTTTCTTGTTTGAACGTTGTTTCATCACTAAACGTATGACTTATATTCTTATTTTGAAAAAGCAAATACACCATTGCACCTAAAAATAGACTCAATAACATAATGATTCCCACTCGTAATGAAACCATTTCCGGAGTATTGGAAAAAGCAACAAAAGTTGAAATCCATACAATTGGATTAAATAGCGGTGTCACAAACAAGATGATAACTTCTAAATAAACAGGAATTTTCTTTGTTATGAACCGACTACTTATTGGAGCACTTCTGCTTCCAACGTTTAGCAACAACAGCAGCCATCCTAAAAACGGCAATTGTGTCATTGCATGAACAATCTTTTTCTGTGTAATCATCGTTGATAATAAGGCTGTGTATAGTGCACCTACTAGTACAAATGGAATCCCTTTAATAAGGATGCTAAGAAATATAGAAAAAATCGAGACAATTGTTTCAGATCCTATTAGAGTTTGACTCAGACTCGGTATCACATGACTAAATAAAAAAAAGAAAATAAACAACCCAATGAGGCAAAAGCCAATTACATCTTTATGTATTGTTAGTTTTTCATTCATTTGACTTCCCCTATCTATTAATCTACTATTATTTCTACTAATACAACTATATGGCTTGTACCTCGTTTCTATGCAATAATAAGTAGAAATAGCAACTATTATAGCCAAATAAAAAGGCTATTTTCGTATAGAATGTTGCTCTCTCGTCAAAATCTCAGGAAGACGGATTTTCACCTTAGTATTTAGATACTCCTATATATAAAGAAAGTTGCTCTTTTCTAATCCAACTTCAATTTGCTTCTAAAACTGGTTGTACACCGAGAATATTGTACTAATAACAACAATGTTTTTGAAAAGAGCAAAAAAAAAAAAACACCCTGCTTATGCAAGGTGTTTCCAGGACTCATCCGAATACTTTATGAAGATCTTCCTTAGATTGCTCTAACCAGAAGTTCATTAAGCGCTTCGCTCCGTCAAGATCATGTAATTTTGCTTGCCCACACTGCTTTTCATTCGCAGCTGGAATTTCTGTAATTTCTACAGCGTCCTTCATTGTATCTTCAAGTACATCGATGATTTCTGTAACAGTTGGTGAGCCACTTACCACTAGGTAGAAACCAGTTTGACAGCCCATTGGGGAAATGTCGATGATATCAAAGTGATTGTATTGCTCAGAGTGCTTGCGGATATTAAAGGCCAGTAAGTGTTCTAATGTATGAATGCTATCTGGCTTCATTGCTTGTTTATTTGGTTGGCAGAATCGAATATCAAATTTATTTACAACGCCGTCGCTTCCTACCTTATGAACACCACAATGTCTTACATATGGTGCAACGACTGCATCATGATCTAATTCAAAACTTTCTACTGAAGGCATGTTTATCACTCCTAATAAGTCTTCTATACTTATAATAATAGAAAACCAAACTTTTTGCCACAATTTAAATCGGAATACTATGAATTAAAATTTTTCCAGTGGAGGATGATTATGAAGAAACTGTTACTATTACTGATACGTTTTTATCAAAAATTTATATCCCCTTTAACACCGCCAACATGTCGATTTTATCCAACATGCTCACATTACGGTATAGAAGCCATTGAACGTTTTGGTCCAGTAAAAGGAACATGGCTGACCATCAAACGTATTGTTAAATGTCAGCCATTTCATCCTGGTGGATTGGATCCTGTTCCCGAAAAACATACTAAATGAATTATTAATAATTTTTTACGATTTCTTGTAATTTAAGAGCTAGACCCAGCTTCCCTTCAACCTTTAGACCACCTGTCATGAACGCCATTGTTGTGTTTAATTCATCTTTTAATAGCTTTGAAAAATTTTGCTCAGATAGCTTTAATGTAACTTCGGCTTCATGCGGTGCCCCATCTGTCACTTCAACTTTTCCATTTTTTAATACAATTTGCAATTCATGTCCGCTGTCAAGATTTACTTGAAACACACGATCCTTTTCCCCTTCAATATGTACAGGATTGTCGTTCATTTTCTTTACTAGCTGATCTAATTCATTCATAACTGACATGCTTGACCCCTCCAAAAACTATTTTTGTACTATATAATTCTCCATTTTATATACAATTTCCTTTAAGCTTATGAAATGAAAAATTGTTTCATGTTATACGTTGATAACCGTCATTTCATGTGCCGAAAAAAATAAAAAATTTTTTAGTTTTAAAATCGTAATAATTACGATATAATGCTAAAGGACATGTAAATCGAAATGATTTGGATTAAGTGAGGGGAACATATGAAATCATTATATAAATTCATCATAGTATTGGTACTGGCTGCATCCTTCTTAGCAGGATGTGGAACAGAGGACGATTCCTCTAAAACGCCTGAGGATGTGTTAACCGTTTATACGACCATCTATCCTCTAGAGGATTTTACGAAAAAAATTGGAGGAGAATTTGTAGAGGTTAAAAGTATCTTTCCTCCTGGTGTAGATGCACACACGTATGAACCAACCGCAAAGATGATGGTCGATATAGCTAAAGCTGATGCATTAATTTATACAGGCATTGGATTAGAAGGATTCATGAACGCTGCTTCCGATACATTGAAAAAAGAGAACGTGAAAATCATTAAAGTAGCTGACGGACTTGAAGGATTTGAGGAGACTGAAGGTCATCATGAGGAAGATGAGCATGAAGAACATAGTGATCACGATGAAGGGGAACATAACCATGGAGATGAAGATCCACATATTTGGTTAGATCCGTTGATTGCCATCGAGATGGCAGACACTGTTTATCATGAATTAGTTACGTTAAAGCCTGAAGGTGAAGAAGTCTTCAAACAAAACTTCACTAAATTGAAGTCTGAATTGGAGAAGTTAGATCAAGAATTTATTGAAGCAGTTCAAAACTCATCAAAAAAAGAAATATTAGTTTCACATGCTGCATACGGGTATTGGGAAAAACGTTATGGCATTGAACAAATTAGTATATCAGGTCTTTCACCTACAAATGAACCAACACAAAAGGATTTAAAGAAAGTAATTGATACCGCTAAAGAGCACGATATTAAATATGTCATCGTTGAACAAAACGTGTCCTCAAAAATGACCGACAGTGTTAAAAAGGAATTACAAGCAGAAACGTTAGTCTTACGGAACCTTGAATCCATCTCGTATGAAGACTCTGAGAGTAATGAAGACTACTTCAGTTTAATGAGAAAAAATATAAAGACACTGAAAACAGCACTAAATTAGGAAAAGCATAGAAACATTTTCTATGCTTTTTCCTTTTTTATTGAATAATAATGATAATTATTTTCAATACTAGTAATGAGTATAATCAATATGGCCTACAGGTCACTTGGTTCAAACGTTTTACAGTCTGTTTCACTGCTTGTAGAGGCATCCTTTTCACGATGGTTCACAACGTAGATTTGAGTAGCAGCACACTTCTCACCTCGTACGTTGTGGACACAACTACTTACTTCACATAATACATCTTGTGCCATTGGCCATACACCTCCTTCTTCCATATAGTTTTACCTACAATAGAAGAGTTATACAAATTAACATTCACTAGGATAGTTCTGTTTTAAACTGTAAATAATATCCATATATTCAATAAAATTGAAGGTGAAGCAGTGAATGCTCTGTATGGTATTATCTGGTTTATAGCTCTCTGGAAATGGGGAGATTGGAAGAACTTGGAAAGGTATTATCCCACTATCTTATTTTTCTTTTTAGGCGATTTATTGTATCAGTACTTATTAGCTGATATTTACCCCATGTGGAGATACAACCCACAAGGAGTCGATGAAGACATCGGGTTAACACATACCCATGTGTCTCTTTCCATCATGCTAATTAAATATCCCGCTACCATTTTAATTTATTTATCAAAGTTTCCACTTAGTAACACTCTAAAACAGATGTGTTGGTTTTTATTCTGGGTTCTCCTATATATGATCAATGAAATGAGTGACCGAAGCTTTCATTTAATTACTTACCATAATGGGTGGGGCTTTTCATGGTCTATTCTTTTTAATATCGTCATGTTCTCTTTGTTAAAACTACATTTTCATCGCCCTATTCTAACATGGATACTGTCTGTAATTTTCATTGTCTTCTTATGGAATATTTTTGATGTACCATCTTCTGTTTTTCGTTAGGCCCTTTTCTAAAACTTTGTTGCTATTAGTACAATTATTTTGGGTGTACAAACAGTTTTAAAAGTAAGCAAAGGTTGGATTAGAAAAGAGCAACTCTCTTTATGTATAGAAGTATATAGATACTAAGGAAAAAATCCGGCATTTGGGATTTTTACACAAGTTAACAATCTATACGAAAACAGCCTTTCGATAAATCATCGATATTTTAATGTAAATTGGAACATACTATGTCACGAATCAAAATTTTATCTTTGAGGTGTTGAAATCATGAGTGACTTCCCAATTTATACAGATTCTTTATCCACGATCTGGTATCATGAGCTTTCACCAGACAATATGTATACATACAACGATTCGATTGACCACTTCGATCAAGACAATCTCGATGAATTTGATGAAGCCGTAACGTTTCGTTTTTAATACGTAAAAATGCCTACGAAGTCATAGTTAATTCGTAGGCATTTCTTTGCTCATACATTCTATGTATACTCACAACAATCAAACAAAGAAGAAGTCTGTCTCCTTAGAAAACAAAAGTTTCCTTCAGTCACAGACTTCTTAACAATCTTTTGATATACCCTTCTACATTTTAATGGACATTATGCTTTCTGAAGTTTCCACCCTTCACTTCTGCCACATCATACACTGTTACAAAGGCATTTTCATCGATCTCATTAATAATTTCTTTCAGTTTCGTTTCTTCTAAGCGGTTAATGACACATGTAATTTCTTTAAATTTTTCTTTTGAAAAACCACCATATACTTCATTAAATGTTGCACTTCTACCAAGGGAATCTCGTATTGTTTTTACCATTAAATCAGGATTGGTTGTAATAATCTTAAATGTTTTAGAGCCACTTAAACCTTCCTCTACAATATGAATCACTTTCGAAGCAATATAATAGGCAATCGCTGAAAGTAGAGCACCTTGCAATCCGAATACAATTGATACAAATATAAATACGAAGATATTAAGAAATAGAATAAGATCACTCGTACCAAATGGTAACTTCCGGGACAGTAATACTGCCAGCATATCAATACCATCTAATGCGCCTCCGTTACGTAAGGCTAGTCCCATCCCAATACCTAGGATAATTCCTCCAACAACGGTAACTAACAATGTATCTCCTTCAATGATGGCAGGGGTATGGTGCATAAACATTGTACCTACTGCCAGTGAAGCAATACCGACAATCGAGAAGATTGCGAAGCTTTTTCCAATCTGTTTATACCCTAACCAAACAAATGGGAGATTCAATACGGCTATTAACACTCCTAATGGTATGTTAAAAAGTTGTGAACCAACAATACTTAAACCCGTCACTCCTCCATCCGATACGTTATTCGGTATTAATACTGCCTCTAGACTGTAGGCCGCAATAAATCCTCCTATAATGACCATGAAACACCTCAAAATGTTCCGAAGCTTGTTAGGCTTATGTATTTTTCTTGTACTCATACTCTTCCTCACTTTATCTCTATATTCGTCCTATATAGTTTACTACAAGATTTATCTTTAGACTAAATCTTGGTTATTTGTAGAGTGCATTTTTTCAATTAGCCATAACGAAAAAGGCAATCTGCAATATATTAGATTGCCTTTCCTGTCTGGCCACTACTATACTCCTCATATTCTCGCTCCATATTCGCCCATATGAACCAACCAGTAAATGCTCCACCTAAGACCATTATTAAAAAATATACTAGTGTTAGGAGTAGACTACCTTCTTCATAATCGGAATTAAATGTCCAGTTAATAAGTCCAAGTGGTATTCCTCTTTCTACCATACCTTTGAAAAAAATAACGTAGAAAACACCTTTTTTTCTCGTTTGAGCCCAATCATTCAGCCTATCCTTTCTCGTTTTATTTCTCGTTTTTAACAACACGAGGGTTAAATAAAAACAATAACTACTAACAATCGTATACGAAATAATAGAGACAGTTTCCGCTTTTAAAAACAGTCCTATATAACCTATTAGTAAGCCTATACATAGAGTAACTAGAGAAAATAGTATATGGAACAAATGAGTCCTCCTCCCGGAAGTCTAGTAGACTATTGATTAATTTTTTATAAATTCTACTACATCCTCTATTCTCAAATTATTGATGATAGTTCCACTAACATTATGCCCTCTTTCTTTGCAGTACAAGCCTCACAAGCCCAACAATGAATCCGAATCCAAATAACAGTAAAAGAATATACTCGTTAGATAACTTATCTTGCAATAGAACAAAAAGTATTCCTGAAATGAGTACAACGATGCCTATCAGTATGACATCCATTCGTTTCATAATAGACCTCCCCCTGTCAAACTAAATTGAGTTTATGTTTTCGTGCTAACTTCCTGGGTTTCGTATTTACTATTTATACGAGTTGAAACGAATCAACCTCTTATTATTGTATGAGAACCTCTCCCAGATCCTTTCACCCCTTAAAAACAAGTCAATCCATGGTGATTTTATGACTCCTCTTCATTTTCACTTCCTCCAAAACTAAATGTACGTAATACCACCTATAATTCAATATGGAAAAGTCAATCTCCTTCATGAAGAACAGCACCCATTAACGATTCTGAAAAACAAAGGTATAACCATCATCTCTTACCACAAAAACGTACCGATTTCACTTGGGAAATTTCTATTTGAAAATCCCCTCTAATCCGCTCTTTTTTCTCTGACTTTCCCAAACATTTAACTTTCAACACGTTAATACATTTAACAGTGACTCAAATTAAAGGAGGATGTTTATGAAAATTAAGAAACTGGTTACGATGTCTCTTGCTGTATCTCTTGCCCTTTTCCCACTAGTAAGTTCACCTGCTGGTGCGAAGGAAAAGGAACCTGAAAAGGTTGCCATTCAAAAGGTGAAATTCGAAAAGAATAAGTTTAAGGAGGGTGAATTAATCGTTAAATTTAAAGACAACGCGGTTTCTACTGCGGTTGAAGCAACAGCCCTTCAAAGTGTGGAAGCCGACGTATTACCAGAGGGACAGTCAAATTCAGAATTTAAGGTACTGAAAGTGAAAGATGTTGAAAAAGCAATGAAAATGCTTGAAAAGAATCCAAACATAGAATACGTTGAACCGAATTACATTTTTAACGCAACATGGACTCCAAATGATACTTATTTCAACAATTATCAATATGGAATTAAAAATACGTATACGAACGCAGCATGGGATGTTACTAGAGGTAGCAGCAGTCAAGAAATTGCTATTTTAGATTCAGGTGTTGACTATACGCACCCTGACTTAGACGGCAAAGTAATTAGAGGCTATGATTTCATCGACAATGATAATACTCCAATGGATTTAAATGGTCATGGAACACACGTCGCTGGTATTGCGGCAGCTGAAACAAATAACGGAACAGGTATTGCAGGTACGGCTCCTAATACAAAAATATTAGCTGTTCGTGTTCTGGATGCAAATGGTAGCGGTTCTCTAGCAGCTATCGCAAACGGTATCCGCTATGCTGCTGATAACGGGGCAGAAGTCATCAATATGTCACTTGGATGTGATTGCTCAACAGCTACGCTTCAAGATGCTGTTAATTATGCATGGAACAAGGGCGCTGTTCTCGTTGCTGCTGCAGGAAATGATGGAGTAAGTACAACTTTTGAGCCTGCTTCTTACTCAAACGTTATTGCAGTTGGAGCAGTAGACAGCTCTAATAGAAAAGCTTCCTTCTCTAACTATGGAACATGGGTTGATGTTGTCGCTCCTGGAGTAGATATTGCCTCTACTTACCCAGGTAATCGCTATGTTTATTTATCCGGTACTTCTATGGCCTCTCCTTATGTAGCTGGCTTGGCAGCATTATTAAAAGGTCAAGGACGCAGCAATGTACAGGTTCGTCAAGCTATTGAGCAAACGGCTGATGCTGTAACTGGAACAGGCTCATATTCTAGATACGGTAGAATCAATTCAAATGATGCGGTAAGATACTAAATTTAATAAAAGTGAGAAGGCCGGTGTATACCGGTCTTCTTCAGTTCTCTTTGTCAAAATGACCTACTAAATAGAAAAGGAGATTGGGAAACCAATCTCCTTTCTAGCATTAATTAATATACATCACGTTGGTAACGCTTTGATTTTTGCATCGCAGTTAAGTAATTTTCAGCTTCCTCAGCACTCATGTTACCTTCTTTTGCGATAATTGTTAGTAATGTTTCATGTACATCCTTCGCCATATGTTCTTTGTCACCACATACATAGAAGTATGCTCCGTTATCAATCCATTTAAATAGCTCTGTACTCTTTTCAATCATTTTATGCTGTACATACACTTTTTGGTCTGAGTCACGAGAGAAGGCAACATCTAGATTAGCTAACACGCCATCGTTTACATATTGCTTAAGCTCTTCTTCATATAAGAAGTCAGTAGTTGAACGTTGATCTCCAAAGAATAACCATGATCTTCCTGGTCCTTCTTCAATCGCACGATCTTGTAAGAACGAACGGAAAGGAGCAATACCCGTACCAGGTCCAACCATGATGATGTCTATATCACGTGATTCCGGCAGGTTAAAATGTTTGTTTTGCTGAATGAATACTGGAAGTGTATCTCCTTCAAATAGACGTTCTGAGCATTCTACAGAACAAACTCCCTTACGTTCACGACCATGGGCAGTGTAACGAACTGCACCAATTGTTAAATGCACTTCACCAGGAACTGCTTTTATACTACTAGCAATGGAATATAAACGTGGTGGCATTTTTCTGAGTAAAGCAACAATATCTTTACTTGATGCGTTCCACGGACCGAAATCACGTAATAGGTCAAGCAAATCCCGGCCATTCATATACTCTTTTAGTTCAGCAGCATTTTCAACAGCAACAAGTTTTTGAATGTCTTCATTCTCAGTTAATGCTGCCGCTTGTTGGACAATCTTTTTTGTGAGTAGCGTAATTTCAAAATGTGTAACAAGTGCTTCTTTTAATGGAAGAGTATCGCCTGCTTTATTTATAACAACCTGCTCAGTCTCATCCCAATTCATTTCAGTAATAAGTAATGCAACTAACTCAGGATCATTTTCTGGAAGGATACCAAGACAATCTCCTGAATCATACGTAAGTCCTGATTCCTGCAGCGATAATTCAATATGGAGAGTTTCTTTATTAGAACCGTTCTTATTTAAATTTTTCTTTTTTAACACCTTTGCCTGGTATGGGTTCGTACGACTATAAACTGTGCCCACCTTGTTATCATCTGTTGCTTTCTGCATATTCCACACCTCTATATTTTAAAGATTATTATAAACATAACGTAAGTAAAGTAATTAACTACAATATACCATACTATTATAAATCATTTGCCTCGTTATTACATATTTTTCGGCACTTTAACCGAACTTTCCTTTCAGCTATGAAAAAACCATCAGATTTCATAATGAAAAATGATGGTTTTTTAAATTATTTTTTAATTAATCCAATTTCAACTAGACGCTCATATAAGAAATCGCCTGCTGTGATGGCAGGATATTTCTCTGGATTTTCTTCAGAAATACATGAAGGAATCGTTTCCAGTAAATAACTGCTATATGGATGTACAAAGAATGGCATTGAGTAACGTGAAGTGTTCTCACCTTTTGGATTCACTACACGGTGTGTTGTAGCAGGGATTACTTCGTTTGTAATTCTTGATAGCATATCTCCAGCATCTACTATAATTTGTCCTTTTTCCGCTTTAACATCAATCCACTCACCATCACGAGTCAGTAGTTGAAGTCCAGATGCTGTTGATTCAACTAGTAAAGTAATTAAGTTGATATCTTCATGCTCACCTGCACGAATCGCATTAGGGTCCATTGATTCGTCTAAAGCAGGGTAGTGAATTGCACGTAAAATGCTGTTTCCGTCTTTAATCATATCTGAGAAGAAATTTAAACGTAAATCCATCTCGAGAGCAAGTGCTTCAAGCATATTATTTGCTACACGCTCAAGTCCGCGATAAAAGTTCAATGCAAGCTTACGCATATCTTCTACTTCTTCCGGCCATAAATTTTCTGGGTATTCACCAGAAAGTGGGTGTCCAACTGGTAGCTCTTGTCCAACATGGAAAAATTCTTTTAGATCACCAACAGTACGGTTTTTCGCATGCTCTTTCCCAAAGCCTGTGTACCCACGTGCTCCCCCAAGAACACTTTCATACTTTTTCTTTGTTTCAGTATCTAAAGCAAAGAATTTTTGCCAAATCTCGTAATTCTTTTCAATTAGATTTGGATCGACGCCGTGCCCTTCTAGAATAATAAATCCTGTTTCCTTTAAGCCAGCAACGAATTCTTCAGCAAATATTTTACGTTCATTGCTGTTACCATACGTATAATTTTTTAAATTTAGTGTACGAACATGTGTCATAGTTCTTTCCCCCTCAAAAATGTAAAGGCTTTCATAAATCCCTTATTAATAATACCTTAAATAATTTGTAGAAAATAGTAAAATTTTCTTAGTTTCATAAAAATTTTGAATTGGGGGTTATGTAAAAAAAAATGGGACCCTTTAAAAAAGGAGTCCTAAACTTAATGTGATTTCTTATTTCCCTCTGATGCATCAATTGAATTTGCAATGGATGTTAACACATCTCCGTTAATTTCTTCTGCAATTCGTTTATCTACACTCAATATATATTGCCAATCGTCTTGTTCAAAGACAAGCATATTAAAATGAGTATGTGAAATATACTCAGCCTTATTCCCATTTTTCAGTACATATGTATTCAAAATAAGTGTATCTCTAAACTGGATTTTATTTTTTAGTGGGCGGATATCCATTTTAAAATGATTTTCCTGTTTCGCATCATGAATGTATTTAATCTCTAAGGACACATTCATTCCATCGTTTATGTTTGAAAACCGGCCATAAGCATGAGTAAAAGAAATCGGTGGTAATCGCGTGGGTATTTGGACTTCTGCCTTCGTATACTTCTCGAATTCACTAACCGCCTTATCAATGGATGTATATCCCACTTCAGGATACATCACTTCAAAAGGTACTGGTAAATCTTCTGTTTCAGCATGTACGATCATACCGGAAGACAGTATACCCGTAATGAAAAGTAGAATTACACAATTTCTCATTCCCATCATCCTCAAGTCTTTTTTACGTCTATTATCCCCAATCGTATGAGAGTTATTTGTATTCAGGGAAGTTCAAATCCAATACCTGGTGGATCTACTACATATGCGAGATAAAACTGTTTCAAACTCCATTTTTTCTCTAGCTACCATTGCTCCATTATCTTTCGTTCCATGAGGATAATCCATTGACCCTTTGTTAATGTCTCCGATTATTCCCCATATGAATTCCCCTTTTCTATTAATTTCCTTACTATTTCTTCTAACACCTATATTCCCTTCTTTTCCATCAAGGCAGTCCATAAAAATTCAAATCCAAATTGCTCAGATGGTTGAGTGATATTTTTCATTTTTCTACATTCAATAAAGGTGAAATCTTGTTCAAATACTTGTCTTAACCTCTTCTCTGTATAGCCGATACCACCTTTTAAACTACGTTCCTTATATACTTGCCAATCCGGTGTAGGCAGTGCCCCATCTGTATTGAAGCACACAAGTCCGAATTTTCCATCTTTCTTTAGAGCCTTTTTCAGTATCTTTATATACGTTAATCGGCGATGAGGTGCTAGGTGATGAAATAAACCTGAGTCATAAATAAAGTCATAAGATTGTTCCTCGAATTCAAAATTGAATACGGAATCACAGTATAAGTTAATCTCTACATCTTCTTCCATAGCTCGTTCATTTACCCACTCAATTGCTTTTTCAGAGATGTCTATTGCATCCACTTGACAGCCTTTTTTAGCCATATAAATGGCATTTCTCCCTGGTCCACATCCTAAGTCTAAAGCTTTTCTTGGTTCGAATCCTCTATCAAAATAGTCTACTAAATTTTCATCAGGACCCTTTACTTGAAAAAATGGAATCTTCTTCGTCCGATCTTCATAAAAGCTTTCCCAAAACGGCTTTGGCTCTCGAAGTAGATCATCTAACATGTCCAATAGGTCTTCATCACATAAGATTGACGGTTGCATATGTCCCCTCCTTTTTCCCTTATAAATAGTTTACTAAAAGTGATGATCTCAAAGGTTACACCTTCTTTACATCTTGGTGATTTCCGACTAAAAAGAGGAGGGAGATACTGATTAATTAGCTCTTTTAAATGCAATGGTGTACCGACTATCGCACACGAAATGTGATCTAGTTACTTTCTATCTATGGGTATTTTTTTGCCCGTGATGAAGCCTGCATGAGCTTATATAAATCAGCTTAAATAAAATTAATAAAATACCTTGTAACAACTGTTACATACATGTAAAAAAGGATAAAACCTATAAGATTTTATCCTTCGAGATGATTTTTTAATTTGTGTTGATTAAGCCATTTTGCGACCATTCCATGAGTTGGCGAAAAGAGAAACGTTACAGAAAATAAGATTCCAGCAGTCATTGCCATTGACCCGGCAATGGATACATTGAGTAGATAAGCAATATAATAACCACCAATGGCTGATGCTAACCCAACTACCCCACTAATCATGAGCATGACATTCAATTTATCTGTTAAAAGGTACGCTGTCGCACCTGGAGCAATCAGCATAGCTACAACTAAAATAGCTCCAACTGCATCAAAGGATGCGACTGTTGATAAAGAGACCATCCCCATTAATAGATAGTGTATAGCCATTACTGGAATGCCTAGGGCTATGGCCATTTGTGCATCAAATGAACATAGCTTAAGTTCTTTGTAAAATAACAATATTAAGAATAGATTCAACATGAACACACTACTTAATAAAAGAACTGCTTTTGGTATCAAATAACCAAATACCATGATTGTATCCCATGGAACAAAGGCAATTTCCCCCATTAACGCATGATCAGCATCAATATGAACTTGATCAGCGAAAAGAGATATTAAAATGACTCCCAGGGCGAACAGGGAAGTGAAGACAACCCCAATAGCTGCATCTGTTTGAACACCACTTTGATCCAGTAATTGTACAAAATAAGCTGTTAATAACCCGACAATTAATGCCCCAATTAGCATGGAGATTCCTGATAATGAATGACTAACAAGAAAAGCACTGACAATTCCAAGTAAAACAGTATGGCTTATTGCATCAGCAAGCATTGCCATTTTTCTTAGTAGTAAGAAGCATCCCACCATACCGCAAGAGATACCTACAAGAGCACCTGTTGCGATAATCCAAATATCATAACTCATGATGAACACCTCCATTAAAGTACCTGTTATGAATGGGCTGTAGTTTTGGACTTCTGTCATAGTGGGACAGTAAGTTTACTAACTCATTTTGTTCTTTTTTAGGTAAAGACAAAAATGATAGAGTTTGATTTTCTGGGATTTGAAGGTGGGCAAACTTCATTTCATTCATCAAATACACTTCCATCAATCGATTATTTAGTACAATTTCATATGCTTCAGTTAATCCTGCATTCGTCAGTTTAATAGAGTCATCCTTTACAGGAATAAGCAATCCCTTTTGAATCAAATACGATATTATCCTTTTCTTTCCACCTATTTGGGATAGGTGAATAATACTGTCCTGACCAGTCCCCTCTATAGCCTCGTAAATCTCTTGTAGCAGGTGTTGTTTCTCGGTCAATTTTCGTAGCTTGTAATATCTCCATGCTTTTGTTACTAATCCTCTTTTCGGTGAGAAAATAAGAGAGATGAGAAAAATAAAGGTTGCCGATATGATAATAAGTGGACCCGTTGGCATACCGTTTGCAACTGTACTTAACAATGTTCCTACTATTCCTGATATGGCCCCAATGCTTCCTGAAATAATAACCATGATGTCTAACCGATCCGTCCAGTATCTCGCACTAATGGCAGGAGTAATGAGCATTGCAGACATCAACACAACTCCAACTGCCTGTAAGCCAATAACAACGCTACTTACAATTAACAGCATCAATAGGCCATTTAACAAACTGACAGGCAAACCAATTCCTTGTGCAAATTGTACGTCGAACGTCACGAGCTTTAACTCTTTAAATAATAGAAACGTAGTAATGAGTAATACCCCAGAGATGGCCATCATCATCGTTACATCTGCTCCAACCAAAGAAGCAGCCTGCCCAAATATGAAATCATTCAATCCTGTTTGATTACCGTTATTTAAACCAGCAATGTATGTTAGAAGGACAATACCGATTCCAAAAAAGACTGACAACACAAGTCCAATGGCTGTATCTTCTTTTATTCGGGAATGCTTCGTAATCATTGTAATAAAAAAACTGGCAAGATACCCTAACACAGCGGCACCTATCATAAAGGAGAGTATTGATTTTTCTCCTGTCAAAAGAAATGCCAAGCAAATTCCTGGAAGTGCTGCGTGAGCCATTGCATCTCCTAGTAAACTTTGTTTCTTTAATAATGCAAAACTACCTAACACACCACTTGCCAGCCCTAGTAACATTGTACCGAGGAGCACCCATTGAGTATTTGAATCTTGTAGTAAAGAAAGTAACGTGTCTAACATGGTTTACTCCCTCCTCTCTAACCTATCGTTTGATCTAAAAATGCTAGTCTACCACCGTATGTCTTTTGCAAATGATCGACCGTGAATACTTCCTCAGTAGGACCAATCGCAATTTTTCGTAGATTTAAGAGCAATACCCAATCAAAGTATTCTTTCACCGTTTGTAAATCATGGTGAACAACTAATACGGTTTTCCCTTGTGCCTTGAGTTCATTTAATAATGAGATAATTGCCTTTTCTGTAGCTGCATCTACACCGACAAACGGTTCATCCATCAAGTATACGGTTGCATCTTGAGCAAGAGCGCGAGCTAAAAAGACTCGCTGCTGCTGCCCACCCGATAACTGACTAATTTGTCTGTTTGCATACTCTTTCATCCCGACTTTATCCAGACATTCTAGTGCAAATTCCACATCCTTTTTGCTTGGTCTTTTGAACCATCCAATATGACCATATCTCCCCATTAACACAACATCTAAAGAGTTTGTCGGAAAATCCCAATCCACTGACCCTCTTTGAGGAACATAACCAACTAGCTTCCGTTGCTTTGAATATGGTTTATCATAGATGGATACCATTCCTGATGCCTTCGGGACTAATCCTAGCATTGCCTTAATCAATGTTGATTTCCCCGCTCCATTTGGACCAATAATTCCAATTAACTTTCCTTCAGGTACAGTAAAGCTAATATCCTGTAATACTGGCTTTTTTCTATAAGCAACTGTTACATTTTCAACTTTAATTGGTTCCATTCTGTCTCCTCCTACTTCAATGCTTCAACAATCGTATCAACGTTATGTTTATACATCCCTATATACGTGCCTTCTTCTGTTCCACTATCCCCCATTGCATCACTGAACAACTCTCCACCAATCCGAACTGTGTGCCCTTTTTTCATGGCACCTTCAACAATTGCCTGAATCGAACGTTCCGAGATACTCGTTTCAATAAATACTGATTTGATTTGTCGGTCTACAAGTAAATCCACTAAGTCCTGTACGTCTTTCAATCCATATTCTGAATCAGTGCTAAGACCTTGAAGTCCTCTCACTTCCATGGAGTATGCATTTCCGAAATAAGCAAATGCATCATGTGCTGTGACTAGGATCTTTTGTTCACTTGGAATGGAGTTCATTTGGTCAGTAGCATATTGCTTCAGTTCCTTTAGTTCCTCAATATAATTTGTAGCATTTTTCTTAAATTGTTCTTCATGCTCTGGTGACAGCTCAGATAACTCTTCCTCAATTGCTTCCACTACTAGAATCCAATGATCAATATCAAACCATATATGTGGATCAGAATAGCCTGAGTCCCCTGCAATTAAATTGTCTTTTGGAATTCTTTCACCTATTGGTACTGTTGGTTTATCTTTAGACATCTTTTCAAAGATTTCACCCATTTTCCCTTCTAAATGAAGTCCGTTATAGAAAATAATCTCAGCCTCCGTAAGTTTACGGATATCTCCTTGTGATGCTTGATAAAGATGGGGATCCACTCCCGGCCCCATTAATGACTCCACTTCAACATGCTCTCCCCCAACATTCATAACAGCATCTTTGATTTGTCCTGTTGTGGTCGTTACCGTAATTACATCCTTTTCTTCCTCTGTAACAGTAGGTGATGAACACCCTGTAATAATCAAACCAAACAAGATTAAAAAGCTACAAAACATTTTCATCATCTCTTACCTCCTCATTTGTCCTAGGAAACAAGTTTTTACCTAGCGCAACTTTTAAATTAAAAAAAAGTCATTTTCCTATACAAACAACTTATGCACAAACAACAAAAAGTTTCCTTAATACAAAATTTATAGTCCTAACTAATTTTTGTCAACGAATAAATGCTGAATGATAAAAAAAGGGCCCTAAGACTTCTTCTACTATTCTAGTTTTCATACATGGTGTGTTAAAATTAGTGATAGATTGTTAACTGTTATACAAGCAAGGTTTACATTAAGAATGATTTAGATTGGAGGATGTTATGTATAAGCTTCGAGGTCATCATCTTTTTTGCCTTTTAGGCTATCGAGGAATGGGTTATTCTGAGGAGTACGTCGAGAATATGACTCATATCCACCAAAAGTTAAGAGAAAACCCAAAGTTAAAAGTACAGTTGGTAAAAGGTCCTGACCAGTTATGTGAAAAGTACCCAAACTCTGGAGAATATCACTGTCTAGATGAGAACATTTTTGAGCGAGATGCCATCATTCTTCAACGAATCGGACTTGAAATTGGACAAATTATTGCATGGGAAGACATCGAGGCTCATATACGAAAATCTGTTGTTCCTTCTGATATTCAGACAGTGTGTGAGACTTGTTCATGGCGATCCTACGGTGTTTGTGAAGAAGGTATTCAAGATATTATCGAAGGGAAAGGCTTAAGGAAGGTTACTTAACCTTTCTTTTTTTTATGGACATATAGACGATTGAAACTTTTTTTCAATTGTTTCGTAATACACATATAGAGCTTGCAAGCGTCTAAACAATATTCAAATCTTCCTTTATATGTAATAATGGAGCTATCTGTTTTTATTATTTGTAATATTCTTTATTTTTAGAGAGGAGAATGATTATGGAGTTATTAAAATTTTTAATGTTTCTTATTCCAGTACTTGTTTTAGCTGGGATTGGGGGGATTTTCTGGTGGTTTTACATGAAGCTTCGCTACAAGACTGCTAAATCAAACCAAGCACTGATTATTGCAGGACCTAAGCTAGGAAACCCAGATAAAGAAACAAATATTTTCACCGATGAAGAAGGCCGTTCAATGAAAATTATTAGAGGTGGCGGACATTTACTACGCATGCATCAAACACACACTCCTGTTGATTTGACATCCTTCCAGCTAAAGTTAACTACACCTCGTGTATACACTTCTGGAGGTGTTCCGATTGTGGCAGATGCTGTAGCCATGGTAAAAGTAGCAGATACACTTAAAGGAATTGCGATTTATGCAGAACAATTTCTAGGAAAGAAGCAAAATGAAATTGAAAGTGAAATTTCGGAAGTCTTAAATGCGAATCTTCGAGCTATCTTATCTAAATTAACAGTTGAGGAAATTAATGAAGACCGAGAAAAATTTAATGCAGATGTTCAGAAAATTGCTCAAAAGCAGCTAGATGAAATGGGTTTCAAAATTACCTCATTAGGACTCACTGACCTTCGTGATGCTGATGAAACGAATGGCTACTTGGAGAATCTTGGGCGTCCTCGAATTGCACATGTACGTCAATTAGCTGAAACAGCAGAAGCAGAGTCTGATAAGATTACGCGTATCAAACGTGCTGAAGCAGATAAAGAGGCGAAAGAACAAGAATACCAACGCCAAATTGAAATATCCGAAACGAGAAAAGAAGTGGATCTGAAGGAAGCGGCAAATAAGGAAGAAACAGAACGAGCTAGAGCAAAATCAGAACAGGCCTACGCCTTAGAGAAAACGATTCTGGATAAAAAAGTACAGGAAGAAACGCTAAAATTAGAAGCTCAACGCAAAGAAGAAGAACTGCGTATAAAGCATTTAGAGCGTGAACGCCAGGTTAAACTTGAAGAAGAAGAAGCAAAGGTTAGAAAAGCAAAAGCGGATGCAGATTATTATGAAACAACGAAAAAAGCGGAAGCGGAAGCAAATAAAGCAAAAATTGATGGTGATACAAAAGCAGAAATTAAGCGTAAAGAAGGTTTAGTTGAGGCTGAAGTAATTGAACGTAAAGGTAAAGCCGAAGCGGAAGCGAAGAGATTACTAGCTCAAGCAATCGCTGAACATGGAGAAGTCATCATTATTGAAAAGCTTATTGAAATGTTACCTTTATATGCTCGGGAAATTGCAGCACCTCTATCAAATATTGAATCCGTGAAAATTATCGATACAGGTGATGGAAAAGGTGTAAGTTCATTTGGAAAATCCATCACTCAAACAATGGCTCAAATCCAAGAGCCGCTCAAAGAAATGACTGGCCTGGATGTGACTAAATTACTTACAGATGCAGTAAACAGAGGAAATACACATACAATTATTCGTGAGGAAAAGGTCGCTGTTCCTTCCGAAAACCACGTTGAATCGATGAACAATGAAGTGGCTGCTGCTGAGGAAGCTTCTTCTTCTACAGACAATGAAGATAAATAAGATTTATAGAAAAGACTAGAACTACACAATAACTAGTTATTACTAACTGTAACCATAAAAGGATCGATGAGCAGGAATACTCCCCTGTACTCGTCGATCCTTTTCTTACTATATTGAAGTTTTTCCTATCATTTGTATTCTAATCGTACTCTATCTTTCTTTAGTTTACTTTCTTCTTATTGAACAAACGCCCCCGTTAGTTTAAGTGAAATACTTCACAAAATGATGTAAAAAAAAGTTACTTGTCAATATTCTTATCAGTTTTATGATAAAACCAACACTTAATCGCAGTATTCCTTAAACTTTATTAAACAGGAAATGAAATCAATTATTAATTCTAAAAATAAAAAATATAGGAATGTTCATAGCAGGAACATCCCTTGAATATAAATTAAATCTATTGATTAATAAATTATAATTTTATAACAAAATCTAACAAATGATTTTGATTAATTGGTATCTTTTTTTTCAAATTAAAATTCTTGTTATCTAATATCAGTAAATGACCATTACTCTCTTCATTCGATTCAATAAGAAATATTTCGTTATTAACGATATCTTGGTATAAAATTCGATACGACATTTCTGGTTTTATATAATCCATATCTAGTAATGAAAAAGTTGGATTATCTCCAAACTTTAGCAATCCAAGTGAAGTGCCCTTCTCATCATCAAATAGAAAATGTAATGCGGTATCTTCATTTAATAAAAGGGTTCCATTATTTATATAATAATAATCCTGTTTTGGTAGCCCTTTAAATACATCATAAGTTTTATATTTAAATTCCTTATCTAATACGAATAATTTTCCTTCATCTCCTATTATATAAGCATAATTTGAATTGGAGTATACAGGGTAGTACTCAATTGACTTATTATCAAACTTAGTATATTCTACTTCATTATTTTCAGTATTTATTAATCCGACAAATGCGTTTTCAGGAATACCTTCTTCATTTACTTGACCACTTCCAGAGTAAATTATCCTATTGTTTAATTGTAAAAGTGGTGTCCAGTTTGGAGCATATCCATATTCTGTCTCAAAACTTTTTTTTGTATCGTAATCTGATATTGACATATTAAAATTACCTGTATTCGGGTCGAAGTTTTGATCACCTGTTTTATGAGAAACTAAATTCTGAAATAAGACATCTTTTCCATAATGTTTTATATGGTCAACACCTACATCAAACTTAAAATAATCTAAGCTAACTTTTTTAAATAATCTTTCTCTTAAATCATATTTATAATACCAATTTTCGATTACAGCTTCTCCGAAAAGAGAAATATATAAATTACCTAGTTCGTTAGGTTTTTGATGTAAAGTCATTCTTCTAAATTCATCGTCATGAATCTCATACTCTTTTATTATATTTCCGGATGTTGATACTTCTTTAACAATAGTAAATTTTTGAGAGGTCCTTTTATCAGAGGGATAAAATAATAAGTATCTATCCTTATTATTTTCTTTAGTTGGTTTGAAATTTTCAATGCCGGAAATTACAATCTTCTCTAAATCATTATTTTTGTTTATTTTATTTGAAGAGAATCCAAATATTGTAGTTATTGTAATTAGAATTAAAATTGTAAGTGTAATATAGGTTAAGTTCCTTTTCATAAAGCCTCCATTATAAGTTAGACCATCGAAAGATAAGAATTAACCCTTAATATTTAAAGGTTAATTCTGCTAATTTAATTTATTCACTAAGCTTGAATTATTCTAAGATAAACCCGGAGTTGTTGTACCCCAATCTTTATGGAGGCGAGTATTTGCATCTATTTGAATATCATTTGGTATAACAAGTAAATAACCACTCCAAGTTAATCCTCTAGCGCCTCTTAAATCATATCCTGCCGAGTACCATTGTCTCATCGTAAGCTTTGAACAGTACCATGCATCATCAGAAAATATGGTTGTTTTTAGTGCATATGGATCACCTACTTGCTTTAATCCAAATTCAACTGCATTTCTTCGTTCAGTAGTAGTTGCAGGTGTACCCCAGATATTAGTTACTTTGTATTGTTTAATGCCACTTGCACCTTGCCACAAATTAGTTCTGTTCCAATGATATACTTTTGCTCCATTACTTCTAGTCTTTGATGCCTCAGTGACATAATAACTAGTAGTAGATAAAACAGCTGTGTGTCCGGTGAAAGATGTTTCACTAGCTGCGCTTAAATTTCCAATTCCATAAAATAAAATGTCACCATAACGCCATGTCTTAGTAGAAGTACTTGTTGCAGCATCAGGATCACTAACACTAGATGTACTTGTTGCAGCATCAGGATCACTAACACTAGTAACTCTATAATCTCTATAATTTTGTTGATTACTTTGTTTATTTGCTTCAAGGTCTAACATATCTAATTTATTAATTAGTTCTTGAAATTCAGGGGTATTATAGTATTCTTCTGTATCCAAGGATGTAAAATAATTTTCAACATTAACATGAACGTTGTTAACATCGTTAATAAACTCTTGTCTCGCAGCACTTACCTTTGGATCAAAGTTACTACTGACTCCATCACCAGTTGGAGTTCCAGATGTTGTCAATTGTTTAGATTCAGCTAGTAAACTATCTATTTCATAAATTTGTGTGTTAATTTCCTGTTGAACAGTGCCAGTACCAATAGCTGCTTCACCTTCTGCATCAGCAATTGGAGGTGTAACTGTTAGCGATAAGCTAAATAGAATAGGAAAAAACAATTTTTTCTTCATTAATTATCCTCCTAAGTTATAAACGGAAAAATACCACAATTTTTATGGATAATTGCTTTTCAATATTTCTCCATTTCTCTTTATACTTTTACTTACTATTTAATATCGATATGTAAATAATCTATAGACATGTCTATATTAATGTATATTTTTACAAAAATCTACAAAAATTCTAAAAATTTTCTTTTTTGTTACTCTTTTGACATTTACCTTATAATAAACTGAATAGAGCCAACTACAGTAGTTGGCTCTGTTATTATTAAATATATTAAAATAAATAATAAAACGATTTCTGTGGTAAAGCATACCCTTAATCCTTCTTTTACTAACTTTTCTTTAAGTTGAGAAATTCCTTAAAGTTGTTGCTTTAGTTTATTTATTTGCTGCGTGTTTTTGCCTATAAATTAAGTATGTAACATAATGTGAATCCTATAATTACTGGTAAACCATAAGTAGCGAATTTATATATTATATGTGTTGAAAATGGTCCTAACATTCTGGATACTGTATGTATTTATTAAAGGTTATTAAAATATCAGCAAACATAATGATTATTAATATTATAGATTCACTTAGTAGTAATAATGAAGTCACTTTATATTTATTAATCACCAAATTCTCCCCTAAGACAATCCTAATAATTTTTTATATTCTTTCTTCAACTCCCTCAGTTTGTTATGATTATCTCTTAAATGCTCACTTATTCGCAGGATTTCATCCCCTTTGAAATA